>JAVVUQ010000039.1:12311-13613 GCA_036653075.1 Clostridia bacterium | reverse complement strand
GGTCTTGAAAGGCTTGTAATATGCCATAAGCAAAACAAGTAAGTACTCCTTTTTTAACTCCGAACATCATCGAATATATCATCAACGGCACTAACGACGCAAAAGTTATACTACCACCTTGTGGCATTTTAACAAATTTAAGATAAGATAACGCCATACTCATAGCTACGCAAACTGCGCCAAATACTATCGAGCGTGTACTTTCGTTCATTTTTTGTTTATCAAAAACAAACATTATTACTATAGGAATAGAAATCATTACTAACGCCGCAATAATTAATTCTACTTGCTTTATATCGTAATAACCGCCATCTACAATATTTTTTATATAATAATTATATAATAATATCGCTGCAACTAAAGTCGCAACTGCCACTACGCTTACTCCGATAATTGATACTATTTTTTGTTTTGTTGGAAAACGATTGTGCGCCACAACTATAGCAATTGCAGCGGCAATAATAGCGGCAATTACAGCAAGTATAGGAAAAGCAATTTCCCCTTCAAAACCATCGGTTTTAATAGTCATATACATCATAACAGCGCAAACGATTATCGCATATCCTAAGGATATAATTCCGCATATTTTTGCTGCTTTTTTAAGCTTGTCAGACTTTTTTACAGCTAAAGTTATCAAAACTGCCGCTATCGCCACTATAAGCGCAAAGGCAATATAAATAAATATCGCCGCTGCCTGTTTATCAGGCTCTAATGTGCTTAAAGGCTTAAATAGAATTGTTGTCATTACCACTCCTTCCGCTGTATTAGGTTTATATAATTAATGGCAGCGCCATCGATTATTTATATTGTTTTTTACAAATATCTTATAATTAATATTATTCTCGCATTTTTTATTACTGTTTCAATATTGCTTAATAAATAAAATTAAATTATTATTTACTATCTAATCCAAAATATCCTATTATTAGAATATTTTATACTCAAAATGCTATCCTTTTATACTTAATTTTAACATATTCATAACTCTTTGCCCCAATAATAGACAAAAAAACTCCCCACATATATTGTAGGGAGTAATGTTCTTCTTTGCTTCCCCGACAAGTATTACCTTGCGCATACTAAACAAAATAAATAATCATAAATACAAATTTCTTTGCAATTAATATTATATTTTGATAGTCTTAGGTTCAAAGGGTATAATCTCAGCCTTGATTTACAAAGCACCCCACAGCGGTATTATTAAATTCAAGATTAAATAATCTTGTGCTTATATTATAATTGAAATTGTTTTTTTTGTCAACTATTATCCATCAAAACATTTATAAATCTAATTAATATATA
>JAVVUQ010000039.1:1271-12211 GCA_036653075.1 Clostridia bacterium | reverse complement strand
GTTTTTTTTGTCAACTATTATCCATCAAAACATTTATAAATCTAATTAATATATAATTATTTTCATTTTTGCTATGCTAATGCACGCTGTAATATATCCTATTTATAATACAATTATGTATTAATAACATTTATATATCTAATTATATAATAAAAATTTAAATAAAAATATTTGAAAAAGCGTTTAATTCTTTTTTTAGTATTTTCCAGTTAGGTAACAGTTGAGATAATAGTTTATAAAAATTTTTGTCGTGATAAATATATATAAAATGAGTTAACTCGTGTATTATCACATATTCAATATACTTTTGCGGTACATAAATCAATTTTCTATTCAAAGTTATAGTATTTTTAGTAGAAAAACAGCTACCCCATCTTGATTTCATATCCCTTATCTTTAAAGTATACTCGCCATTAAAAAAATATTTAAACTTTTCAGTATTCTGCTTAAGTAATATATTAAAAATTGTAGTAGACTGAGTTTTATAAAATTGCAACAGTGACTTCTTTACAAATTCTGTGTTGTAACTAAAACCTTCGCCAAGAAAAACAACAATATTATTTTCAATTATAGAAACGTTTGATTTTATATTAATTTTATTTTTTTGTAAGTTTTTTGCTGCAAATTTTTCTGTGTTTTTAAATTTATTCTCTATTTCATTCTCTATTTCATTTTCAATTTTATTCTCTATTTCATTTTCAATTTTATTCTCTATTTTATTCCCAATTTGATTCTCTATTTCATTCGTAATTTTATTCTCTATTTTATTCCCAATTTGATTCTCTATTATTTTTAAATAATATTTATTTCCAAGATAATAAAACAATTCTCCGTCGATATATTTATGAATTATTTTTTTGTCTTTATGTTTTAATTTTTCTAATGTGTTATAAATCCATTTTGATTTTTTTTCTATAATGTTTTCAATTGAATCAATAGACATATTAATTGGAGCTGTAATTCTTATTTTTTCATTTGGCATAATTTTTATGTAAACATTTTTTATATTTTTTCGTATAAGTTCATATTCTAATTTCATAATGCGCCTTTTTAATGCAGTAAAATAAATCAATAGTAAATATTAAATTTTCAGTATTTATAACGCTAATTATTAACGCTAATTTTTTTTAATTAATTTATATTTATAACGCTTATTATTTTAAATTAATTTATATTTATAACGCTTATTATTTAGGAAAAATTTATATTAATAATCTATTACATTAGGGTTAATTTTCTGCATAATTTTAATTAAATTTACTGACAAAGAGCGCATTTCCACTTTTTCGTCTTGAGTTAAAGATTTTAAGAAAAGTTTTTCTGCCATAAGGTAGCTAAATTTATCAAATTCGTCCAACATTTTTCGTCCATTTTCAGTTAAATTAACCAAGACTTGGCGTCTATCTATTAAGCTATTATGTCTTTCCACGTAATCTAAATTCATCAATTCATCTACAATTTTGTATAAATTATTATAAGACAGATTTGTTTTTGAAGAAAGGGTGTTCATATTAAGTCCAATTTCAATATTATCTTTTGAATTTTGTTCTGCGCCACGTGATACTTCATCTATATTTTGATGATTTTTATAAATATTTTCATAATTTATTGACAACGCCGCAATTACTGAACGTTGAGATTCTTTCATATCCATATACTTAAGTTTCTTTTGTCTTGCTTTGTCTTGAATAGGTCCATTTACTTGCGAACGTATAAGCATAAGCAATATATCCAATATATCGCCCATTTCTCGTACAAATTCACCATCATTAAAAATATCACTTAGCATTTATAATTTTTCCTTATTTAATGTATTTTTGTATTAATATTATTACTATAAAATAAACTTAGATAATTTGTTATAATTTACATTATTATACATAGTATTTTACCACAAGTTGCATATAATAACAAGTTATTTTTTATAATTAAAATATTTTTTTTCTATATTTTTATATTCTTTGTTTTTTTGTCATATAATTAATTTTTAATTATCTATTAATTTACTATTTACTTTATTTTTAATTATCTATGTTATTTGCTATTTTTATATTATTTATATTTGTATTATTTGCTAATAAAATCGTAACTGACGGAGATATTTTTTATCCCCGTCAGTTTCTTAATTTCGCTTTTTATTATTATCGTAATACCTGATGCTTAAGCGATATAAGTCGATTTGATTATTTTAACAATAAGCATATATTCATCCAAACTGGAGTTTTATATGAATCGTTTCCTGTGTGTTCAACTACAAGTTTTTCTGTTCCAAAGTTTTGATACAAGCTCTCGCCTTGATTATAGAATCCTTGTAATAGTGGAGCATATTCGCTCTTAAATACTAATTTTGTAAGATTTTTACATCCATAAGCTGCCTTGTCGCCAATACATTTTATAGTTGAAGCAAATATAATTGTTTCAACAGAGTTGTTTCCTCTAAATGCGTCAGCAGATACTTTCATTGTGCCTTCTGGTATTATAATTTCTTTTTCTGTTCCAAAATATTTATATAAAATAGTTTTGTCTATTGAATATAATCCATTTTCAAACATTACGAAATTTTTATTGTTATTTTCAAGTACAACCGTATAAGATAAAGCGCCATAGAATGTCATTGAAAAGTCAAAATCACAAGCGTTTTCTTTAATTGTTATGTTTGTCAACGCTTTGCAGTTGCTAAACGCTTCCATTCCTACATATGAAAGTTTGTTACCTAAAACAACGTTTGTTAATGCGGTATTTTTAAATGCATATGGTTCGATATGTTCAATATTTGTTAAGTCAATTTGATTTAAATTAACGCAATCCATAAACGCAAATGCTCCGATGTAAGAAAGCTTAGGAGCGATTACTTTTTCAACGCCTGAATCAACAAATGCAAAATCGTCAATTGTAATAACTTCTGGCAAAACTATTTCTTTCAAAAGTTTTGTATTCATTAATACATAAAGACCTAAACTTGTCAATGTATCTGGAGTCGTATATGAAGCGTCAGTTTTTCCTGCTGGATACATAATCATATCTGTCATCGACTTGTTATACAAAGCTCCGCCAAATGACGCAAATTTTGTATTGTTTTCGCTAACTGTAAAGTCTTCTAATGCTGAGCATCCTTCAAATGCTACTGCAAAGTCGATATCTACTAATGTCGATGGAATATAAATTTCTTTAAGTAATACGCAATACGGGAATGCATCTTCAACTACTGATGTCAATGATCCTTCTTGTAATACTAATTTTGTTAAATTATCACAAATTTCGAATGCGCCAGGCATAATTATTTCAACAGTTGCTGGAACGATATATTCCTTAATACCTGATTCATAAAAAGCAGAATAATTTATCATTGTTATATTGTCTAATCCAATAATTTCAATAAGACTTCTTGTTGATCTAAATGCGCTATTAGGAATTTCGCTAATGTTTTTATTTTCAAATGTTACTTTCACAAGCGATGTACAATCACAGAACATTTGCCAAGTAAGTTCGCTTACTATTTCTGGTACTACCACTTCTGTTAATGCTGTACAGCCTTCAAATGATGCTCCTATTATTGTTTCTAAGCCATCATTGAATATAACTTCAGTTAATTTAGTACAACCTGCCCAAACTCCATACCCTAATTTCTTTGTGCTTTGCGGTAAAACTAATCTGTTTATTCCGCTTGCCGTCAAAGAGTTATTGCCAAACTCTACTATTTGCGCTCCGTTATAATCTATATCGGCAATACTGACACAATCAAAAAATGCAAATTTAGGTATAACTGTTATGCCTTTATGAAGTTTTACGCCTTTAATCATCTTTTCTTCCCTTAAATCTCTAATAGAAACTTCAACGAAAAATTGAAAATGATTATCCGATACTTCCCAAATTCCGTCAGTAGGCATAGCCATATTAGCTGAGTGCGCAAATTGGTTTTCTCTAAGTGTTGTAACCGTTTCTGGTACTTCAACGATTCCATCAAAATTCCAACTTGACGGCATATACATAACTGTTTTATCAGTATTATACATAATCTTTGTCGTTTCATCTATAAAGAAGTATGGGTTATCCGCTGAAACTGAAAATTGTGTAAGTTTTGATGATCCAGCAAAACTTTCATAACCAATAGTTCCAAGATTTCCGTGGAATACAACTTCTGTCAATTCTTTGCAAGCTGAGAAAGATTGTCCTTTTATTGATTCTACGTCTCCAAAGAAATTAACTTTCTTTAATTTTGGCATATTATTAAAACCAAAACTTTGTCGATAACTGATGCCGCCCCAAGGATCGACTTCTGTTGCTTCAAAACCAAGATTACCTTGATTGCCATAAAAGTTTATTACTTCTATGTTTGTCATTAAAGTAAACTCCGCATCACCAGTCAATTCCAATTTTCCGTAAATATCCATTTGTGTTAATTTCGGCATTAATGTAAAGGAATCTTCCGATACAATGTCTGCTCTAATTATCAATTTTTCCAATTCAAGCATTCCATAAAATGCTTTACTTTCAACTACTAATCCATCGATTTTAGGAATTTCAATTTCTTTCAAACCTGCTGCGACAAACGCTGAATTGCCAATACGCTTTAAGTTAGGTGTTGAATTAAAATCGAAAACTGTAAGTCTTCTGCATCCGCTAAAGGCCTCTCTCCCAATTGTTTCCAACGTTGATGGTAATTGTAAGCTTGTTAAAAAGCTGCACATTGTAAATGAATCCCAACCAATTTCTTTTAATCCTTCGTTAAATTTAACTGTTTTAATTGTCTTATTATCAGCAAATACTCTTTCGCCAATCTTTGTTACGCCATCAGGAATAACAATATCTCCGCCAACGCCGTTATACGCTATAACTACGCCGTTTTCAATAACCCATTCAGCGTCATTTGCATTTACATTAGCTTTTCCGCCAATATAACTTGTTTGGTGCATTGCGCTCGTTGCGAAATTTACACCATTTTTTTCAAGATATTTGATTTCGTCATTTGTAAAGAATTTTGATTCGTCATTCACTTCAACTATTGGTTTACCCTCGGTTTCAGCATTTAAATCAATTTCATACTTTACTTCGTTCATTGCATAGTCTCTAAGTAATAATACAAGTTTTCCACCAACTATATCTTTATAGTTTTCAGTAATATCATAATCAAAATGGTTCACTTCATTTCTATTAAACGAAACTACTGGCTCTGCGTATTCTGATAATTTTACAAGTCCGTCTACGCCTTGAGTATATGCAGCAAAGTTCATTATCATATGGTTATCAAACGCATCAAACGATAAAATCTTTTTACCTTCAACATCATTTAACTTTGCGCTCTTTAACGTTGGTTTTTCATAATCGATATAAATAGGATATGTCAATGTTTCATAAATACCTTTATTCATATCAAAGTAAGCATTTACTTCAAAGTTTACTGTTTGGTTATTTGCCCATAAAAAATCTTCAGCGCTTAAGCCAGTAACTCCATTAAACTGTAATTCTATTTTTAAACGTTGTTGTCCTTGATATGAGAATGCTTTATATAAATCATACGCTGTATCATCAACATAATAAGCTTTGCCATATTCATCTACAAAATTAAATTCAACTTTTTCTGCATTACGATACATACATAAATCTAATCCAGCTATTCTGCTTGCATTACCTATTGCAATTTTATCGAATCCTGCTTTAGGCAATTCTTTTCCATAAGAAGTTGAATACCACGCATTATATTGTCCAAACGCTGTGGTCAATCTTAAACCATCTCCTACTTCAAAGGAATAATTCAAACTATTTGCATCCATTTGAACTTTTGCGCCGTTTACTTCATCAATATTTGTAGGTTCAAACATCGGTAAATGATCCCAATCGCCATAGAATGAAATCCAAGGAATTGATAAATCTACGCCACTGTTATAAGCTGTCAATATCGCAAAACCTTCAACAAACATACCGTTTTTAAACGTTTCGTTTAAATAATTCTTGTTTGCTTCAGTTAAAGTAATAACCACTTTAATCTTTGCTGTTGAATTTGCTTCTACTGTAATAGTATTGCCATTCATTTTTGCGTTTTTAGCTGTTACTACATAACTTGGATCAAGCATATATGCTTGTTCTAATACTTTGCCGTTTTCAGCGCTTTCTGTAAATGTTAATGCGCTTATATCATATTTTACTTCATTTTCACTAATATTTACAAGATTGAAGTTTAATGTATAAACACCGCTCTTTTGAACGTCGCTACCTAAATTCAATTTTGTTCTGTCTGTGCCAGTAACTGTTAAGTACGCATCTGTCATTACCGCATCGTCAATACTTATAAGTCCTGCGCCCTGTTTACGAACTGAAGCTGGATTTCCATTTCCATCAGGTACTATCTTAGCTGTACTCATCATAATTTGATAAGTCATAGCTTGAATTTCGCTGTCTGTCTTGCCTGGAAATTCTGTTTTTAAATATTGCTTCATAACAAGCGCTGCCGATGCCATATTTGGACTCGCCATACTTGTTCCACTCAAATTTATATAATCATCTGTATCTTTTATCATGGAATACCATTGAGGTACACATGAATAAATTTCGCCGCCAGGAGCTGTTAAATCAATACCCATATCAAGATTTGATAATGCGCCCCACGATGAGAACGATGACATTGAATAAAACTCTTTATCTTTATCAATTGTCAATTCTCCGCTCTTTGCCGCTTCCAATACCTTTCCATCAGCCATAGATAATACCGCTGTTGGAATTACATAGCTTTCAAGTTGAGCTCTAATATTAGCAGCTTCATTGTTATAAATTATACATCCAATTGCGCCCGCTGCCGCTGCATTAGCCGCTTTCTCTGTAAAGGATATATTTCCTCTATTAACAATTGCAATTTTACCTACTACATCTACTGCTTTAAGATCATCTATAGTACCAAATCCAGGAACAACTACGAAACCAATGTTTTTAACATTTTCCGTTCCCAATATGTCATAGAAATTATATGGTTGTGATGTCATACTTACAGCGCTTGTAATAACCATTTCTTTTCCATTAAAGGATATGTACTGCGTTGGATTTGCATCAATCGACGCTGCTGCCAATGTGGATAAATATGAACCCGGCGCGCCAATAACGCCCGAATCTGGGTTTTCTGTATTGTTTAAACCAACTATTGCCGCTGATGATGAATCATTTCCTGCTGCAATACATATAGCGATACCAACTTTGTCTACAAGTTTATAAACATCATTGAAAAATTTCATCGAAGGTTCATTTTCTGCGATAGGTCCGCAAGCGCGACCTATACTAATATTGATAGCGTCTACTCCTAATATAACAGCGTCGTTTACTGCCGCTACCATATCGGTATTTAATATGCTACCGTCTTTGTCGCTTGAAACTTTCATTCCTGCGATTTGAGCTTTAGCTGCTGCGCCTTTTATAACAGCATCGTCGCCCGCTACAATGCCTGCAACGTGCGTGCCGTGTTCCATTCCAAAATCTCTAAAATATGTGCTAATGCCTGCAATACAATCAGTATCGCCATCTGCATAGTCAAAACCAAATGGAACTTTTATAGATTTATATAATTCTTCTACGCTAAATGACATTCCAAAGTTATTGTTTACATATAATGCGCCCATTACTTTTTCTATGTATTCTTGCGATACTGCTGGTGTTTGTGGAGCAGTTTGAAATGCGCTATGCATATAATCCATTCCAGAGTCAATAACCGCTACGAACATTCCTTCGCCATTATAACCTGTTGTATTTGAAAGCATACCGTTTTTGCCAAAATATGAACTCATTTTTTCATTCGTGTATGTCGTTGTTGCGTTTGACATTTCATATTTTTGAGCTACTACAACTGACTTTACGTTTGCAATACTACGTAATTTATTTAAATCGCCAAACTTAATTTGCGCTGAAAAACCATTCACAACTGTTGTGTATGAATGTTTTACTGTCATTTTAATTCCTGCTTCTTGCGCCGCTTGAACTACTGCCATTTGACTATCTCTCATTGAATTGAGCTTTTCAGATCCTTCAATAGACATAGCTAATTCCGATACGCTACCGTACCTATGCGAGCTTAAAAATAATTCAGCTAAATTTTCGCCTTCTATTTCTACTGCTACCCATACCTTATCATCGGCTTTATAACCTAAGTTACCGACTTCTTGATTCTTTAATTCGTTTTTATTTACATCTTTTTTAATCAATTCGTCAATAACAGAAAAATTAAGATTTTTGTCGTTTATAACTTTACTGTTATCTTTGTTTTTTGTACATGCTGAGCCTACTATTACGAAAATAGCAAGCATCATAATGGCAAGCACAATAATTAGATTTTTAGATTTTTTCATACGTTCCTCCTATATTGCTGGAATTGTTTCAATCGAGTTAATACTATCAATAATATTATCATACATCGCTTGAAGTTGCGCAGTTCCCTGCGTATTGTTGATATAGTCTTTTCCATCATTCATTATGTTTTGTATGTTTTGCCAATTCTGCGCCGTATAATTCGCTTCAACTAAGTTGCCTACGTAAGCTTCTAATCTTGTTATATATTCAGCTTTCATTGTATCTGCTAACGCTATGTCTTCTGCTTTAGTTAAAACCGCATCAATTGCCGCTATGGCGTTTGCGCATATTGTTTCTGGGTTTGGTTCTCCTTCAACATAAGCTTTTATTAACGCCGCTGCGTTAACGTATAATTGATTTATTTCAATCCACTGCGCTTCAAAATAATCTGTTGATTTTAATCCGTTTACATAAACGGTTAACGCCACTATATTTGAATACATTGGATCTGGTAAATGCTCAACCATATCTATTTGGAATATTAAGTCAACATATGTACTCGCTACATCGTGCGTACTTTCACAATAACTAAAATATTCCGCCGCTGTAATCGTCGCCAAATTCATTAGTTCAGTCCAGTTTTCATTTGAATAATAAATTTCACCTTTGCTTTGCGCATATTGCGCTAAATCTTTCAAACGTGTGCCTTTCATTATTTCAGCAAGCGCCTTGTCTTCAGCTTTCGTGTTAACTTCAGCCATCGCCGCTATTGCTGTCGAAACTATGTACTCTACGCTTGGAACTCCACCTTCATATGTCCTTATTCCATATATCGCATCTTCATAAATTTCATTCATTTCCATCCATTCTGTTACAAAATAATTATTTATATCATACGAATTTAATGCAACAACTAACTCGCTTACTTTATTATACCTTCCTTCATCAAGTCTTTCTGCTGCATCAATTTTTGATAACGCCACCGCATATGCTTTAGCCACTTCTCTTGTGCCAATAGCATTTTCAATATTAATAACTTCACCCGCTACTATTACCTTGAGCGCTTCCCATTGCATTGGTGTATAATACATCTCGCCTTTATTATTTGCGTAAAATTTCATATCTTTAATTCTTGAAGCTTTCATAAACACCGATAACTCAATGTCCTCCACCTTCGTAAATACTTCTTCCATCGCCTTTACAGCATTAAGATAAATTGTATATGGAGTAGGTACTCCATTTTTATATTCATCTATCGCTACTACCGCTTCATTATAAATGCCTTCAATAATAGCTGCATCTTCAACAAAATAATCACCAGCTATTATTTCATTGAATCTAATAGTTAGTAATTGCGGTATCATTGGAATATTATTAATAGCAAATTGGATATTTCCATATATGTTATCAATTTCTTCTTTGGTAGAACTTGCAATTATATCAGCTATTGCTTCATTCGCTATATTTATGATATTTATATAATCAGCTGGAATATAATCTACTTCTTTAGTAATTAACTCAACCATCATATTAATCTTTCTTATAACAAACATCTGATATTCTTCTAAATCTAACGCCCACTTAGCTGTCAATACGTAATCTTGCATTATTGGCGTTTTTATATCAAACTCTACCTCACCATTATACCAACCTAAAAATATAAATCCCTCTTTGGAAGGAACTTCTGGCTCTACTATCGTCGATTTGTAAAATACCTCTTGATCTTCTACTTTATCGCTGCCACCTTGTACATCAAATTTAATAGTAAAGTACTTTTGACTTACCACCTCATACTTACACGTAACTATAAATTTTCCGTACTTTACCGTAAACGCCCTTTCTCCCAACTTCGTCGTGTCCAATCCTTTCGTCATCCACTCGAATGCTTGACGCTCTCTGGTAGTTCCGTCTTCGTAAGTAATACGTATCTTAAGATTTTTATAGTCAATTTTTTCATTTAACTCAAAAACCATAGAATTAACATCCATTACTTCGATACTTTTAATCGGATTTCCATTTACATTCGTGCAACCAATAAGCATAATTGCAGTCAATACAAACAGAATAAGCAAATAAAATCTTTTCTTCATTGTTCCTCCTTTAAATTATTGTATTAATTATCGTCAGTTTGTTTTCACTTTTGTGACTTAACGATTAATTCATTATAAATTTCCTTTCAAAACTTTCAGATTTTCCCGTCTATTCTTCTTTTTATACTCATTTTAATAATTATTCATATTATAATTATATTCATTATAGTAGGAGTATCATTCTTGTATGGATAGCTTAACACGCTAATTAATTAATGTCAAGGATTTATTGAAAATAATTACAGTTTTTTTGATATTTTTATATGATAACATCTTTAAACTGTACTACTATACTTTACTACAATACAAAAAAATATAAATATTATGTATTTTATTGTTTATTAATATACGTTGGCTTAATATTTATCATTTATAAATTATTTGCTGAACGTATATGTATTATTTTTATTGTTTGCCACTTATTAATTACATATGGAAATATGTTTATATAAAAAACAATAGTAATAAAATAAATCAATGCTGTACGTTGTTTGCATTTTTTTATTTAATATGCTATTATAAAATTATAATAAAAATAAATAACTTAAACAAAGTTAAAATCAATAAACAAAATTTTCAATAAAC
>JAVVUQ010000039.1:0-1171 GCA_036653075.1 Clostridia bacterium | reverse complement strand
CAAAAATCAAACAATGAAAGTTTACAATAAACCAAAAATCAAACAATGAAAGTTTACAATAAACCAAAAATCAAACAATGAAAGTTTTTGAAGTTAAAAATTATGTATAACACACAGAAATAACCAAACAATGAAAGTTTTTGAAGTTAAAATTTATGTATAACACACAGAAATAACCAAACAGTGAAAATTATTGAAGTTGAAATTTATGTATAACACACAGAAATAACCAAACAGTGAAAGTTTTTGAAGTTAAGAAACTTTTTACAAAAAGTTTCTTAAAAAAGGAAGAAGAAAAATGAAAAACATAAGATATAATAAACATGAGATAATGCGTTCGATAAAGTTTTTGATATTTTCAATTACAGCGGGGCTTTTGCAAATTTTGACATTTACGTTACTGAATGAAGTAATCAAGATGGAGTATTTGCTTGCGTATATAATAGCGTTAACGATATCGGTGTTGTACAATTTTACAATAAACCGAAAGTTTACTTTTAAGTCGGCGACGAACGTACCTATTGCGATGTTAAAAGTAGCGGCATACTATCTTGTATTCACGCCATTATCCACGTGGTGGGGAGATGCTTTGACAAACGTTGGATGGAACGAATATATTGTACTTGGTATAACGATGGTGATAAATTTTGTTACTGAATTTCTATTTTGTAAATATGTAGTTTACAGAAATTCAATTGATAGTAATGTAAAGAAAAAAGAAACAGAAGATAAAACAATAGATAAGATATAAGGAAAATCAAAGAATAAATTAAAATAAAGATAAAACAATAGATAAGATAGAATAAAGGTCAAAGAATAGATAGAAAAAATTGAAGATATATAAGTGAGGATAATAGATGAATATATATCAAATTATATTAATTTGTTTTGCAATAATTATGTCAATAATTGGATTTACGATTATGTACATAGATAAAAAAAGAAGTATGCATAAAAAATGGAGAATAAGTGAAGCTGCATTACTTGTAATCGGATTATTTGGTGGAATAGGTTCGACTTTAGGAATGGTAGTATTTAGGCATAAGACAAATCATTGGTATTTTAAAGTTTTCTTGCCGATTTTTATGCTATTAGATATTATTAGTTATGTATACCTATTTATATTGTTATAAATATTATATTTAGTATAAAGAAGTGATTTAATAGTAGA
>JAVVUQ010000038.1:7726-14011 GCA_036653075.1 Clostridia bacterium | reverse complement strand
ATGATTAATGACTATTAGGAAAAAGTCAATAAAAAACATAAAATAAATATTGATATTAAAAAGTATAGAAAAAGCATAAAATTAATATTGATATTAAAAAGTATAGAAAAAGCATAAAATTAATATTGTTATTAAAAAGTATAGAAAAAGCATAAAATCAATATTGTTATGAAAATGTAGAGAAAAAGCATACGATAGGAGAAAAAATGGCGGAAATTATTAAATTTGATTTACAATCATTAAAAAAAGCAATTAATAACGAAAAATATGTTATTGTGTATTTTTATTCTGATTGGGCAGCGCCTTGTAGAGCAATGAAGGACGTAATGCAAGGAGTTAGCGAGATGTTTGACGGATACGTAGTATTTGGAATGTTAGACGCCGAACAATTTAAAGAGTTATTTGTTATATTCGACATAAAATCTGTACCGACGGTATGTTTTTTTGAAAATGGTAAGGTTGTGGACAGGGTTGAAGGATATATTCCGTTGACACAATTAGGAAATAGGATAGGAAAAAGGATTGAATAATAAATAAAAATGAATAAAGATATTAAGAAATTATTTATAATTTCATAAATATACAATAATTTTCATAAAATGCCGTAACAATCGGCAATAGGAGAAGATATGATAGATTTAAAGACACTTAAAAAGGCAGATCCTGAGGTTTATGAAACCTACAAATTAGAGCTTGAACGTCAACGCAACAATATTGAATTAATAGCAAGCGAAAACTTTGTATCTCCAGCTGTAATGGCGGCGATGGGCAGTCATTTGACTAATAAATATGCAGAAGGTTACCCAGGAAAAAGGTATTATGGCGGATGTCAGTTTGTAGATATGACAGAAGAACTTGCAAGAAATCGCGCGACCGAGTTATTTGGCGCTGACCACGCTAACGTTCAACCGCACAGTGGAGCGCAAGCGAATTTGTCTGTATATTTTGCATTATTGCAACCAGGCGATACGATTTTAGGAATGAACTTAGCTCACGGCGGACATTTGACGCACGGAAGCAAGGTTAATATATCTGGTAAATATTTTACAATTGTTCCATACGGCGTAAGTCCAATAGATTGTAAAATTGATTATGACGAATTAAGAAGAATAGCTAACGAATGTAAGCCAAAGCTTATAGTAGCGGGCGCAAGCGCATATCCAAGAGAGATAGATTTTAAGAAATTCAGAGAAATCGCTGATGAATGTGGCGCATTGCTTATGGTAGATATGGCTCATATAGCGGGATTAGTAGCGGCAGGACTTCATATGAGTCCAATTCCTTACGCAGACGTAGTGACAACTACAACACATAAGACACTCAGAGGACCACGTGGCGGAATGATATTATGTAAAGAACAATATGCTAAAGCTATTGATAAAGCAGTTTTCCCAGGAATACAAGGCGGACCGCTTATGCATATAATAGGCGCAAAAGCAGTTTGCTTTAAAGAAGCGTTACAACCTGAATTTAAAGAGTATCAAAAGCAAGTTAAAGCGAATGCGCAAATGCTTGCAAAGACGCTTATGAATAATGGCGTTAAACTTGTTTCTGGTGGTACAGACAACCATTTAATGCTTGTTGACTTGACAGAAAGCGGTATTACTGGTAAAGAGTTAGAGCATTTATTAGACGAAGTGCATATAACCGCAAACAAAAACGGAATACCATTTGACACACAAAGCCCGAATGTTACAAGCGGACTTAGAATTGGTACGCCAAGCGTAACAACAAGAGGTATGAAAGAAACCGAAATGATAATAATAGGAGAAGTTATCGCTGATTTAGTAAAGAATCGTGAAGAAGCAAAAGAACGCTCGAACGCAAGAATTTTGGAATTAACATCTCGTTTCCCATTATATGAAGATTGCGTTATTGATGATTAATATCTAAAAGATTAAATTAATAAACGAATATAAAAAGATTGAATTAATAATTCATATAGTTTTGTAATATAAAGCCAATGAAAAACAAGGAATTATCAAGTATATTTAATGAAAATTTTAGTAATATACGATAATATTGATAAAGCGGTTTTTTTATGAAATAATTATGAAAAAGTTGTGAAAATGACAATTAATTTAATAATCACTTAATAAAAAAGGCATTAAATCAAAAGAGGAAACTGAGATAGTCAGTTATCCTCTTTTATTTTAAAAATAATTATACAACATTTTTAAATGTATATAAAAATAGTTGACATTATTTTTCAAATTTGGCATTATAATATTATGAAATCACGTGAGGTGAAAAAATGAGAAAAGATATTATGAAACAAAATATTATGGAAACCTTAAATTTATACGAAACTTGTACAGGAGCGAAGATATTTTATCTTAAGACGAATGGATTATTCACATCGCCTTGTTTGGTAGATTGTTGTCCGTATAACTGTAAACGTAAATGTTATTCGCACTTAGAAGCGATGTCAAGATTGATTAAGGTTACAGACGAGCCGACTGCCGTTGTGTGCAGAATGGGGTTATCGTTGCTTTGCGCGCCTATTTATATTAATAAAAAATACAAAGGCGCATTGTTTTCGCAACCGTACTTTTTAGAAAGCGAGGAAACTAAGGAAGATTACGCATCTGAATTTGCGCTTGTGTATGAGATGGAAGTTAAAGCGTTGGTAGAGGTATTAGCGAAATTAGATGTTTATACTGAAGAAAAAGCAGATGCGCTTAGAGATTTATTAGTTATATTCTTAGATAAGATTAAAGTTAATTCAGCTAATTTTATTGAAGGTGATGAAGTTGTCTTTGAAGAAGAAATTACTGAATCTAAAGACGTAGAAGAAATGAGAGATAAAATATCAACTGAAAAATCAGCTCCAACAACTTACCAATCTGAAGCAATGTTTGAAAACTGCTTAAAAGCAGGCGACCGTAACGGCGCTTTAGAAGCGGTAAAAAAGTTGATGTCTGAAGTTTTATTGTTATGCGGACAAGACTTGGAAGTTATTAGATTTAGAGCTACCGAACTTGCTGTTATTATGTCACGCACTCGTTCGAATAAAGATAACGTTCTCGAACTTTTCTTGGATAATGTTGAATTTTTCCGTGAATTAAATAAAGCGTCAAATTTAGATGACGTTGTCGATTTGATAGTTAAATATGTAAACGATTTTATCGAAGTAAGCGATGTTATGGGCAAAAATATCAATTATACCATAGCTTCTGCAAAAGAATACATCAGAAAGAACTGCAATAGAGAACTTTCATTGAAAGAAGTTTCAGACAAAGTATTTCTAAGCGCTTCATATTTTAGCAGAATCTTTAAACAGAAAGCTGGCGAAAAATATATCGATTACTTAAACAGAACTCGCATTGAGGAAAGTTTGATATATTTGAAAGATATTAAAGTCGACTTAGCGCAAATAGCTAAGGTTATGGGATTTTCCGACCAAAGCTATTACACCAAAGTGTTCAAAAGATTTATGGGCGTTTCCCCTAACGTTTATAGAAAAAATTATAGAATGGAAAATGCAGGAATGAAACGCAAAAGCGCAAAAAAAATAGAAGATGACGACATCGAACAGAATAACAAACAATAAAATATCTAAAATTATTAATATTATACATTATTATTTAAAGGCAAAGTTAATTCTTTGCCTTTTTTATGCCTTTATTTTGCTCAGTTTAATAATCCATATCAATTTGCTTTTATTAATTTTTGCATAAAAAAACCGCCTTTTAAGCGGTTTTTTATAGGATTGGCGTAGACTTAATCAATCATTTCGATTGCCTAACATAAGACTTACTCCATAATATTTTTTAAATAAATAAATTATTGAATAAATTTATTATGACTACAATCTTATATGACTAATATTTTTTGTTTAAATTTACTCAATAGAAATATGTTTCTTTTCAGGTATGCGTTTTTCCTCTTTTGGTACGGTTACTGTCAAAATACCATTGTTGTATGCAGCTTTAATATCACTTTCTGAAATATCGCCAACATAAAAACTTCTACTTGCGCTACCATATCTGCGCTCACGCCTAATGTAATTGCCCTTCTTATCCTTTTCATCATTGTTTTCGCTTCTATTTGCCGATATCGTCAAATAACCATTGTCAAGGTCTAATCCTATATCGCCTTTTTCAAAGCCTGGCACATCAATTTCAAGCACATAATTTCCATCTTTTTCACTTATATCAGTTTTCATCAATCCTGCTTTTTCATTATCTTCAAACCAAAACGGCTTGAAAAAATCGTTGAAATCTGTGTCAAATAGCGACAAACCAAAATTGTCATTTCTCTTTACTGGATAATATTTCATATTATTTTCCTCCTATTCCGATTGGAATTATTTTATATATTGGCAATCGAGTTATCTAAGCGTTAGCAATGCAATCGCACATCCGTTAGCACTCACATCTCTCAATTGCTAAATACATTATATCACAACTATTTTTATTGTCAACTATTTTTTCAATAATTATTCAAATTATTTTTTACATTTTGTGAAAATTATGGTATAATACAGTATAAAGATAGTGTTAAGCTAAAAATCGAAGTTAGTAATAAGTTAATACCAAAGATTGTAATGAATTAAGTAGAAATTTAATAATAATTATTAACATAAAGATGATAGTATGTTAAATATAAAATAAATTTTTCAAAGGAGATAATATGGAATACAGAGAATTACCAAAATTGAATATTAAAACTTCAATTCTTGGGTTTGGTGGAATGAGGTTTCCAAAACTTGAAGATGGTGAAATTGATGAAGCGACAGCCATTAAAATGGTGCGTTACGCTAAGGATAATGGAGTCAATTATTTTGATACCGCATATATTTATCATAGCGGAAAAAGCGAAGGTTTATATAAAAAAGCTTTAGCTCCATATCCTCGAGATAGTTATTTTTTAGCGGATAAACTTGCTGTTTGGCTGATAAATTCAAAAGATGATGCCGAAAAAATGTTTAACGAACAATTAGAGCGGTGCGGAGTTGATTATTTTGATTTTTATTTATTACATTCGTTAGACAGCGATTATTGGAAAAATCACGTTTTAAAATATGACCTTGTAAATTTTTGTCTAAGAAAGAAAGCTGAAGGTAAAATAAAAAATCTTGGTTTTTCATTTCACGATTCACGTCGATTATTTGGAACAATACTTAGATACGCTAAATGGGATTTTTGTCAAATTCAGTATAATTATATGGATACAAAAATTCAGGCAGGCGAAAGCGGATACAAATACGCAAAAAAAATGGGAATCCCTATGGTTATAATGGAACCAGTAAAAGGCGGATTACTTGCTAAACTACCTAACGACGTTGTTTTGCCCTTTAAACAATTGGATAAAGACGCTTCATTTGCTTCATATGCGCTACGCTATGTAGCAGTACACGATAATGTTAAAGTTATTTTGTCGGGAATGTCAACTATGGAACAGGTAGAGGATAACGTAAAAACATTTTCAACCTTTAAACCACTTTTAGCTAAAGAAAAAAATGCAATTAAACAAGTAAAAGAAAATCTCACTAAACGAGTTAGAGTGGGCTGCACGGGATGCGAATATTGTATGCCTTGCCCAAGTAACGTGAGCATTCCAGATAACTTTTCAGTTTGGAACGAATATGGAATGTATGAAAATAAAAAACGTGCGATTCAACAATGGAATAATAATATCAGCGACAAAGAAAAAGCCAAAAACTGCATAAATTGCGGAAGATGCGAAACTTTGTGTCCACAACATATAAAAATTCCAGATATGCTTAAATTGCTACAAAAAGAAATGGACGAATTGAATTTACATAATAATAACGATTAATTTATCAAACTTTAACAGTAAAATAACAACAAATATTAAATAAATCGCAAATTATAATGAATAAATGGTAAATATAATAAATAAATGGCAAATTATAATAAATAAATGGTAAATATAATAAATAAATGGTTAATAATAATCATTATTTAAAAATATGGATAATTTAAATTATTGCAAATAAATAAAATTGAGGGTAAAATGGATATTAAATTGAGGGCGCATCACGGCAATTGCATAAAAAACTTTATTGGAAATGGGTACAATACAAAATTTGTTGAAAATATGAAAAAAATCATTGCTTACTTAAATGCAAATCCAACTACTATGGTGGAAATTGTCAATAGCGAAGATGATTTATGCGCGCATTGCCCCAACAACATATTTATTTGCAATGATTTGAAAGATTTAAAATATTATAATGAAAATATAGATAGAAATGGAAGTATAGATAGAAATGAAAGTATAAATAGAAATGAAAGTATAAATAGAAATGAAAGTATA
>JAVVUQ010000038.1:3068-7626 GCA_036653075.1 Clostridia bacterium | reverse complement strand
TATAGATGAAAATATTGAAGAATGTAGTGTCTACAATGGCAAACGATGCAATAGTAAATCAAAAGTTGAATTATTTGATAATGAAACGTTGAAAGCGTGTAATTTACATAGCGGTGACCGTATAGAGTGGAACGAATTTGTTCGTATTATCGAAAATAATGTCTTTAAATCCAAGTTATTTTATACAATTTGTAATGGTTGCGAATGGTTTGCGTTATGCAAGACAATATATGAAAAAGATTAGGCGTAAAATCAATGTGAATAATATTATAGCGACGAAATTATTAATGGTTTAGATTTTGTTATTTATATTTTAGTAATTTAAATTATATTTTGAATTTTATTATGAATAGGACTATTTTTGTAGTGATTATTGAAGATTATGAAAAAGTTGAATTTGCTTTTAATAGTTTACAAAAGCAAAATGATATGTTATAATAATAAATTATGAAGAATAATTTTAACCAAGAAACATTGTTTGACAGAGAAAGAGTAGATATGAGTCCGTTAGCGGACAGAATGCGTCCAAACTCAATAAGCGAGTTTGTAGGGCAAGAACATATCGTTGCCGAAGGGGCATTACTTCGTCGAGCAATTAAATTAGACGCTGTGGGCAGTTGTATATTTTGGGGGCCGCCTGGTACAGGTAAAACAACGCTTGCTAATATTATCGCCAATTCCACTGGCGCAAAGTTTGTAAAACTTAACGCTGTGTCAAGCGGAGTAGCAGACGCTAAACAAATTATCGAACAAGCAGCAGCGGATAGAAAATATAAACAAATAAAAACATATTTATTATTAGATGAATGTCACCGCTGGAGTAAAGCGCAAAGCGATTGCGTATTACAAGCGATAGAACAAGGGACTATTATTTTTATTGGTTCGACAACGGAAAATCCTTATGTTTCGATGACTGCTGCAATTGTTTCAAGATGTAGAGTTTTTGAATTTAAACGGTTAAGCGAATCGGATATAAAAGGCGAAATAGTTAAGGCGTTAAATAGTCCAAAAGGCTTTTCGCATATTAATATACAAATTGACGACGAGGCATTAAACACCATAGCGCGAGTTAGCGGCGGAGATTTACGCAACGCTTATAATATTTTAGAACTTGCAGCGCTTACTACGAATCCAGACGAAAATCAAATAGTTAAAATCACTCAAAAAATAGCAGCGGAAAGTAGCCAATCAAAACCATTATCCGTCAATACTGACACATATTATGATATGATTTCCGCTTTTTGCAAATCGTTACGTGGTAGCGACGAAAACGCAGCGCTTTTTTGGTTTATGCGCCTTATTTCAGCGGGTTGCGACCCGATGTTACTTGTTAGACGCTTAATCGTTCACTCTTGCGAAGACGTAGGATTAGCAGACCATAACGCTCTATTAATGGCAACAGCGGCATTAGACGCCCTTAAAAATATCGGTATGCCAGAAGCTCGTATTCCAATCGCTTGCGCCATAATCTATGTATGTAGAGCGCCAAAAAGTAATTCAGTCATTACAGCTTTAGATTTAGCAACCGCTGACGTTGAAAAATATGCAGATTGTACTGTTCCATATGACTTAATGGACGTAAACTATCAACATACCGATGACGACAAAAAACATAATTATTTGTATCCGCACGATTACGGCGGTTTTGTACCACAACAGTATCTGCCAAACGAAGCGGCTAATCATATATATTACTCTCCATCAAATAACGGAGAAGAAAAAAATAAATCATTTAAACAGTTATTTATAGATAATAAAAACAAATAAATAGCAATAATTTAATAAAATAAACAATAAAAAATAAAATAAATTTGATAAAAATATAAAAATAAAAAAAATAAATCTTGATAAATAGTAAAAACGCAAAGAAGTTTTAAGGCATAGCAAATAAAACACAAGAAAGTTTTAAGGGATAGCAAATATAATACAAGAAAGTTTTAAGGGATTCCAAAGGGATTTTTTACAAAAAATCCTTTTGGTGAAAATAAAAATAAAAATAAAATAAATAAAAATAAAATAAATAAAAATAAATAAAAATAAATAAATAAAAAAATAAAAGGAGGTAAGGAGTAATATGTTAAAGATAGAGAACGTAACGAAGTCGTATGCAAAGAGTGCGACGGTAGCGGTTAAGGATATAAGTTTAGAAGTAAAGAGGGGTGAGATATTCGGATTTTTGGGTCCGAATGGAGCGGGGAAGTCGACGACGATAAAGATGGCGACGGGGATATTGAAGATAGATAAAGGAGACATATATATTGATGGTAAGAGTATAAAGACGAATCCGATTGAAGCGAAGATGGAGATGGGATATGTATCGGATAATCACGCAGTATACGATAAATTGACGGGGTGGGAGTATTTAAGTTTTATATGTAGTGTATACAAAGTAGAAAAAGCAGTGGGTGTAGAGCGAAGTGAGAGATATGCGGAGATGTTTGGACTTACAGAAGCGTTAAGCAGTCAAATTATGACATATTCGCATGGAATGAAACAAAAGATAGCGATAATAGCGGCGGTAATACACAATCCAAAGTTATTGATATTAGATGAGCCATTGACGGGATTAGACCCGCAAAGCGCATATGATTTAAAGAAGTTAATGCGCGCGCACGCAGACGAAGGAAACACAGTATTTTTTTCGTCGCACGTAATTGACGTAGTGGAAAAAATATGTGATAGAGTGGGAATTATAAAAGAAGGAAAATTGGTAATGGTAGGTTCGCTTGAAGATATTAAATCTCGTGATAAAGATAAATCGCTTGAACAAATCTTTTTGGAATTAACGTCAAGACCAACAATGGAGGCAGATTTTTTCAATGAATAATTTTAAGCTTTTATTTTCAGTGTTGTGGAAAGAGCGGTTTAGAACAAAGGCTAATGACGTAATGCAAAAAAGTTTGCAGCCCAAAATTTTAGGAAAAAGTTTAAGTTTTAAATCGTCCTATGTGATGTGGATAGTAGTAGGGATATGTGTATTGCCAATGTTATTAATGATTGCGTTTGGAATGTACGCATTAGGAACAGCGTCAGTGCATTATGATTTTGCAACTGAGTTTGTATCGACACTTATTACCATATCGCAAGTAGTGGTTTTGATGGTAAGTCTTACATTTATGATAAGTACGTTATATTACAGTCAAGACGCTGAAGTTTTGCTTGTAATGCCAATAAAATCGCAAACAATTTTTATGACAAAATTAGGATTAGTGTATGTAATAGAGTTAGCGACAGCTTTACTATTATCACTTGTGACGCTATTGCCCTTTGGATTAGGCGCTCAAATGTCTATTTCATATTTTTTAGGACTTGTATATACGGTGGTATTAATGCCGCTGTTTCCGATGATGATAGCTTCGATTGTGGCTATTCCATTAATGTATTTGTTGTCGCTTTTTAAAAACAAGGGAATTTGGAGCACAATATTACTTTGCGTAGCTTTTATGACGATATTTTTAGGATATTACTATATAATATTTAAAGTTATGCCAGGCGCAACCGAAGGCAATGTAGGTGATATTTTAAGTAAAATGATAGGCTATATTATGGGAATTGGCAACGCAGTTTTTCCTAACCTTTTATTGGCTAAGGCTTTAACCGCATCAACTTTTGCAACATTTGGTTTGAGTATTATGGGAACTATTGCAATAAATGGCGCTTTAATTGCCATTACAGCAATAATTGCCTCAAAAGCGTATTCAAAAAGCATTTCTCGAAATATAGAATCGCCAAAACAATCAGCAGGAAACAACAAAAAAATAAACTGCGGGTCAGTTGGAAAAGAATTACTTAACCGTGATATTAAAACCATAATGCGCTTTTCTTCTTTAGGATTTTATTGCTTGATGCAACTCGTTATGGGCATTATATTTCCAATAATTATGACAATGTTTACAAGTACGGAAAACAGCCAAAACGGTTTAGATGCTATTTTAAAAGGTAACGCAGGGTTGATAGCATTAGGTATATCGATATTTTCATTTTTCATTTTTTGCGCTCCAAACTATGCAGCGACGGGCGCTATCAGTAGGGAAGGTGAAAATTTTGTGATTGTTAAAACGTTGCCGATAACAGCAAAAGATTATATAAAATCAAAAATTAAAATCGGGGTAATATTTAACGAAATTACGTTAATTATTGCCTTTGTAATATTTGCAATTACGCTTGGAATCAATATATTGTATTTAATTGGCGGATTTATCATTGTGTCAGTAGCGGGATTAGCTTTAGTGTACCTTCAAACGTATGTTGACTTAAAAAAGCCTAAGTTACATTGGAAAAGCGTTGCGGAAGGATTAAAAAACAATTCATCGAGTATGGTTTCGTTTATTGCGGTTTTGATTTATATGGTTCCTGCAGTTTTATTGATATTGCTTGGCTTAGCTTTAACAACAATAATAGGCACAATGGGAGCAATGACTTGCGTTTACTTGCTGTTTTTTATATTAAATATTGTACTTATGCTTATTGCGCGAAATTTGCTATACAAAAATTGCGAAAAACTGTTAGATGAAATTGAGTTTTAGATATTTAATAATAGAATATTTAAAGTAAATTT
>JAVVUQ010000038.1:0-2968 GCA_036653075.1 Clostridia bacterium | reverse complement strand
TGTTAGATGAAATTGAGTTTTAGATATTTAATAATAGAATATTTAAAGTAAATTTAAAAAAAAATTAAAAATAGTAAATATTAAATAATAAATATGAAATATAAAATAGTAAATAAAGAAAATTAAAAATAGAAAATAAAGAAAATTAAAAATTGAAAATTAAAAATAGAAAATTAAAATAAGTTCATATAATTAAGTATTATAATATTGGAGTAGATTATGACAAAAAATGTAATGGATACGCTGATAGAGCGTGGCTTTATCAAACAAGTAGTATATGAAGAGGAATTGCGAAAATTACTTTCGGAGGAAAGTGTTACCTTTTACATCGGATTTGACCCGACAGCCGATAGTTTGCATATAGGACATTTTGTACAAATGATGGTTATGGCTCATATGCAACGAGCGGGACATCGACCTATTGCGCTTATTGGCGGTGGAACGGGAATGATAGGCGATCCAAGCGGTAGAAGCGATTTACGTATGGTTATGACAAAAGAAACTGTGGAGCATAACTGCAATTGCTTTAAAAAACAAATGGGTAAATTTATAGATTTTTCTGAAGGAAAAGCGCTTATGTTAAATAATGCGGATTGGCTTTTAGATTTAAATTATGTTGATTTTTTACGTGAAGTAGGAGCGCATTTTTCTGTAAATAAGATGTTGACAGCGGAATGTTTCAAAAAGCGGTTGGAAAAAGGCTTAAGTTTTATGGAATTTAATTATATGCTTATGCAAGCGTACGATTTTTTGGTGTTAAATCGTAAAGAAAACTGCGTTTTAGAATTAGGCGGAGATGACCAATGGAGTAATATTTTAGCAGGCGCTGATTTAATAAGACGAAAAGAACAAAAACCCGCATACGCAATGACTATTGCATTGTTAACTACAAGCGAAGGCATAAAAATGGGAAAAACAGCAAAAGGCGCTGTATGGCTTGACGAAAATAAAACAAATCCCAACGAATTTTACCAATATTTTCGCAATATTGACGACGCAGACGTGGAAAATTGTTTTAAATTATTGACATTTTTGCCTCTTGATGAAATAAATGAATTAGTAAAATATAAAGACGAAAGAATGAACACTGCAAAAATTAAATTGGCATATGAATTAACTAAATTGATTCACGGCGAAGAAAAAGCGACAATAGCAATGAATGCGGCGCAAGCGGCGTTTTCTAACGATACGGAAAATATGGAAATTACTGAAATAAATAAATCCGAATGTACTAATGTTGTGGATTTATTGATGAAAGCAGCGTTATGCAAAAGTAAAGGCGAAGCAAGACGATTAATTGAAGGCGGCGGCGTTAGCATCAACGATACAAAAGTAGCAAATAGCGACCAAAATATACAAGAATTAACGACTGAAATAGAGTTTATTTTGCATAAAGGTAAAAAAGTTCATATTAAAATTAGATTAATATAAATAAAATTTAACTAATACGTTTAAGTACATTAAGATTTAATTAATACGTTTAAGTATATTAAGATTTAACTAATACGTTTAAGTACATTAAGATTTAATTAATACGTTTAAGTACATTAAGATTTAATTAATACGTTTAAGTATTAGATAAAATACAAAAATAATGAAAATTAACATATTTTAAAGCGTTAATGATATAAGTTAGGAAAAAATTAATGAATAAAGAATATAGAACCATTAGTGACGAAATTGTGAGCTTTAGCAAAACGATAGAACGATCACGTTTTATTGGATATGCCAAAAAAGTAACTACGGCAGAGGAGGCGTTGACGTTTATCGCGCAATTAAAACAACAATGCTACGATTCAACGCACGTCTGTTATGCCTTTGTTACCGATGAAAGCGTTAGATATAGCGACGATGGCGAACCGCAAGGCACTGCTGGAATGCCTATATTAGATGTTATTACAAAACAAAAACTGTGTAAATTATGCGTAGCAGTCGTTCGATATTACGGTGGTATAAAATTAGGCGCTGGAGGATTGACAAGAGCGTACGGCGGAACGGCTGTAGATACTTTAAATCAAGCACAAAGAGTATTAGTTAAATACTGCAATCAGTATAGCATTATTTTACCATACGCTTTAGTTAAAACTGCGCAGAAATTGTGCGAACGATATGGAAAAGTCGATAATATCGAATATGGCGAATTTATTAAAATTAATGTTACAGTAACAGCGACAAAAGACGATTTTATAGAGCGTGTGGTAGACGAAACAAACGGAAAAATCACGCCTATTTTTGAAAAAGTTGCGGAGGTTGAAAGCATTGAAAATTGAAGTTGATAGTTATGACGATGCAATTGAAACAGCATATCGAAGCTTAGAACGCAGTACAAAAACTGAAAAGCAAATGCGAACATACTTAAAAGACAAAGGATTTATTGAAGAAGTAATTTTTGCTGTTATTGAAAAATTAAAAGAGTACAATTATATAGACGATGAGAAATATGCGATGAATTATTGCGAAAATTATAAATTAGGAAAAGGAATACGCCGACTTGCGTACGAATTAAAGGAAAAAGGCATAAATGATTGTATTATTGAAAACGCCACTGAAATAAATAAAGACGATGAACTAAATAGAGCGATAGAATTAGCAAAAAAAAGAGTGAAAGGCGTGTTAACAGAGGACGCTAAAGCGAAATTATATAGGTTTTTAATTTATCGTGGTTTTGATTATGAAATAACAAAAACAGCCATTCGTCAAATAGAATCTACAACATAATTGCCTTAAAGCGTAATAACATCAAAACTTTCTATCGAAAATTATATAAAGTTATATCCGTATGAAAATCGAGCGAAGCGAGTAATGGAATAATTACAGCAAAGATAATTGTTCATTTTTGCGACAAGCGAGCGATAGCCGTAGGCTGAGCGAGCGAAGATGTGAGCGCTATATAATTAAATTAATTTTATAATTTTGTTAACAAAGTACGCCGTTTAGTTTTGTTATTATATATAAAGCTAAATAGATA
>JAVVUQ010000037.1:4023-14487 GCA_036653075.1 Clostridia bacterium | reverse complement strand
AAATGAATGTAATTTTAAAGAAAACTACATAGATAAATGTGATTATATAGATAATTGTGAGAAATATAATGTAACAAATGAGAATGAGGTAATTAATAGCAAAATAGAGAAAACAGATGAAGTAATTAATAGCAAAATAGAGAAAGCAGATGAAGTAATTAATAGCAAAATAGAGAAAACAGATGAAGAAATTAGTATTAAGCAAGATATAGATCAATACAATGAAGATATGTTGGAGAAAGTATTTGTTGAGATTGATGAAAAAGAGATGAAAGATTTGACTGATTTTAGCGATGTGTTTGATGATGAAGAAAATGTGAATTTAAGTTGTGAAGAAGTAAAACATACCGAAGATAAAAAAGATTATATAATAGATTATAATGAAAAAGAGGTTGTAGAATTTGAAAAAGATGATACAATTAAAAAAGAGGTTGTAGAATTTGAAAAAGATGATACAATTAAAAAAGAGGTTGATGATTCGAAAGAAGAAGCAATTAAGGAAAACAAGGATAGCAGCATAGATGGTAGGAGAAGTATTTAATGTTGAAAAAGCGAATGAGGGAGAGCGGATTGATGTATTTGTTGCTCATTCTGCTGAATTCATCACGAGGGCGCACGCACAAAAGCTAATTGACGGCGGATATGTATTAATAAATGGAATTGTATGTAAATCTAAAAAAATCGTAAAGGAAAATGACATAATTGATATTGAATTTCCATTACCTGTTGAAATTGATATAAAGCCGCAAGATATACCTATTGATATTGTGTATGAAGATAGTGAACTTGCAGTTATAAACAAGCAACAAGGATTGACGGTGCATCCTGCGAACGGAGTATACACAGATACATTAGTAAATGCTTTGTTATTTAGATTTAAAGATTTATCTGGAATAAATGGAGCTATACGACCGGGAATAGTGCATAGGTTAGATAAAGATACAAGTGGATTAATGCTTGTGGCAAAAACAGATAGAGCGCACAATTTACTTGCGCAAGAGATTGCCACAAAAGAGTGTAAGCGGGTATATTACGCTTTGCTTGAAGGCATAATTAAAGAGGACGAAGGCTTTATAGACGAGCCTATTGGAAGAAATCCAAAAGACAGAAAACAGATGGCAGTTGTAAGCAATGGAAGAAGCGCCCAAACTGCTTGGACTATTGTTAAAAGATATAGAAACAACACTTTGGTAAGGTTTGAACTTAAAACAGGACGCACTCATCAAATTCGTGTGCATAGCAAGTTTATCGGTCATTGCGTGGTGGGCGATAAAGTTTATGGTTTTAAGAATCAGAGATTTAAATTAGAGGGGCAGCTATTACATTCAAAAGAAATTACTTTTAGGCATCCAAATGGTGAAATAATGTATTTTGAGAGCGAATTGCCCGATTATTTTAAAAAGGTGTTGGACATTTTAGACAAAACAGATAAAATTAATTGACTATATCTTAAGAATTTGTTATAATATTATTAATGGTATACAATTGCCATAAAGGCAAAACGATACAGAGGTGTGGATATGCAAAAAATTGTTGAAAAAGTCATATTGGGTCTTATACTTGTAGCTTTAGTTTTAGCCGTAATTGGTCTGTTAGCAAGTGAACCGGGTTTGACAAACGCAGGACTTATTGTTCTTATGGTAGTAGCCGCAGCATACGCTGCTGTTCAAGTTATAATGTATGTCAAAAATGATGATAAAGAAATTAGTAGACAAATGATGTGGTTTGCAATAATTACGTCAGTTGTCGCAGTCGCTATTATCTGCTTTGGCGTTTTGATTTTGACTGGAAAAGTATTTCCTAACGGAATATTTAAAAGCGTAATTGATACAATAAAATACATTAGATAACAACAAAGATACATATAGTATTATTAAATTGCTTATATTTTAAAATGAAATAAATTTATGATACGTAAAAAATGTATCTATTGCAAATGCAATAATTAAATAATAATAAATTAAGTCGGATTGATTAATCCGACTTTTTTGTGGTGGAATTTGATATTGAATTATACCAAATTATATAATTATATAAACATATAAAAACTAAAAACATATAAAAATCATAAAAATTATAAAAGTTATAAAATTATAAAGTTATAAAAATTATAAAGTTATAAAATTATAAAGTTATAAAATTATAAAATTATAAAGCAAAAAATATATGAAAAGTATAATATATAATTTGAATTAAGTTCTATTATAATTCCAATAATTCTTTATGTTCGTTTGGAAAGACAATTATTGTAGAAAAGTCTGTATAATTTACAAAACCGAGGTTAGCTTTTGGTGGTTTTTTAACATATTTTTTTTGAGTATAGTCTACCGCTGTTTTGCCTGATGCGCGAGCTTGCGAGTAAAAGGCGGTTATTTCTGCCGCTTTAAGTAAGACTGTGTCGGGAGTTTGCATATTTTGATTGCAAATAATCACGTGAGATGAATGTATGTCTTTTGTATGGAGCCATATATCTGACTGATTAGCAAGTTTATGAGTGACATATTCATTTTGAAAGTTATTTTTACCAACGTATACTTTAAAACCATCAATATTGTAACATAAAGGAGATGTTTCGGGTATTTTTAAAGCTTTTTTAGAGGAGCTTTTTTGAGTTGTTTCTTTTTTGTCATTTCCTCGAAGCAACCCATTGACTATTAATTCTCGATATATTTCCTCGAGGTCGCCGTAAGAGGTAGAATATTTAAGCGATTCTGAAAGAGAGATGAGATAGGTTAGCATTTCCTCATTTTCAGATAACATTACTGCGGTATATTCAGCTGTTTTTTTAAGTTTTGTTGCGGCTTTAAAGAAGGTGTCGGCATTTTGTTGCGGAGTTTTATTTTCGTCTAAAGCAATAGTAATTTCGCTGTTATCCGTATAAAAATCTTCTACTGTTGCTTTTATATCGCCTTTATGAAGTCGATAAATATTACTTAGAATCAAATTTCCGAATTTAGTTAATTCCACATTTTTTTCTGAGTTTATCATCGCTTCACGTTGGAGGGCAATTTTCTTTTCTGTTCTTGCCTTTGCGTTTTTAATTACTGTAGCTATGTGTTTTGATTTTTCTCTAAAACGTTGTTGAGTATCTTTCTCGCTATAAAAATAGTCAAACGCTTCGTTTAAAGTAGGAAAAAACTTATGCTCGCCTTTTATTGACTGATATACAAAGGGTAAAACGTCAATTAAAACTCCATTTTTATCAGATATTACATTTGGCGTCGGCGAATTTATGTTTTTCATATATTCGCTATATCTTTCTAATATTTCAATAACCAACCCTTCCGTTTTTGGCTTTGTATCGTCTAATTTATACAAAATTTCGTTTATTGTATCTTTACTTGCGCCAAGAGTTGACATAGTAAGCGCATTTATTGGATTTTCCGACCTCTCTATTAACGCTTTAAGTGATATAATATCGTTAGGTTTAATTTTGTCTTGCGGCGCAAAAAAACTGTACTTTGAACCTGCAAAAAATTGCCGTTCTCGTTCCATATCCAAAGCAACTCTTTTTAAAGTATCTAAAATCATATAATTATCATCAGTTAGAATAATATTTCCCGTTTTTCCCGTAAGCTCAATAATTAAATGTCTAATGTATGGATACCCCAAATCGTTTGTTCCAGCTAAAGTGAAATCTGCGACACGCTCAAATGGCTGTGATGTTACCGACTCAATAACAGCGTTAGTCAAATGCTTACGTAGCAACATACAAAAAGTTGGAGCAGTAATTGGCGCAGTTAATGGAAGATTTGTTAAGTGCATACGACAAACAGAGGAGTTTACGCTTAACACAAGCCTTAAATTTTCACGATTATTATAAATATTTAAAAGAATTTCGTCTTTTTCAGGCTGAATAATTTTAGTTATTTTACCGCCTGAAAGCGAATTGTTTAATTCGGATATTATTATTGAATATGATAAAGCGTCAATTGACATAATTGCTCCATTTTATTTTATTTAGTATCGATATTACTGTTAAGTGCAGCCTAATTTATTCATATAGTTTCAACGTGGACGAATTGGTATAAAATAGAATATAGTATACTATGTAGTTACTGCAATTAAAATAAAGAACATTTTAATTTTTCGACAAACTATATTAACATTATACACTATATTTCAGCGCAATACAACAAAATTGTTTGCAAAATAAAAAAAAGTATGGTATAATAACTATTCGTGGATTGCCATATAACATAAATATTAGGAGGACGTTATGAAATATACGTTAGACAAAAAAGATGTAACCGTAGAAGTTACTTTGACAATAACAGCGGAAGAATGGGCGCAGCATTGTGATACTGCTTTTAACAGAACAAAAAACAAATACGCTCAGCCCGGATTTAGAAAAGGACACGTTCCAAGGAAAATATTAGAGAACATTTACGGAAAACAATTCTTATTCGATGATGCATTAGAAGTATGTTTTCCCGAATATTATGGTGAAGCAATTGATAGCGACAAGGATTTAGAGATTATTTCACACCCTGATTTGCTTGATTTTAAAGTGAATGACGACGGCTCGATTTTTGTTAAAGCTCAGTCGCCTATTAAACCATCAATTACGCTTGGCGCATATACTAATTTAACTATTGAAAAAGCTGATGATAAATTAACAGAAGTGGAATTTGACGCTGAAATTAATAAAACATTAGAAAAATATTCTCGCAAAATTTCCGTTGAGAATAGACCTGTTGCTGATGGCGACGAAGTTACAATCGATTATAGCGGAAGTGTTGACGGCGTTGTTTTTGATGGCGGCACAGCTAACGAACAGAAATTAGTTATCGGTTCAAACAGTTTTATTCCAGGTTTTGAAGCTCAGGTTATCGGAATGGAAGTAGGGCAAGAAAGGGATATAAACGTTAAATTTCCCGAAGATTATAATGCAGAAGAATTAAAAGGAAAAGATAGCGTATTTCACATTAAATTGCATAAAATAGAGAAGAAGGAACTTGCGCAATTAACAGACGATTTCGTTAAAGATATTAGCGAATTTGATAACGTTGACGCTTATAAATCAGACGTATTTAATAAACTTCAAGAAGCAAAGACTAAACGCAGTGAAACTTTAGATGAAAATAAATTGGTTGAAACTATTACCGAAAACGCTACCGTAGCTGAATCGAAAGTTTTAATTGAAAGAGAAATTGATTATTATCAAAGCGATTTCGAGAGAATGCTCAAAGCGCAAGGTATAAAGTTTGAAGATTATGTTAAATATACTCATCAGACTCGTGAAGTAATGCGTGAAGAAAATAGAGAAAGAGCAACAAAAGCTGTAAAAACTCAATTAGTAATAGACGCTATTATCACAAAAGAAAATTTAACGGCTACTGAAACGCAAACTAATGATATGATTGCTAAACAAGCGGCAGATTTAGGCAAAGATGTAGAGACCTTTAAAGCGGAATTGAGAGAAGGCGAAGAATCATATTTAAATCGTCAAGCAACCATAAAGAATTTCTTTGATTTTATCAAAGCAAACAACTCTTACGTTGAAGCGACAAAATAGTATATTTAAATTGTTTTAAAAATTATATATAGTTTAAGCATTGCTTAACCGCTGAATGCGTAACGAAAGATAGTGTTGTGTTGATGTTATTATTACATTTAACATCGATAGCTTACACACGGATTAATCATTAATTTACAAAAATTAGGTACCTCTTTGTCCGATTATGATTAATATATCTTGCGTTACGCATTAAAAACACATCGACATAACATTTTTAATAAATAATGAACAAAAATTTATTATTTATAATTACACATTATACAACGTTTACGACAACTCTATAACAAAATTGTAAATTATGGCAAAAATTAACATAAGATTAAAATAAATATGATTTAATAAAAGTACGAACAAATTTTCAGTGTTTACAACGATTATTCAATTATTGTATGATAAATATTGGAATTTACTATAAAATCGGCATAAAAACCGAACAACAATGACTAAACAACAAGGGTAAAGTGATTAAAGTAAAAGGAAATTGATACATAAACTGAAAGTATTATTCATATTATAGGTATTTAATGATTACAAATATGTATTGAAAATGCATTATGATTATAGTTTATGTAAACAAATTACTAAAATTGACGATAAATTTATCATAAACACTAATAAATTATGATAAATAGATTATAAAAAGAAAATATATAAAAATAACAATAATATAGGTTAAAAGAATATGGAGAATAAAACAATGGTATATGAAAAATCTGATATACAAACAACTATGCTTGAAGATAGGATTATATTTTTAAATGGAGAAGTAAACGAATATACAGCCAACGAGATAATAACAAAATTGTTATATCTTGAAAGCAAAGATCCAGACAGTGACATATCGTTATATATAAATAGTCCTGGAGGCACGATATCTGATGGAATGGCTATATATGATACAATAAACTATATAAAATGCGATGTAACTACAATATGTATAGGAATGGCTTGCAGTATGGGCGCTTTTTTATTATCAAGTGGCGCAAAAGGGAAAAGATGCGCATTGCCTAATAGTAATATTATGATACATCAACCTTTAGGCGGCGTAAGCGGGCAAGCGAGTGATGTGGCAATCGTTGCGCAGCAAATACTTAAAGTTAAAGACAAATTAAACAAGATACTTGCGGAAAATTGTAACCAGCCTCTCGAAAAAATAGCGGCTGATACGGATAGAGATTTTTATATGTCAGCTGCAGAAGCTGCTGAATATGGTTTAATTGATAAGGTTTTGTATACAAGGAAAGTAAAAAAAGCAGAATAATAAAATAATTATGGAGTTTAATTAATGAATCAACAAATATGTTCATTTTGTGGAAAGACTAAAGCTGAAGTTAAAATGATGATATCAGGGCCAAACTCAGTTTACATTTGTGACGAATGTATTGAGTTATGTGATTCTCTATTGCAACAGAGTATGAAAGGCGCAAAAAATCCTGCTAATAAAGAGCTTTTGACACCAGCGCAAATAAAAAATAAATTAGATGATTATGTAGTCGGGCAAGAAAGAGCAAAGAAAATACTTTCGGTTGCCGTTTATAATCATTATAAAAGAGTAAATAGCAATAGTGGAATTAAAGATAAGAAAACTGATGTAGAAATAGATAAAAGTAATATATTATTACTTGGACCAACGGGTTCAGGCAAGACTTTACTTGCTAAAACGCTTGCAAGGATTTTGGACGTTCCATTTGCTGTTGCTGATGCGACAACTATTACAGAAGCGGGATACGTTGGCGAAGATGTTGAAAATATACTGCTTAAACTTATACAAAATGCCGATTATGACATTGAAAAAGCTCAAAAAGGTATAGTTTACATTGATGAAATTGATAAAATTGCTAAAAAGTCTGAAAATGTTTCAATTACACGAGATGTGTCGGGCGAAGGCGTGCAACAAGCTTTATTAAAAATCATAGAAAGCACAGTAGCTAACGTTCCACCTCAAGGCGGTAGAAAACACCCGCAACAAGAATTTTTAACTATTGATACAACAGATATTTTGTTTATTTGTGGCGGCGCTTTTGTCGGATTAGACAAAATAGTGCAGCATAGAGTTAATAAATCGACAATAGGTTTTTCCTCTGAGGGAAATGCGCTAATCAAAAATGAAAATATTTTAGATTTAGCGCAACCGCAAGATTTTATTAAATATGGTTTAATCCCAGAATTTGTAGGTAGATTGCCAATTTCTGTTTCACTAACAGAATTAAACGAAGATGCGTTGGTAAGTATATTGACATTACCTAAAAACGCATTGACAAAACAGTTTAAAAAGCTATTTGAATTAGACCACATAGAAATAGAATTTCAAGATGACGCTCTTAGGGCGATAGCGACTCAGGCAATAAAACTTAAAACGGGCGCAAGAGGGTTGCGTTCGATAATGGAAAATATGATGCTTGAGTTTATGTATGAATCTCCTGGAGATAAGAGTATCACAAAGGTAATTATAACAAAAGAATGCGTAACTGACGGCGCAAAACCAACGGTAGTGAGAAAAGAAGTTGCATAGATAAATGGCAAACGTAAAGTTTGTGAATTATATCGACAATAAGTCAGATTAAAAACGGAGGATAACACAAATGGAAGATAAACTGTTGCCCGTTATTGCGTTAAGAGGGGTGGTAGTATTTCCCGATTGTACAGCGACGATAGATATCGGGCGAGAACTGACGTATAACGCAGTAGATACAGCTTATAACGGCGGAGGAATGGTATTATGTTTAACTCAAAAGGATATTAGCGTAGTTGAACCTTCGGCAAATGATATTTATAACATTGGAACTGTGGCGAAGGTAAGGCAAGTTTTAAAGTTGCCTGGAAATAATGTGCGAGTGTTAATATCTGGCGTGTATCGTGGTTTAGCTACGGATATTAATATGGACGGCAGTTATATTGTCGCTGAAACTACGCCGATTATTGAAATTAATAACGATACTGTAAAAGCGGAGGCTCTGTTACGTAAATGTAGAGAGGCTTTAGCTGAGCTTGCAGTAAATAGTAAAAAAATATCTAAAGAATTGTTATTAGAATTAACAAATACATTTGAATACAATAAATTTGTTAATATTTTAGCTAATGTTTTAGTTTATCAAGACGAGAGAAAACAGCAGTTTTTAGAGATGGCTGATACCGAGATGCGTTTGGAAGAAATTATCAAAGTGGTATCCACAGAAATTGAGATATCAAAAATGGATAAACGCATAGCGGGGCGAGTGAAAAAGCAAATTGACCAAGGACAACGAGAATATTATTTAAAAGAACAGATTAAAGCTATTGGCGCAGAACTTGGTGATGATGATGAACAGGGCGAATTGGAAAAAAAGATTAAATCGGCTGGAATGCCAGCTGATATTGAACAGAAAGCGTTAAAGGAATTAAATAGAATGGCAAAGATGTCGCCATCATCGCCTGACGCATCGGTTATTAGAGGTTACATTGAGTGGTTAACCGATTTAAAGTGGAACACTCAAACAATAGACAATAAAGATTTAAAGCGAGCAAAAGAAATTTTAGACGAAGATCATTTTGGTTTGGAAAAAATCAAAGAACGAATACTTGAATATTTAGCGGTAATGCAGCTGACAGGAAGTATGAAAGGGCCGATTCTTTGTTTTGTAGGGCCACCTGGAGTGGGTAAAACAAGTATAGTTAAGTCAATTGCAAGAGCTTTAGATAGGAAATATGTTAGAATTAGCTTAGGCGGCGTGCGTGATGAAGCGGAAATTCGAGGGCATAGACGCACATATATAGGCGCTATACCAGGCAAAATTATATATATGCTAAAACAAGCGCAATGTATAAATCCAGTGTTTTTATTCGACGAAATTGACAAAATGAGCAGTGATTTACGTGGCGACCCAGCAAGCGCTATGCTTGAAGTTTTAGATCCAGAACAAAATTTCGCTTTTGTAGATCATTATATGGAAGTACCTTTTGATTTGTCAAAAATACTGTTTGTAGCAACGGCTAATACCGTAGAATCTGTACCTCCAGCGTTGCTTGATAGAATGGAAATTATTGAATTAACAGGCTATACGGAAGAAGAAAAAATATGTATAGCAGATAAGTTTTTATTGCCAAAAATTAAAAAAAGTCACGGTATTGAAAACAGTAATTTTAAATTAAACGATGAAACAATTAGAGAAATAGTATCAAAATATACACGAGAATCAGGCGTTAGAACATTGGAACGTGAAATCGCTACCATCGCTCGAAAAGTAGCCCTTAAACTTGTAAACGAAGAATCTAATATTGATGTTAATCCATCGAATTTATCTGAGTATTTGGGCATTGAAAGATATAGAGAGGATATTTTGGATATGCGAGATGAAATCGGCTCTGCAACAGGCTTGGCTTGGACAGCTGTCGGCGGCGTTACCTTGACTATTGACGTAACTTTGTTTAAAGGGAAAGGCGAAATTTTATTAACGGGAAAATTAGGCGATGTAATGAAAGAATCAGCCAGAACTTCCATTAGCTTAGTTAGAAGTATGGCTACCGAATATAGCATAGATCCAAATGTCTTTGCCGAAACTGATATCCATATCCATATTCCAGAAGGCGCAATTCCTAAAGACGGCCCGAGCGCTGGCGTCACTATGTCAACAGCTTTAATGTCAGCATTTTCTCATATGCCAGTTAGCAAAAAAGTCGCAATGACAGGCGAAGTTACTCTGCGTGGCAAAGTATTAGCTATCGGCGGTCTAAAAGAAAAAGCGTTAGCTGCGTATAGAGCAGGCATTAGAAAAATTATCGTACCTAAAGATAACGAATTGAGCGTAACAGAAATTCCAGAAGAAGTAAAAAAACAAATAGAATTCATCTACGCAGACGATATTAAAACTGTTTTCAACGCAGCCTTAGTGAAAATTTAATAGTAAAGAATAAACAGTATATCAAAAAAAAGCAAAAATAGAATATGAAAATAAACGTAAAAAATA
>JAVVUQ010000037.1:0-3923 GCA_036653075.1 Clostridia bacterium | reverse complement strand
AGATATTAAAACAAAAGTAATATATATAATTAAATTGAAATATAAACCTAAAATTGAGATATGAAAGTAAAATGGTAAACGCCATACAAGGTGGAACAAATGATAATTAAAAATTCAGCTTTTATTACATCGGCAGGAGCGCCGAAAGACAGAATAGTAAGTGATACTGTTCAAATAGCGGTTGTCGGAAAATCCAATGTCGGTAAAAGCAGTTTTATCAATTTTTTGACTAACGACGGAAAGCTTGCGCGAACATCAAAAGCGCCAGGACGCACAAGGTTAATCAATTATTTTTTGATAAATGATGGTAATTTTATATTGACAGATTTGCCTGGATATGGATTTGCTAAGGTATGTCAAGAAGAAAAAGAAAAATGGGCTATATTAATTGATGATTATTTAGAAAAAGAAGAAAGTTTAGCGCACGTCTTTTTTTTGTTGGATTTACGGCACGACCCAACCGATGAAGATATGACTATGTATAATTATTTATTTAAAAACGCTATACCGTTCACAGTAATTGCTACTAAAGCTGACAAAATACCCAAAAGTAAAATCAGGAACCAAATTAAACATTTTGCTACTTTGATAAAATTAGGCGTAGATAATGTAATTCCAGTTAGCAACGTTACAAAAATCGGTAAAGAGGAAGTTTTAAGCAAAATTGATGGAATAATCGCTGCATTTAAAGAACACGCAGAATTTCAACGCGCAGAAGATGAAGCGGAAGATATTGCAGAAAAAGAATACCTTAATAGCGATGAATTTATTGCAAATGCTCAAAAAGAAGCAGAATTAACTAATAAAAATGAAAAAGAAAGGATAGAAAAATTAGATAAAATAACAAAAAATAATGATAGCAATAAAGTTAATAAAAGCAATAGAGTTTATACTGACGCTAAAAGAAGAAATGGTAATAAAAATAATAAAGACAATAGATTTATAGATAAAAAGAAAGATTTATATAACCATAAAGTAGAAAATGTAAATAAAAAGCCGATAAAAAAGCCGTAATAGCGTTAAAAATCAAAATATAGTTTACGCAAATGCGATAAGAATAATGATAAATTTGCTTAAAATCACTTGCCAAAGCAATATAGATATGGTAAAATAATAGCGTTGCCGAAGTGATGGAATGGCAGACGTGACGGACTCAAAATCCGTTGATAGCGATATCGTGCGGGTTCAAGTCCCGCCTCCGGCACCATTTACTTATAATCCGAACATTTTCACCGTTGGTGAGAGGTTCGGATTATTGTTTTATTTGGATATCTTTAGCTGTTTACAAAACAAGAGTTCAGCTTAATTTTTTATATATGATTTATTTATAGTTTATTTAATATGTTACAATATTTTAATTTAAATTATTTTGTGTCTTATTTTGTCTTTTATTGCGTATGGCAAGACAACAATTTTAAAGCGTGATATACTACCTATACCGAAGAAAAATTTTCGGGCTGTCGAAAAAAATCAAAAAAACGCTACTGCTAAGATAATTGTCATAAAATGTATTAAAAAATTAAATTATGTACATTAATGTAAATTTATGAAATAAAATAGCGGCGATGTGAGGCAGTGTTCGGAGGGTGATATGGCAAGAAAAATAGTTATTACAAGCGGCAAGGGCGGTGTGGGAAAAACTACTTTAACGGCGTGTTTAGGATACAGATTAGCGGCGATGGGGCTGAGAGTTGCCTTAATCGACTTGGATCTGGGGCTGAATAATCTTGACGTCGCTTTAAACGTTGAAAACAAAGTTGTTTTTGATTTGGTTGATGTAATCGAAGGACGTTGTAGAGTTAAACAAGCGTTGATTCAAGACAGTGAAACACCATCATTATACATAATGCCAAGCTGTCACAGCGAGAAACGTTCGGTTACTGCGCAAAGCATTAAGTTAGTTGTTAATAGAATGAACGATTTGTTTGATTACATATTAATTGATTGTCCCGCAGGCGTAGACATAGGATTTCACCGCGCCGTAGTGTGCGCCGATGAAGCGATAGTAGTTACAACTCCGCATTTGTCCAGTATACGTGATAGCACAAAGGTTGTGGCAATACTCAATAGTTATCGATTAAACGAAATTTACTCTGTTGTAAATCGTATGCGTGGCGATTTAGTAATCGAGGGCGATATGGCGGACGCAAAGGAGATTTTTGAAACGCTAAAACTTAAGCCACTCGGAATAGTTCCAGAAGACGATGGGATAACCTTAGCAGAACTAAAAGAATTAGACGGCTCAGCAAGCTTAGCTTACGATATTTTAGCGGATAATTTACATAATGGTAAAGAAAATATGTATGACTGTTGCGCGCGATATAAAGGCGTGTTTGGCAAAATACGTCGCAATTTAAGAAGAAACGCATAATTGTATTATCTTATTTATTAAATTTTAATTTGATAATTAATATAAAAAGCGTAAACACTTTTGTTTTACGCTTAATAAATATTATATTATTAATTATTATATTTTAAATTACAATTTATTACCTGCGCTTTTTTTATTATGCTATACATTCAATAAAAACAGTATGAATAATAATTGATGTTACACATTGATTGCAACAGTATGAATAACAATTTATATTTAATGGATAGTCATTTATACGCATAATATAATATATAAAATACGGATTATATTAAATTAAGTATTATATATCATATTATTTATTCTCTGCCTATAAGATAATCTATTGTGCAATCTAAATAATCAGCGAGTGTAACAAGCGTCAAAATATTAGGAACGGCGTTATTTTTCCAATTTGTAAAATAGCTATCGTAAATTTTAGTGTTTTTCACTACGTTATATCGAGTAATACTTTTTTCTTTCATTACAGACTGTAAGCTTGTGTAAAAGGTATCGCAAGCCTTTGGCGCATAATCTATAAAAGTTTGACTACGCCCAATCAAAAATTCGATAGAACAATGAAAATAATCTGCAAGTTTTATTAAATGCGTTAAAGATATATTGCTTTTTCCGTTTTTCCATAATCGGACAGCTTCTTTCGTAACACCAATAATATCTCCAAGTTTTTCGCAAGATAAATTGTTGTTATCCATAAGCTCTTTTAAGCTTTCGCTAAAATTCGACAAAATGTCCATAAATATATCCTTTTTTTTACTATATTATCCCCTTTTCCGTTGTAATATACTTGCAATCAAAGCATAAAGGGGATATAATATAACATATAAGATACCACAACTTAAAATAAAAATTTACGCAAAAATTTAACATTATAGTTAAAGACAAGGTTGAAAAACTTTTTAAAAAAATACAAATGGAGGAATACTATGTCAACACAGGAAATGGAAAATTGCAGAGATTTAGAAATGCAATTATTAGAAAATGAATTTAAAGAAGTGATAGGAACACAAAATATTAGCGCTTCGGATATCCTTTCGGATATAAAAGCTTATTTGCAAGATGTTTATATTGGAACATTTTCAATTGATAACGAACTACTAACTATCGACTTTATAAATGGACAAAAATTCAATGTTAATGTTAAATAATTAACCTTTCAAATGATAAAATTTTCAGAGAGCGTATAAATAATATCTTTAATTTATGCGCTCAATGGATATTGATTTGACAATAAAAATCGTAGTATAATTATATTTGAGATTGCAAGATATTTATTTTATTGTAATAATTATTTTATTTAAATATTAAATTTTGGTTGTTAATTTATTACTCAAAATTTTAAATAATGTACTTTAAATATTATGTATAAACGTTGAAATATGTAAAATATTTAATTTTTTAATATACCTTTTTTTAAAAAAATATTATAATATTCAAAATAAATAATATTAATTTTTGTTATAAAATTTAATATTATTTTAAAAAATTGGTATAAATTAGTTTTAAAGTTATAGGGATAAAATAAGGTTATATGTATAGATAAATAAGTTAAATA
>JAVVUQ010000036.1:0-14537 GCA_036653075.1 Clostridia bacterium | reverse complement strand
TCTTGGCCCGTTACCTTTTAGTGTTTTTACTGCTTCTATAACTTCCAAAGAATTACCTATGGCGTTTCCTAATGGTCTATCCATATTCGTTATCATCGCCATAACTCTCTTTCCAGCTTTTTCGCCAACGCCCACCATACTCAACGCAAGTTTTTTGCTATCTTCTAAGGTTTTCATAAATGAACCGCTACCCGTTTTTACATCTAATAAAATGCAATCTGAACCAGCAGCTATTTTTTTACTCATAATACTTGCCGTAATAAGCGGAATTGATTCGATTGTCGCTGTGACATCTCTTAAAGCGTATAACTTTTTATCCGCAGGCGCAAAATTGCCCGACTGCCCTATTACACTAACTCCAACTTTATTAACAATATCGAAAAATTCTTCGACATCTAACATAGTTTTGTACCCTTTAATTGATTCCAATTTATCCACAGTTCCGCCCGTATGTCCCAAGCCTCTACCTGACATTTTGGCTATTTTAACGCCTAAACTTGCCGCTATCGGCGCAACAACTAAGGTAGTTTTATCGCCAACGCCACCAGTGCTGTGTTTATCCACTTTTACGCCTTTTATATGCGATAAATCCGCCATTTCGCCTGAATGAGCCATAGCCAAAGTCAAATAGTACGTTTCATCTTCGTCCATTCCCTTTAAAAGCATAGCCATTAACAACGCCGAAGCTTGATAATCTAAAATGCTTCCATCGGTATAACCTTTAATAAAAAATTCAATTTCTGTTTTATCTAATTTCAATCCGTCTCTTTTATTGCGGATAATATCATACATTCTCATAATTATTACCTTATAACTGCTCCAAATGGGAAAATATAAGCGATTGCTAATTTAAACCACTGTTTGCCAAATGGAATTCCTATTATAGTAATACAATAAAGAATTCCGCATAATCCTGCGCTCAACATCATTTCCCAACCGAAAAATATCGCCCATAACACGTTTAATATTGAATGTTTTCCAAAATTTGTATCAACTGTCTTTCCAAATGGAAACAACGATAATCCCGCAAATTTAAAAAGCTGTTTGCCTACGGGAATTCCAATAATTGTAATGCAAAATATCACACCGAGCAACGCCCAAGCCAATCCCATAATAGCTCCGCCAAATATAAACCAAATTATGTTCCCTACTGTTCCCCAAAAACCATTTTTAGCCATTTCGTTCTCCTTATAATCATCAATTATTTTAAAATATACTAATACGTTAATTTTACTTTAATTCTATAATCTTACTATATTACTTTATATTTTTACTTAATTTTCATTATTTGTCATTTCAAATAGTAGCTAATTTCATAATTATATTATGCGTAATTGATAAATATTTACGCTGTTATCTTGTGCTTTTGTCGTAAGGAATACCTTCCGCTTTAGGCGCTCTTGATTTTTTAGAAGTAAAGGCTAAAACTACCAATGTTACAATATATGGTAACATTTGATAAATATACTGCACGTCTTGCACTCCTTCAAACTTAGGTAAAAAGCTGATTTCTGTCGCCATTCCCGATATTACCTTGAAAAACGCAAAAAACAATGCTGCCGCCATAATTCTAAGCGGATTCCAGTTTCCAAATATCATTACCGCTAAAGCTAAGAATCCATAACCTAATACAGTACCAACAAATCCTGAACCTGTCGCTAATGTATATGACAGTCCGCCAATCCCAGCTAATATGCCCGATAAAGCAACGCCAAAATATCTCATTTTATATACGTTTATTCCAACTGAGTCAGCTGCTTGCGGATGTTCGCCGCAACTACGCAATCGTAACCCAAATTTTGTTTTTTTAAGCAATACATAACTGACTATCCATAGTATTAAAGCTATCGGTATTGTTAGGTTTAATCCTCTAAAAATCATAATTCCAAAAAAGGAGTCCTTTATTCCCATAGATAAACCCAACATCTCTGGAGTAATATTTATATTCGACGGCGAGTATATCGTCGTTTGCCCCTGCCCTTGTATTGCCCAAGTCAATACTACCGCAAATGCAGGCGCTACCATATTTAAAGATGTTCCGCTTATTGTCTGATCCGCTTTTAAATGGATTGACGCAAACGCCAATAACAATGAAAATAACCCACCCGCAAATGCAGATATTAAGACTGCCAACAATACCATCAATTGCGGATTTGCTATCGCCCACGCTGATCCGCTTACTTTTGACATAAATAGATAGGAAATTAATGCGCCTACTACCATTACGCCCTCAAGCGCTATATTGATTACACCACTTCTTTCAGAAAACATTCCACCCAACGCAACCAACAAAAGAGGTATCGCAAACATTATCGTTCCATTTAATAGAGCCGCAACTTCAGATAAATCCATTATTTTTTATCCTCCTCAGTATTTTTTGTTGTGTCTTTTGACTTATTTTTACTAAATTTTTTCTTAATATTATTGATTAAGTTCTTAAACTTAGATGACTTTTTTTCTTTAATATCTTGTTTTTTGCCTTCTTTTTTAACGCTTCCTTGTCTATCGACTACGTTTATATCTTGTTTGACCCCTTCATTCATAGCTTCAATAGGCTTATTTATATTCGGCTTAACAGTTCCGCCGCCCGTCAATGAATCATCGACAGCGTTAGCGACATCTGCCGCCTTTAATGCTTTCTTTCCTTTTATTGCAAATAATCTTGCTATTACGTCCCTAAACAAAAGCGAAAAGGCGCTTAAATAAATGATTACGGATATAATAATTGTAATAATTTCTCTTGAAAACTCCGGCTGCAAAGCATCGCCGCCTACCGTAATATAGGATAAAAACAATGCCGAAAATATAATGCCTATCGGATTTGAATAGGCAAGTAAAGCCACTGGTATTCCATTAAACCCTTCCGCAACAAGATCATTTGTAACAGCAAGTTGAACAGGACCCGCTAAGTATCTAAGTCCGCCGCCTATTCCAGCTAACGCGCCCGCTATTACCATTGACAATATAATGTTTCTTTTAGCGCTTATCCCTGCGTATTTAGCTGCGTTTTTATTCAATCCACACGCCTTTAATTCATACCCAAATGTAGTTTTATTAAGTATTAAATATATAACTATCGCTATCGCTATCGTAATAAAAATACTAATATTCATAAATGATGTATTAAATATTTCTTTTAATCCCCAATCTGGAATCATAATCGACGGATTTCCCAATGTTTCCAAACTTAAAACTTTATCGCTGGGATTTCCAAGCATTGACGGAGTATTTCTACACATCAAGTTTACGGCAAACAAGCTTATCCAATTGAGCATTATGCTTGTGATAACTTCGTTTACGTTAAAGAACGCTTTAAATATCCCTGGTAACGACCCAATTAAAGCTCCACCTACCATTGCGCAAAGCAATGATAAATACCAAGGGAATTGCCATATTATCGCTGCGTATAAAGCAAAAAATCCGCCTAAGAAAAATTGACCTGAAGCGCCTATATTAAATAATCCCGTTTTAAATGCAAATCCAACTGAAAGTCCCGTCATAAGTATAGGCACTGCCATATAAAGCACTTCGCCAATACTTGATAAACTTGAAAAACCACCAACTAATATCTTTAAAAATCCGCTCATTGAAAAATTGATATTTATAATCATTAGAAGTAGCAAACCAAAAACCAAGCCTATAATGATTGATGCAACTGATGCGGATATACTATTAAAATTAGGTGATTTTATCAATGCTTTTAATTTAATTTTAATCTTATCTTTAACCATTTTATTTCACCCCATCTATCGCTTTATCTTTTTGGTGCTTTTTATTACGTTTTGCGCCTGCCATATACAATCCAAGTTCTTCTACCGTAATTTTTTTCGGATCTAACTCACCAACGATTTCGCCTTCGTACATAACATAAATTCTATCACTAAGATTCATAACTTCGTCTAATTCAAGCGATACTAATAAAACGCCATTTCCGCTATCTCTATGCTTTACCAACATTTCGTGTATATACTCAATTGCGCCAACGTCTAATCCTCTTGTTGGTTGAACAGCTATAAGTAACTTTGGATTCCTATCAATTTCACGAGCTACAATAGCTTTTTGTTGATTTCCTCCCGACATACTGCGCACAATGGTTTTTGCGCCTTGTCCACTCCTAACATCATATTGTTTTATTAATTTTTCAGCGTATCTCTCAACATTAGTTTTATTGATAATTCCATATTTTTGAAACTGAGGTTCATAATATTTTTGCATAACCATATTGTTTGCAAGTGTAAAATCTAATATTAATCCGTGTTTATGCCTATCTTCAGGAATATGCGCAATACCATCTTTACTGCGTTGACGTATGGACTCTTTTATAATATCTTTGCCTTCGAATATTACTTCGCCACTCGTCGCCTTCTCTAATCCAGTTAATGCGTAAACAAGATCCGATTGGCCATTTCCTTCAATTCCAGCGATACAGACAATCTCTCCTTGCTTTACATTAAAACTAATATCTCTAACTGTCTCTTTATGACCATTTTTAACAACTAAGTCTTTAACAGAAAGTATCTCCTCACCCGTTTCTATATCAGATTTATTTACAGTAAAATCTACGTCACGCCCTACCATCATTCGTGATAATTGCTCTTTTGTAGTATCATTTATATCAACTGTGCCTACGCATTTACCTTTACGTAGTACCGTACAAGTATCAGCGACAGCCATAATTTCATTCAATTTATGCGAAATGAACAACAATGATTTCCCTTCTTGCGCTAAACCTATCATTATCGCCATTAACTCTTTTATCTCTTGCGGCGTCAATACCGCCGTAGGTTCATCAAAAATCAGAATTTCATTTTCTCTGTACAGCATTTTTAAAATCTCTACCCGCTGCTGCATTCCTACTGAAATGTTCTCCGTAACAGCGTCTGGATCAACTTTAAGCATATACCTATCACTTAATTCCATCAACTTTTTTCTCGCTTCAGGTTTCTTTAAAAATCCAAATTTTGTCGGTTCTACACCTAACATTATATTTTCAAGTACAGTAAAATTGTCAACCAACTTAAAATGTTGATGCACCATTCCTATCCCAAACGCATTTGCATCATTCGGATCTTTTATGTCTATTACTTCTCCATTTTTCTTTATAACGCCACTTTCTGGATGATATAATCCAAATAATACGCTCATAAGCGTAGATTTACCCGCTCCGTTTTCTCCCAACAATGCGTGTATCTCCCCTCTTCTTAACTGTAATGTAATATCATCATTCGCTTTTATCCCAGGAAACTCCTTTGTGATATCGAGCATCTCTATTACATACTGACTGTTATTAAGGTTTTCCATAAAACCTCCATTTTTATTTTAATAATTTCTTATTTTCTCTATCTTCTTTTATTATATTACCTTAAAGTATGATTTGCATATTATATAATTACTTAAATATTTGATTGCATATTATATAATTACTTAAATATTTGATTGTGTATTATATAATTACTTAAATATTTGATTGTGTATTATATAATTGTATAAAAGTTTGTTTTTACTATACTTATATTTCGTTTTTTTGTTTAATTTAAATTATTTAACGTAATTAAGTAGTAAATTAACGTAAGTAATTAATAAATTAAAACAAAATATCATTGCATTTTATTATAATATGCAACGATTTTGTAAAATTATGTCCTAATTATTAATTAAAACGATACTATATGTATAAATTTGTTATTAGTCCTATTACAAAAAAGAAAGGGTTTCCCCTTTCTTTTTATAAATTCTAAAAAATTAAATAACTGTTAAAACAACTTTAACTGTTGGGGTGAATTTTTCGATTTTTTCAACTACTTCAATAATTGGGTTAACAACGATTTCGCCTTTTTGTAATTTCTTATAAAGTTCGTTGTACTCATCGATAGTGAATTTTGCAAATCTCCAAGATTCTCCAAGTGGCAATCCAACACAATTGTCTTGCGCGCCTAAAATAGCAACTTTAGCAGCGTGTGATGCATCCCATTTTCCGCTGTTAGCGTATAATGATTTAAGAGCAAGTTTAACTGAAATTTTCAATTCTTTCATTGCTGAAGAAATAAATGTTTCATTTTTCTTTGTGCCAAGGTATTGGTCGGTATCAACGCCGATAACTTTTTTGTTAGCTTTTGCTGCCGCTTCAATAACGCTTAAATATAATCCGCCGCCGCAAGCAAATATAACTTCTGTGCCGCCATCGTACCAAGCTTGTGATTTTGTTAAAGTATCAGGACTTGGAGCAAATGAATTTGAATACCAATATTTAAGTTCAATTGCGCCGTCTAATAAATTAAGTTCTTTAGCTGCAAATTCAGCGCCATCTACGTATCCGTGTCCGAAACGTTGAACAGCTGGAACTGCCATTCCGCCTATAAATCCTAACTTTCTATAACCATCTTTAACAGCAGCGTAACCAGCTAAGAAACCAGCTTGTTCTTCTTGATAAATGATGCAATGAACGTTTTCTGTAATCTTTGTTTTTCCTGTTAAATTGCCTTCTTTATCAACTTCACGCGCGTCAACGTCAAGTAATAAGAAATTTACTTCAGGATATTGTTTTTGTAATTGATAAACTGAAGATTCAAATAAGAAACCTGGGCATACAACAACTTTTGCGCCTTTTAAGATAGCGCTCTTAATTGTTTTTTCACGTGCCAATTGTGAATCTTCTAATGGACGAAAATATTGGTATGAAATATTGTTTTCTTCAGCGTATTCTTTTACGCCATTCCATGCGCCCTCGTTAAACGACTTATCGTCTATGTTTCCTACGTCTGTTATTAATGCGATTTCATAAGTTTTGGTATCGCAAGCTGCTAATAAAGCTACGCTTGTCAATGCTAATGCCAAAACCAAGACAAGAGTTAAAATTTTCTTCATGTTTTTCCTCCTTGATATTTAAGGCTACTGCCTACTATTATGATTGTGCCATATTTCAATATGTTTGTCAAGTAATTATAACTGTTTTACATTAAGTATGCGATATAATTTCAATGATTTTTGTATGAATTTATCTTAATTTTGTTTCTTAAACACTTTACATATTAAAAAACAAATCTCTTACTATTAATTCTTTATAAATAATTGAAAATTACTATATTAGCAAATTCAAATTACAACTTATTGCAACGTACTATTATTTTTTTATAATCATATAAATTGTATTATTACGCATTTTAAATTGTATTTTGTTTAAAATTATAATTATTTCAAATTTTAATGGTAGTTATATATACTTTTGATGATGTATTGATTATATGTCATCAATTATACTTAATTATTTGTATTAAATCGTTTTTAATGTTTATTGATTTAATACTATTTTTAATTTGTACGATTTTGTAAATCTTTTGAACCAAAGCTATATGGCAATAATTCGTCTAATTTCATAACTTTTAATTCATTTTTGCCAAACATAATTATGTCAAATGTTTTAACATTTACAAATTCTGCAAGCATTTGTCTACAAACGCCACAAGGCGTGCAAAATTCCAATTGCGAACTCTCGTTAGCTCCCGCAACTGCGATGGCTACGAATTCTCTTTCGCCTTCTGATACAGCCTTAAATAAAGCTGTGCGTTCTGCGCAATTAGTAGGCGAAAATGTTGCGCATTCAATATTGCAACCAGTATAAACTTTGCCGTCTGAGCATAATAATGCCGCTCCTACTTTAAACTTTGAATATGGCGCGTAGGCAAACTCTCTCGCTGTTATTGCGCTTTTCATCAATTCTTTGTAATCCATTTGACACCTTACTTATTAAACCTAACTATTATTTAATTTCTTAATAATTATAGATTAAATTCTGTTTTAAACATTTGTTATTTTACAATGCTTTATTACATAATCGCATATTACTATTATGTAACACTTTTCCAAAAACTTTCGCCCATTTCATTTTTGATATTAAACATATCTAAAATACTTGCCGCAATGCAATTAAAACCATCAATAGTTTTTAAATCCACGCCTTTTTTTATTTGTTTACCTGTAATAACCATTGGCACATATTCACGGCTGTGGTCGGTGCTTGGCGTATACGGGTCGCAGCCATGGTCGGCGGTTAAAATTAAAACGTCATCGTCACGAAGTAATGATAACAGCTCTTTCAATTGTATATCAAAAGCAGTAACAGCTTTAGCGTAACCGTCAATATCGTTTCTATGTCCGTATAACATATCAAAGTCTACTAAGTTTACAAAGCATAATCCGTTAAAATCTTGTTTTGCAGCGTCAAGTGTTTTTTCCATTCCGTCGTCATTGTTTTTAATGCTAACAGTATTTGAAATTCCATTGCCTGCGAAAATATCAAAAATTTTTCCTATTCCCTTTGTTTCGTAGCCATTTTCTTGTAAAACATTGAGCATAGTTTTACCCGTTGGACTTAAAGAAAAATCGTGTCTATTGCTTGTCCGTTTAAATTCTGGATATTCTCCCACAAATGGTCGAGCGATTACTCTGCCGACGGCATATTCCCCTTGCAAAATATTACGAGCGATTTGGCAATATTCATATAACTGTTTAAGCGGCACAACTTCTTCGTGAGCAGCTATTTGAAATACGCTGTCAGCCGATGTATAAACTATTAAATCACCTGTTTCTATGTGATGCTGTCCGTAATCTTTTATAACTTCTGTTCCAGAATAAGGCTTATTACAAACAGTTTTTCTACCAGTAGCCTTTTCAAATTTATCTATAACTTCCTTAGGAAACCCATTTGGATAGGTAGGTAGCGGATTTTTTGAAACTAATCCAGCTATTTCCCAATGTCCAATCGTCGTATCCTTGCCCTTTGATAATTCTTTTAATCGAGCATAACTACCCTTAGGATTATTTTCTTTTCCATAATAGTCTATCCCTTCAATATTGAACATTCCCAATTTTTTTAAATTCGGCGCATTAAAGTAGGAACTTTTGCTTATTGATTTTAAAGTATTACTACCCTCATCAAAAAAAATCGCAGCGTCAGCCATCTCGCCAATTCCCAAACTATCTAAAACCACTAAAAACACACGATTTACCATACATTCTCCATTATATCGCTGTAATTGAAATTACTCTATGCAATCTCCAACGCTATTTTCATCATTTGCGTAAAACTAATTTGCCTTTCTTCTGCGCTGCAACCTTCTCCAGTAAATGGACAGTCGCTAATCGTACATAACGCCAAAGCGTTTTTCCCCGCTCTTGCTGCGTTCATATAAAGCGCTGCGCATTCCATTTCAACCGCTAATACTCCCATTTTTTGCCATGATTTTAATGAGTTTGCATCATCATAAAATGTATCGCTTGAATAAAGATTGCCAACTACTGCGCAAACGCCCATTTCTTGCGCTTTTTCATAAGCTTTTTTTATTAACTCAAAACTGCCAATAGGCGCATATTTACCAGGCAATCCAAACTGATGTCCATAATCGCTATCTGTGCAAGCGCCCATAGCTATAACAATATCTCTCAATTTTAACTTATCGCTTATAGCGCCCGCTGATCCCACTCTAATGATATTCTCTACGCCATAATAATTGTATAATTCATAACTATAAATTCCAATAGAGGGCATTCCCATTCCTGACGCCATAACGGATACTTTTTTACCTTTATACTCCCCCGTATAACCTTGCACTCCACGCACATTGTTTACAAGTTTAGCGTTTGTCAAAAAATTCTCAGCGATGAATTTTGAACGTAACGGGTCGCCTGGCATTAATACGGTTTTTGCAAAATCGCCTTCTTTTGCGATATTATGAGGTGTTGGAATTGACATAGCCTTTCTCCTTATATAACTGTTTTTTATATTTGCTTTTCTTTTGCCTTTTTTAATTATATATCTATAATTGCGCTTTATTAGTTTTAATTGATACAAAAAGCTTTTTCATAGCCTTATTGTTTAATAATAACTTTCTTGCATATTATTTTAATATTTGATTAGTATTTGTTATTATAGTATATTTCTTAGTTTGAGTCAACTGATTTTAATTATCACTATACACTATATATGATTTTAATTATCACTATATATGATTTTTTATCATAGTTAAACTTTAAATTATAATATTAATTAATCTTGATGGCACAACAATCATTTTTTTAATTGGTTTTCCTTCAAGTAATTTTATAATGTCTTTGTCGCTACGTACTTGAGCTTCGATATCGGATATTGACATATCCGTTCCTATTATAATTCTGCTTCTTATTTTGCTATTTATTTGCACGGCGATTTCTATTTCAGGTTTAACTAAAGCATTTTCGTTGCAAACGCACCATTTTTCTTGAAAAATCGAAAACTTTTTGCCTAACACTTCCCAAAATTCTTCGCACTGGTGCGGCGATAGTGGCGCAAGCATTTTAACCAAGTCCACAACTGTATTATAATAAAGTTGTAAATCTTTCTTTTCTTCGTTTTCGTATTTATTCAAAGCGTTCAATAGCTCCATCATTCTGGCAACAGCCGTATTAAAATCAAAAGCCTCGTAGTCTTTAGTAACTTCTTTTATCGTATTATTTCTGACATAATCTAATTCAAATTCCGCTTTGCCATTAATGATATCATTTGTAGTATTTAAGTCAATTTTTGACGCTTTATTTACTGTGCGTTCCACTCTTTCAAGCCATTTAGCTATGGATTTAATTCCATCGTCATTCCAAGGGCCGCCTTCGATGTATTTAAAAGCAAATCCAATATATACTCGCAAAACATCGCTTCCATACTGTTCAATTAGAGATTCGGGACTTACTGTATTGCCTTTGCTTTTACTCATCTTTTGACTATCCGAGCCTAAAATCATACCTTGATGAACAAGCGATTTAAATGGTTCGTCAAAATTCAAGTATCCCATATCTCTAAGCGCTTTTGTTATGAATCGAGCGTACAACAAGTGCATACACGCATGTTCTGCTCCGCCTACATATTTGTCTACGGGTAACATTTCATTAACTAAATCTTTACAGAACGCCTCTTTTTCATTTTTACTGTCTGTATAACGCAAAAAGTACCAACTACTACATACGAAAGTATCAAGTGTATCTGGGTCACGTTTAGCGTCCATTCCACATATAGGGCATTTCACATTCATAAATTCTTCGCTCTTTAATAATGGACTCGTTCCATCTGGAGTGAAATTTACATTATATGGTAACTGCACTGGTAACTGTTGCATAGGAACTGGGACTATTGAGCAATGCGGACAATGTATCATAGGTATCGGCGCTCCCCAATAACGCTGACGTGATATAAGCCAATCTCGCAACCGATAATTTACTACGCTTTTTCCTTTACCTATTTTTTCAAGCTTTTCAATTACGGCTTTTCTGCCTTGTTCGCTTGTCATTCCATCAAATTCACCGCTATTTACCATTATTCCGTATTCGGTGTAAGGTAAACTATCATCTGTGTTTTCATCAACAGATTTTATTACTCTTTTTATATTTAATCCGTACTTAACAGCGAAATCATAATCTCTTGCATCGTGCGATGGAACGCCCATTACTGCGCCCGTGCCATAACTATATAATACGTAATCTCCAATCCAAACTTCAACTTTTTCATTATTGATAGGATTTATGCAGTATGCGCCCGTCCAAACGCCTGTTTTTTCTTTTGACGTTGACAATCTATCAATTTCTGTCGTTTTTGACGCTGTTATTCTATATTCTTCGACGGCTTGTTTATGTTCAGCCGTAGTAATTTTATCTACCAACGGATGTTCGGGGGCAAGCACTACATAACTTACGCCAAATAGAGTATCCGCGCGTGTTGTAAAAGTTCTAAAGGTTGTATTGTCTAATAAAGTAAACTCCACTTCGCCGCCTTCGCTTTTACCTATCCAATGTTTTTGCATAAGTTTAGTTTTTTCTGGCCAATCTAAATCATCTAACCCTGTTAGTAATTCTTCGGCGTAATCGGTTATTTTAAAAAACCATTGCGTCAATTTTTTATGAATAATCTCGCTGCCACAACGTTCGCAAATGCCATCTGTCGCTTGTTCGTTAGCCAAAACTGTTTGACAAGATGGACACCAATTTACTGGCGCTTCTTTTCTATAAGCCAATCCGTGATGGTAAAGTTGCAAAAATAACCACTGAGTCCATTTATAATAATCAGAATGACAAGTAACAACTTCGCTATCCCAATCAAACATAGCGCCCATATTAGATAGCTGCTGTTCCATAATCTCAATGTTTTTGTCAGTGCTATCTTTAGGATGAATTCCAGTTTTTATCGCATAGTTTTCAGCTGGTAATCCAAATGCGTCAAACCCCATCGGTTGAAACACATTTTTTCCCTGCATTTTCTTAAATCGAGCAAAACTATCTGACATTCCATAATTATACCAATGTCCTAAATGCAACTTTGCCGCACTTGGATAAGAAAACATTTCAAGCATATAATACTTATTTTTTTTATCGTTTTTATCAAATTTATTAACGCCGCTTTCTTCCCAACGTTTATTCCATTTTTTTTCTATTTCAACATTATTCATATGTTTTCACCCCAAATGCTTATCGCATAATTCTCTATAATTAATAATTATTCTCCAATAAATTAAATCTTCTTTGTATTAATACTGTATCTCAGCTTTAATTCTTCTAACGCCCGATGAAGACGATTGTTCTTTAGTAATCGTAAAATGTCCTAATTCAGCTGTGTTGTTAGCGTGCGGTCCGCCACAAATTTCCATTGAAACATCGCCTATTGTATAGAGTTTTACAATTTCACCATATTTATCGCCAAATAACCCCATAGCTCCTCTATTTCTTGCTTCTTCTATTGGAACTTGCTCGCATTCTACTGGAATCGCTCTATTTATAGCGTCATTGACAAGTCTTTGCGCTTCGTCAATTTCTTCTTGTGTTAACGGGCGATGAAAACTAAAATCAAATCTCAATCTTTCCGCAGTAATATTACTTCCTTTTTGTTTAACTTCATCACCTAAAATTTTACGCAAACTCGCTTGCAATAGATGCGTTGCCGTATGCAATCTTGCCGTAGCATCGCTATTGTCTGCTAATCCGCCTTTAAATCGTTGTTCGCTTCCTGCGTGACTCTTAGCTTGATGCTCCATAAACTTTGCTTTAAAGCCCTCTGTATCCACGGTTAAATTACATTCTTTTGCATACTCCACCGTCATTTCAATTGGAAATCCAAATGTATCGTATAATCTAAAAGCTGTATCGCCATTTATTACTTTTTCGTTTTCCATTAACGATACTACTTTTTTAAACTCCTTTTCTCCTTGAATGAGAGTTTTTAAAAACTTCTCTTGTTCAATAGCTAATTCTTCCAAAACTTTTGCTTGATTTACTTGTAATTCACTATAAACATCTTTATATATATCAATATACATCTGTGCAATCTCAAGCATATTTTCTTTGCTCAATGACAAATTATTCATATATCGTACAGCTCTGCGAATTATACGACGTAATACATAACCTTGATCTACATTGCTTGGCGTAATACCAACTTGGTCGCCTATCATAAACACTGCTGTTCTAACGTGATCCGCAATAATACGCATTGCTGTCGTTACTTCGCTGTCGCCATATCTTTTGTTGCTCATTTCTTCTAATCTATTTATAATAGGTTTAAATACGTCTATATCGTACACGCTATCAAATCCGTTTAATACGCAAACTGTACGCTCTAAACCCATACCTGTATCGACATTTTTTTGCTCTAATGGTGTAAACGTTCCGTCAGCGTTTTTGTGATACTGCATAAAAACATTATTCCAAATTTCAAGCCACTTATTTCCATCATCAGCTGGCCCTTTGTTATCGTTATTAGGATTTTCACCTTTATAATAAAATATTTCCGTATCTGGTCCGCAAGGCCCTGTTAACCCTGCTGGTCCCCACCAATTGTGCTTTTTCGGTAAATAGAAAATTCTATTTTGCTCAATTCCACACGCTCTCCAATAACCTGCGCTCTCTTCGTCTCTTTCACAATTTTCATCGCCGCAAAACACCGTTACCGCTAACTTCTCTTTGGGCAAATTCAAGTATTTTTCCGATGTCAAAAATTCCCACGACCACTTAATAGATTGCTCTTTAAAATAATCGCCTAAACTCCAATTTCCTAACATTTCAAAAAAAGTGCAATGACTACTGTCGCCTACTTCATCGATATCTCCCGTCCTAACACACTTTTGAACGTCAGTAAGTCTCCTTCCACTTGGATGCTTTTGCCCGAGTAAATAAGGGGTCAATGGATGCATTCCAGCTGTTGTAAATAAAACAGTTGGATCATTTTCAGGAATCAAACTGCTCGACGCTATTATTTTATGTCCCCTTTCTTCAAAAAAGCTTAAATACATATTTCTTAAATTTTTCGCCGTTAAACTCATTTTTATAGATCTCCTATATACAATCTTACTTTCTTATTTTTTTCGATTTTGGTTTATTTAATTTTAATTTTATATTTTAATTTATTTGTTAACTCTATTTTTATCGCAAGTTTCATATTTAATGAAAAGCAACAATATTTTACTATTTTTTTAATGTAATGTCTATTTGTTGGAATGGTATTTCGATTTTTTCTTTTCTAAATATGT
>JAVVUQ010000035.1:0-14584 GCA_036653075.1 Clostridia bacterium | reverse complement strand
ATAATTTAGTATTATTATATTTTTATAATAAATATTATTATAAATTTAATTATTATAATTTGATTATTTAGTATTATTGTATTTTATAATTTAATATTAAAAAAGCTACGAACGTAAAGTACGTAGCTATGGTAGAAATTATGGTTAAATTAAGCAATATATTTAATTTAAGGAATGTTATTAAATAATTGAATTGAAAAGTCCATACGTTGTAAGGTGCGAGTTTTGCCAAGAAGTTCGGCAATTTCGGTAGCGCCGCCTGGCGTTGAAACCAAACCTGTAATCGCTATGCGAGCAGGCCAAAATATTTGACCATTTTTGCAATTTTCCGTAGCAATAAGTTCATTTAATGCAGCGTGAATGTGTTCTTCGTCCCAAATCTCGACTTTAAAAAAGGCATCTTTAATTTTTGGTAAAACCATTTTAGACTGTTGCAAAGTTGTTTTTAGTTTTTTATGTTCATAAATAGATAAATCATATTCTTTAAAGTCATCGATAAAAGATACGACTTGTGGAATTTCCGCAAGGGTAGAAATACGAGTTTGAAGTAGTTTAGATAATAATGTATAGTCGTATTTGTTTGCGGCTACTGATTTATCTAACCAATTAGAAGCGTATTGCGTAAATTCGCTGAGTGTCATTTCTTTTAGGTACTCAGAGTTTAGCCACATTAGTTTAGCCTCATCAAAAATGGAGTTACTGCGAGAGATGCCGTCAATGTCGAAAGCCTCTTGTAGTTGTGCAAAAGTCATTTTTTCTCTATTATCCTTAGGCGCCCAACCGAGTAATGTTATATAATTTAAAATTGCTTGTTTTATATAACCTTTGTTAATCAAATCGGAATAGCTTGCAGCGCCGTCACGTTTGCTAAGTTTATGTTGCGCATCTTTCATAATAGATGGTAAGTGAATATACATAGGTCGTTGCCAATGGAAAGCGTCGTATAGCATATTATATTTAGGCGTGCTTGTTAGGTATTCTGCTCCACGCATTACGCAAGTGATGTTCATTAAGTGGTCGTCGATAACGTTTGCGAAATTATAGGTAGGCATACCATCAGATTTAATCAAAATTTGGTCTTCCATTTCGCTATTATCGATAGAAATATCGCCGAAAACCATATCGTGATAAGCGTTTACTCCGTCAGTAATAGGTACATTTTGGCGAATTACGTAAGGGACGCCATTTTTTAAATTTTCGTCAATTTCCGATTTTGATAAAGCAAGGCAATGTTTATCATAGCGTCTTGCGCCATTATTATCAGGTAATGTTTCCAACCGTTCTTTGGTGCAAAAGCAGTAATACGCCGCTTTTTTTTCTATAAGCTCTAAAGCGTACTGTAAATATCCCGTTTTGCGTTCGCTTTGAACATAGGGCGCATATGGCCCGCCGATAATCGGCCCTTCATCATAATTAAGTCCAGTTTCTTTAAGCGTATTTATAATAACGTCAACAGCGCCTTCAACGTATCGATTTTGGTCAGTATCTTCAATACGCAAAACAAATTGGCCATTGTTTTTCTTAGCATAAAAATATGCGTATAATGCTGTACGCAAATTGCCTATATGCAAAAATCCAGTTGGACTGGGGGCAAAACGTGTACGAATAATGTTATTTGACATAATTTCCTCCAAAATATAATCTTTATACCTTTAAATTATAGCACAAATTGAAAAAATTGTGTATAATATAATCAACGATTTAGAAATTAAATAATAAACTTTTAGGAGGAATAGATAAATGGAAAAAGCTCGGCAATTATTAAAAAAATATACGCCAGAAATGATTAAAACTATACAAGAAACAGTTAGGTTTAATACTATTAAAAAAGAAGCGGTTGGAATTTATCCGTATGGTAAAGACACAGCTGAATGTTTAGATTATGTTTTAAACAAATGTCAAGAGTTAGGGCTTTCAATTTATAATTGCGATTATCACGCAGGTCACGCCGATTTTGGCGAAGGAGATACAATTCTCGGAATTTTAGGTCATCTTGACGTTGTTCCTGTTTCTGAAAACGGTTGGAAATATCCGCCTTTTTCTGGTACGGTAGCTGAAGGAAAAATTTGGGGACGTGGCGCTTTAGACGACAAGGCTCCTATGATTTCTTGTTTGTACGCTATTAAAGCATTGAAAGAAAGCGGATTTAAACCATCAAAAAAAATCAGACTTATATTTGGTTGTGATGAAGAAGATGGAATGACTTGTATTTCTTATTACAAAACGAAGGTGAAAATGCCAGATTTAGCTTTTACACCAGATGGTGACTTTCCGTGTCTTAATGGAGAAAAAGGTTTGTTTGGCGTAACAATTGATTTTGGAAAATTACCTACCGAAGTTTTAGAACTTACCGCAGGCGATAGAATAAATGTTGTTCCTGATTGCTGTACAGCGCTTATATCTTCCGTTGTGGACACTAAAGATATTCTCAATTGCGGTTTAGAAATAAGCAAAACCGATAGTGGAACTCTTATAAAAGGGACAGGCTTATCCGTTCACGGCTCTTTACCTGAAACAGGAATTAACGCTACTTGGAAAGTTTGCAAAGCATTGCATACTCTTTTTCCTTATAATGAAACATTAAAATTTGTCAATGATAAAATGACTTATGATACCGATGGTCACGCTTGGGGATTCCCTTTTAAAGATGAACAAAGCGGAAAAATCACAATTAGTATGGACGTTTTACGCATAGTGAATGGCAATTTATACGCTGGAATTGACATTAGATTCCCCGTAACCTTTACTTGCGATCAGATAGAACAAGCTATATATAAAAACAGCTTGCATAATATTAAAATTATAGACGCTCACAAAGCTAATCCGCTTTATGTAGAAAAAGATAGTTTCCTTGTAAAAACTTTACTTAATGCTTTTAATGAAGTTACAGGAAAAAATGAGGACGCTCACGTCATCGGCGGCGGTACTTACGCTAAAAGTATGCCTAATTGCATAGCCGCAGGCCCAGAGTTTGAAGGAGATGAAAATCTTATTCACCAAACAAATGAATATATTTCTCTTGATAGATTGGAACAAATGACTAATATTTATTTGAAAGCTATATACGATTTATCTAAATAATAAGATGGATACATAGTTTTTAATAATATATATAAAATTAAGCGATGTTTGATAATATATATAAAATTAAGCAATATTTGATAAAATATATATAAAATTAAGCGATATTTAATAAAATATATAAAATTAAGCGATGTTTGATAATATATATAAAAATAAGCGATATTTAATAAAATATATATAAAATTAAGCGATGTTTGATAAAATATATATAAATTAGGCGATGTTTGTTAAATTATTTTTTGAATATAAACATAGATTCGCTAATTTATATAAGTGAATTTTGAGTTATTTGTATTACAATAGTTTAAATAATAAACTTTTGGAAGCGTTAGGGGAAACTTTTCAAATAAGTTCCCCTTTATAGTATATATTGATTTAATAAAAGGAATATTTTTAAAATATTTAACCATTACTATGGAAAATTAACAAAAATTTCATACTTTTAGTTTAAAGTAAAATAATAAGCTATTGCGTAGATAATTGGAATTTATGTTAATATTTTACGATTTTAAATTATATATAAGTAAATAAAATTGTATAAAATCTATTATTGTTATGTAAAATAAGATTATCTACCGACAAAAATATGCAAAAGTTATAAGTAAATGTATTTTAATGATAATTTACAAAAGGAAAGAGGATGTTAAAATTAGCGAATATTAATAAAGTTTATGAAACGGGCGATATCAAGGTTCACGCGCTTAACAACATTAATTTAGAATTCAGAAGAAATGAATTTGTTGCAGTTTTAGGCGCATCAGGATGCGGAAAGACAACATTATTGAATATTATTGGAGGTCTTGATCGCTACACAAGCGGCGACCTTGTGATAAATGGTAAAAGCACAAAAGAATTTGCCGACGATGAATGGGATGCGTATCGCAATCGCTCAGTAGGTTTTGTGTTTCAATCATATAACTTAATTCCACATCAAACAGTTTTAGAAAACGTTGAACTTGCTTTAACGCTTAGCGGCGTAAATGCAGTTGAACGGCGTAAGCGAGCTTTAAAGTCACTTGACGATGTTGGACTTACGGGACATCAAAATAAACGTCCAAATCAATTGTCAGGCGGTGAAATGCAGCGTGTCGCCATTGCTCGAGCAATTGTGAACAATCCTGAGATTTTACTTGCTGACGAACCAACGGGGGCATTAGATAGTGAAACAGGCGTGCAGATATTAGAGATTATTAAAAAAATAGCCGATGATAGATTGGTTGTAATGGTTTCGCACAACAATGAATTAGCCGAGAAATATGCAACACGAATTATTAAAATAAAAGATGGAGTAGTTTTAAGCGATACAAAACCTTGTGTTGAACAACAGCCGACAGTTATTACAAAAATAGGAAAAAAACGAACGGCAATGGATTTTATTACAGCGTTAAGATTGTCTTTTAGAAATCTACTTTCCAAAAAGGGTAGAACTTTAATTACTGCGTTTGCTGGTAGTATTGGTATTATTGGCGTTGCGTTGGTATTATCAATGCAAAACGGTCTGAATATGTATATGGATAATATTTCTAAAGATGTGCTAAGCAGTACTCCTATTATGATAGCAGAAGTTGGAATGACTGATATGGCAGCCTTTCAAAAGCGATTAGATGAAGCGCAAGGGCGAGAACAATATCCGAAAAACGATGAAATATACGCTTATCATCCTGTTAATATGTCAGATTTTACCATTAATAATGATATTACTCAAGAATATATTGATTATGTAATGAAATTGGACGAGCAATCTTATAGCGAAATTAAATTCTTTTATTCTTTTAATTGGAATTTAATGACTAATAGCTATCACGAAATATTAGGACACAATAAAAAACTAATTAAAACTAAAGCTATTGGGTGGAGCGAGTTGCCCGCTGAAAAAAGAGCTGATTCAATGTATGACTTAATTTCAAAAAATGGTAAATATCCAACTGAATATAACGAAATTGCAATTTTAGTGGATACTTATAATAGAGTTGATTATGAATATTTACAAGCTTTAGGTTTTGAAATTAGTATGAGTGAAGCGGACAAACAAAAACCGATAAGTTTTGATAATGTTATAGGCGCTCAGTTAGCTTGGATACCAAATAATACATTGTTTAAAAAGCATGATTCACAGCGAGAAATGTTTTATCAAGCGGTGAACAATAACAATACTCAAGAGGAGTTAAATAATATTTATAATGATGAAAATGTAATAAAACTTAAAGTCGTAGGCGTTTTACGTGAAAAATCTATCGTGGGCGGGTCGGCAAATATAATAAGTAATTTTAGAAGCACGCCGAAAGCGGTATTATATACTCATTCTTTAGGAGAAAAAGTGCGTAAAAGCATAAACGAATCGGAAATAGCTCAAGCTTTAAGAGCGCAAGATGATAATACAGATAAAATGGTATATTATAATATTTTCACGGGAGCAGATATAACCAAATCACAATACAAACAACAATGTCTAAGTTTTGGCGCTAATATAATGGCTCAATCAATTTATGTTTATCCATTGGCGTTTGGTACGAAAGATTCCATTGTGGATTATCTTGCCGCTTGGAATGATAAACAAACAGTAGAAGAAAAAAGGATTTATTGGACTGATCTATCGTCGATGTTAGATATGATGAAAGAAACGATTAATACAGTATCTATCGTAGTTACAATATTTGCTGGAATAAGCCTATTCGTATCTTCGATTATGATTGGCGTAATCACGTATGTATCAGTTGTGGAACGCACAAAGGAAATAGGAGTTTTACGTAGCATCGGCGCAAGAAAAAAGGATATCGCAAGAGTCTTTAACGCTGAAACAGTAATAATTGGCTTTGTTGCAGGCATTATGGGCGTTGGGTTTAGTTTATTATTGAACTTTCCTATAAACGCAATCATAAACAGCCTAACACCTATGCCCGTGGGCAATCTTGCATCGCTAAGCATCATTACAGGCTTGGTTTTAGTAGTCATAAGTATGGTTTTAACTTTAATTGCGGGACTGATTCCATCAGCTATGGCTGCTCGTAGCGACATTGTTAAATCACTTAGAACAGGCGAATAATAAAGCAAATAGATTTTTCAATAAATTAATTATAGAAAATAACAAATAGAGAAAATAACAAATAGAGAAAATAATAAATAGAGATATTAATAGAGAAAATAATAAATAGAGATATTAATAGAGAAATTAACTAATGAATAGATTAATGTTAAATGTTTTGATTTGGATAGAGTTAAAATAAATTATTAAAAAAGTTATGATAAAAGCTATAAAATAAAAATGTTTGCAGTGGAAGATGGATTAGAGATAAAATTGGAGGAATAGAGATGTTTAAGATACTCGTAGTAGAAGATGACAAAAATTTACAACAGTTGATGCGGACTTTTTTGGAGCGTGCCGGATATGATGTAAAAACTGCTTGTGATGGAAAAAAGGCGTCTGAAGTAATTGAGGAGATGCAGTTTGATTTAATTATAACCGATTTAATGATGCCTAAAATGGACGGGTATGAATTTGCTAAACACGTTAGAAAAATCAGTCAAATTCCAATTTTAATGGTAACTGCAAAGGAGGAGTTAGTAGATAAAAAGAGAGGTTTTTCCGTAGGCGCTGATGATTATATGGTTAAGCCGATTGAATTTGAAGAGATGTTGTTGCGAGTTTCTGCGTTGCTTAAGCGAGCTAAGCTTGCAAACGAAAAAGTTATTGAAATTGGAAGTACAAAGGTAGATTATAATAGTTTGTCTGTTAGTTGTGGCGAAAAATCTATTGAATTGACCAAGAAAGAATTTCAATTGCTTTTCAAACTATTGAGTTCGCCTAACAGAATCTTCACAAGAAGTCAATTGATGGATGATATTTGGGGATATGATAGTGAAAGCGATGAAAGGACGGTAGACGTGCATATACGACGTGTGCGTGAAAAGTTAGAGTGTATCACTGATTTTGAAGTGGTTACTATAAGGGGATTGGGATATAAAGCGGTTAAAAAGGAAGAAAAAGTAATATAATATAATTCATTATTGGGGAATAATGGAACGCTATGTCAAATTATATTGAAAATATAAAATATTTGTGGTATAATAGTTTAGCGTAAATAAGTAATTAAATAAAAGCGTGTTTTTAAAATATAAAATTATTTTTTAATTTAAGTGTGTTACTTAGCGACGTAAATCGCTTAGATTGTCAAAGGTTGCAATAAATTAAAAATACGCATAATATAATTATAACGAGGGAAAAACAAATGAAGAAACGAAGATTTAATCCGGTGTCTATTCCATTTAGGATAATAGGCATAATATTTAAAATAATATTTGCTTTTATAGTTATAGCATTGCAAATAGCGTGGATATTTTTTGCTGTATATTATTATAAAAATATACCGTTTCTATCCATATTATCGCAAGTATTTTCTGTTATTGTTGCGTGTTATATTTATTACACCAACCAAAATGTATCGTATAAAATATTGTGGATAATTTTAATTATGGTATTTCCACTTGCAGGAACGACGATATATTTATTATATGGGTATGGTAAGTCAGCGCCTAAAAAACGACAAAAACAAGCTGATGCGATATATTTGCCCGCTATTGCGCAAAATAAAACTATTGAAACAATTACAGACATTGGCGATAGAAAAATTGCGACGTTACTCAATAGCTTAAGCAAATTTCCTTGTTATAAAGGCGCTAATGTGCGATATTATACTGATGGCGAACCTATGTATATTGAGATGCTTAAGGATTTAAAGAGCGCCAAAAAATATATTTTCTTGGAAACGTTTATTATTGCGCAGGGAAAAATGTGGGAGGAAATTGAAAAAATCCTTTTTCAAAAAGCTGATAATGGCGTTAGAATATATATTTTATTTGATAGCTTTGGAAGCTATAAGCGATTAAAGGCAAATACCGTTAAACGTTTTCATCATCATTATAATATAGAGATGGTGGGATTTAACCCTATCGGAATGAAGATTACACCAGCTTTAAATCATCGAGATCATAGAAAATTGGTTATTGTCGATGGACTTTGCGCATATATTGGCGGAGTGAATTTTGCCGATGAATATGTTCATTACGAAACAAGGTTTGGATTTTGGCGAGACAGCGGCGCAAGAGTTGAGGGATCAAGTATTGATAGCTTTATTATTTTGTTTTGTCAAAATTGGTTTATAGCAACAAGAATGTTGTTAAATCCTAAAGAATTTATAGTAGTTCATCAAAATATCGATAACGATGCTTATATCTTTCCTTTTGGAGACACTCCTGCTGATATGCGTGACCCAGCGTACAATTGCTGTATGTCGCTATTTGAAAATGCAAAAAAGAGCATTTGGATTTCTACTCCATATCTAATAGTTGACGACGAAATGATATCAGTGTTGTGTCGTGCAGCTAATAGCGGAATTGACGTTAGAATTTTAGTGCCAGGTATTCCAGATAAAAAAATTGTTTATACCGTAACTCGAAGTCATTATAGTCGTTTACTTAAAAATGGCGTCAAAATATATGAGTATTTACCTGGATTTAACCATAGTAAAATGATTTTGACAGATGAAAAAACAGCGCTTATAGGTTCAATAAATTTAGACTATCGCAGCTTGCTTCTTCACTACGAATTAGGCGCTCTTTTAATTAATTCATTATCTGCCGTAGAAATGGCGACGGATTTTTTGGAAGCGTTAGATAAATCATTTTTGGTAACAGAAGAAATATACGAATCTCGCACGTGGCTACAAAAACTTAAAGAATTTGTATTGAATTTACTTGCTCCATTAATGTAAATAACAAAATATGTTAGTAATGTAAATATCAAAATATGTTAGTAATGCAAATAGAAAAATATATTAATAATGCAAATAGAAAAATATATTAATAATGCAAATAGAAAAATATACCAAAACAGTAATGCAATACAATTAGATTCATTACTGTTTTATTTTATGCTTATAAACAATATGCAAATAAAACAACGCAAAATAAATTCGCTAATAATAGAAATATTGTTATAGTTTAAGAATGCAAAAATTAAAAATTTCAATAATAAATAAAAACAATAAAAAATCAGAATTTGCCACAATTGGTATTTTTATGCCGAATTAAAACAAGTTCTTTTTTAAAGGCAAGAAATTGTTGTTTATTATATGTTTTAAGTTTGAGTGAAGATTTAGCAAATTTAATCGCTTCTTTAAATTCGCCGATGCGTCGTAAAATATCTGTTTCAATTAGCGTAACTTCGATATTTTGTTCTAATTTTACGAAATTAACAAGCGCTCTTTTTCGTAATTGTATAGCGTTATTAAAATCATTGTCATCGTCAAACGCCCAAGCGCTGTTTAAGTATAAATAAGCAGCGTGTCGATTATCATTTTTGCTTTCATACAAAAAACCAGCAAGAAGAAATTTCTTTGCTGTTTCGCTAATTTTATATTTTGCCATTAACTGATATTCTTCGCTATTTACAATACGTTTAGCATCGACATCTTCTATAAGCTCGTCAATATTATAATTAGAATAATTACAGTAAGGACACATATGAACGGACATAGTTGCGGTATATCTATTAGGTGGGGCTGGACGCATATCCAAATCGGAGAATATAGACGTTTCCTCTTGCATAGTCTTTTCATATTCGTTGAGCTTTAAACATATACAACAAAAATGTTTTTCGTTTTTTAGTACTGTCGCCAAATTATTTCTCCAAAATTTCTAATTTTTTAAATTTATCTTGTTAGTTTCGCTCTGAGTAATTAGCGCATTATTAAGTTCTGTAACAATGCGATGTTTCTCGATAGCGGAAGGATTATTGGGATTAAAGGTAACAGCGTTGCCAAAAGTGAGAGTGTGATGTTTTTTATCGCTATATATCGGGTAAAATGTAATGCTTTTGCCTGTTTTATCATAATAATCTCTGCCAATACGGGCAAATCCTGAATAAAAAGTAGATACTCCATTTCTATTATATTTGCCATCTGGTTCATAGTGCGAATTTTCTGGAAAAATCAAAAGATTATCGCCGTTGATAAGCGCATCGGCGCTAACTTCAAATGTTTCTTTTAATTCTTTTAGCGAATCTTTTTTGACAGGCACGGGATTAAAGGAATTAAGCGCCCAAGTACCTATTTTTTCAGCAATTGAAGACCATAATTTTTTAAAACATTCTGGAATACGTTTTGTTTGCATTGAGTTCTTATAGACGTAATTATAGGTTTTTTCTTTATCTAAAACGTTATTATCAATCCAAGGACGAAAGTCATAAGGAAGACCTACCGCCGCTGACATAGGGCCGTATAATTCATAATGATTGCATACAAAAACTACGGGAAAATGAGTTTCGTCAACATTTTCACGATTTTTTATTTTAATACGTAAAAATGGTTTCAAAAGCAACGTAATTAATGTTACGCCAAATTTTCTGTTTTTAAATTTTTTCTTATTATTTTTCATTGTCTCTTTTGTTATTATATTCCTTTATGATGTCTTTATAACGCATCATCACTTCTTTTGCAACAGCGTCAAAGGTTTTTACATAACTCTGAGCGTTTTTGCCCACTCGCTTGAGATTTTCTTTATCTGAAATAGCAAATTGCATCATATTAGCAAAAGTATTCAAGTCGTTTTCGCATATAAATCCATTAACGTTATCAGAGATTCGTTCCGCTAAAACAGTTTTGTCTAATACAGCTGATGGCAATCCGCAAGAGGCTGCTTCTAATTGTACCAACGAGAATGTTTCATATAATGACGGCAACACAAATAAATCAGCTCTTGTATATAATCGTGATAATTCAATCCGATCTACAATTTTATGCCTAAATTCTACGCAATCATTTAAATTCAGAGTGTTGGCATATTCAACTATCTCCTCTCTATTTGCGCCTTCGCCAATAAGCATATATTTAAATTTTATACCACGCTGCTTTAAAATATTCACTGCATCTAACGAAAATTTAATGTTTTTATAGTTGATAATTTGTCCGACAAATAATAATAATGGTATATCTTCTCTTAATCCATATTTTTCATTTAATGCGTCACGTTCGCCTTCTTTAAAATTATACATTGTCATATCCGTACCATTATCAACTACATCAAAATGACCAGTATAACCATATTCTCGCATAATTTCACCAGCAAATTTACTTACAGGCCAAACATAATCAACTTTATCATAAATTTTCATTAACTTTTTAAGCGCAGCTTTCGCCATTGTTTCGTTTTTAAACATATCTTTAATATGTTCATAATATTTTGTGTGAAAACTTATTATAGATGGAATATGCCTCTTTTTCGCTATATCTGCGCCATAGTTGCCCATAGTAACGGGACTATGCGCATGTATTACGTCAAGGGGTAATTCTTTGATTAATTTTGTAAACTTTGCATCTAATTTTGGCGTGGAAAGTACATATACTCCATTACTAACAGATAAACTTGACGAACGATAAACTTGATAATTGAATTTGTCATCATATCCAGCTACTTTTGGAGCAAAAACAGAACAAGTAAATTCATCATTATTCATTCTACTTGCATAATTATGCACAACTAAGGTTACGCCATCTACTATTGGATAGTAGGAATCAATAAATTCTCCGATATTAATCTTATTTTGCATTACTCAGCCCTCATTTACATTTTAAATTCTATATCTATTAATAATACTCGCTATATCTTTATCTTTAAGCTTTTTATATTATTTATGTAAGCGAAAGATAGAAAATTGAAAATAATCAATACTATTTTTCTATCACTCGCCGAATCTTATTTTAAATGCTTACGCTAATTAATTATAAGTTATTTAGTTATTCTATGTTTTTTATTCATTATTAATTTTAATTTATTTTATGCTTTAAACAGTAGATTGACAAATATGTAGACAACTACCTTTAAACTCTTTATTACCTTGTCATTGTATTAAACGAATATTAAATCTCTGTTAAGATTGAAGTAGAATGCAAAAATCCTATACATTTTAATTTATAAAAAAATTATTTTTGTTAAAATATAGTAAATTATGTGTAAATATAGTGTAAAATTAACGAAAAAATAAAACATTAAAAAATTTCTTAGAAATCACGAATTAAATATGTTAAATATTAATTATTAATTAAAAGCGTTTAGAATTATTAATACAATATTGTTAAATATTTAACCTGTTTTATTGCAATAAATTTAACAATTCACTTTTTTATTTAAAGAAAGTAGATTCGACAATTTTCGTACTTGCAAATAATGAAATATTGTGCTATAATAACAAGGTAATTTTTGATATGCTTTTTGCGTATTAGCGTAAGTAAGTAGATAAAATGTATATTATTAATAAAAAATGAATATAAAATACATGCTTTTATTGCGAAAAATATTGGAATACTTAAATACAAGGAAACAATTATGAAAAGATTCGCTAAGTCAAATAACATAACTTTTACTGCTGTTTTTGTAGCTGCAAGTCTTATAATGTTTATGGTCGAAAGTCTATTTCCACCGCTGTTTATTCCTGGCGCTAAAATGGGTTTATCTAATATATTTTCGCTGTTGGCATTGATTACTCTTGGCGTAACTCAAGCTTATGTCGTTGTCATCATTAAAACTATTCTTGGCGCATTTATAACAGGAAGTATTTCAACGTTGACATACAGTTTGCCCGCAGGTATTATAGCGATATCGCTATCTGTCTTTTTATTTTGTTGTTTAAATAATAAAATATCTATTGTCGCTATCAGCGTAGCATCCGCTACGTTACATAATATTGTACAAAATATTATATATATCTTTGTTTCGCAAACACCGCAAATGTCTTTATACTTTCCCTATTTAGCGTTAGTTGGAGTTCTTGCAGGCGCAATTGTCGGAATATCAGTAGCATTGTTACAAGATTTTGTAAACAAGATTTATTTTAAGACAAAACGTATAATGTAATATCAATTGAATTTATGACTAAGCAATTTTACAATAAGTGAATCATAAACGATTAATAAATAATGAAATGTATTTGTAAATGTTTAAATATGTTATGAACATTCCATTTGGCGCAATGAAGTTGGCAGTTGGTGACACAAACTCGAAAGTTCGAAAAAATTGCGTTGAATTTGATATAATGTGTAAAGCATACGAAATGGATAAAATGTAAATTAATTTAAAAGCAAAAAGGAAGCAAAAAGCAAAAAGGAAGCAATAAGGCAAAATAAAGAAACAAAAAGTAAAAAAGGAAGCGAAAAATGAAAAAAATAGCAATAATATGTTGTAGCTTAATGCTATGTATAATATGTTTGTGTTTATGTTGCTGTGTAAAGCAAGTTTATATGGCGTCAAAGACGTACTATGATGTATTTGGGACAGTTTTGCAAATTACAATTTTGTTGAATGACGATAAATCGATAAAAAAAGCAGAAAAGGATATTGATATAATTGTTGCAAATATGCGTCGTTTAGAATCGATTATCAGCGCTAATGAATTACGTTATCCTAATTCTGATATTGCAAAATTTAATAAGCTTAAAAAAGATGAAAGCGTTAATATTAGCGATGAAACGGCTGAATTATTCAAATTAAGTAAAACGCTTTATGAAATTACTGAAGGCGCATTTGACCCTTCGGTGTATTACCTTGTAGATTTTTGGGGCTTTTCAGATTTTGGTAATGGATTAAATATAAAAAATGAGAAACCGGTATTAAATAGTCATCTTCTTGAAAAATTAAAGAAAACGGTTGGATTTTCTATGGTAAATATAAGTGGAGAAAAGGGTAGCTATAAACTTACAAAATCCGCTTTGCCCGTTTATTATAATGAAGTATTGTTACAATTGAGGTTAGATTTTGGCGCTATTGGTAAGGGATTTGCGGTTGATTTAATGAAAGATGCGATAGTTAAATGTGGATATAATAGCGGATTTATTAGTTTAGGCGGAAGTAGTATTTACGCTTTAGAAAATTTACAAAGTAAAGATGGTTTTGAAATTGAATTGGTAAACCCACGTTCTAATAGCGAACAATATTATGGTAAAACTTATGCATTTAATGAAGCTGTTAGCAGCAGCGGAGATTATCAAAGATATTTTATTGAAAATGGCAGGCGATATAGTCATTTAATTGATAGCGTAAGCGGATTTCCGATTAACAATAATGTCGCTATGGTCACCGTAATTTCACAGTCGGCAGCGGTTGGCGACGCTTTAACAACAGCGTTTTCAGTAATGGGAAAGCAAAAAGTAAAAATATTTGCTCAATCAGAATATTTTAAAAAAAATGATTTGAAATATGCGCTTGTTGTGGATAATGGCGAAACATTGATAGTTTCTGGGAACTTATCGCCTACGATAACAGATAAAAAATATATCATAGAAAATTAATTTATTTAAACATATCGCAACAATATAATTAGATTATTATAATAGTAACATTGAAATAATTTAATATCATCTATTATATAGAAATATATCGAAAAAAGTTAAATTAATAATTAAAACAAGAATTAAAATAAGAATTAAAATAATAAAAATGTTTGAATCAGCAT
>JAVVUQ010000034.1:4939-15705 GCA_036653075.1 Clostridia bacterium | reverse complement strand
GATTAAATTAATAAAAATATGATTAAATTAATAAAAATATGATTAAATTAATAAAGTATAGATAAATTAAAATAAAAATAGAGTTTAAGGTTGTAGCTAAAGGAGAATTATGAAAGTTGTTGTAATTGGCGGAGGTCCGTCTGGTATGATGGCTGCTGGTACGGCGGCTTTTTTTGGCGCTGAAGTTACGCTTATAGAAAAGAATGAAAAGCTTGGAAAAAAGCTTTATATTACGGGGAAGGGAAGATGTAATTTAACAAATACGGATACTAAAGAGGAATTTATTAAATGTGTCGCTACTAATCCTAAATTTCTATATAGCGCTATAAGTGAAATGGATACGGGAGCGGTTTATAAATTTTTTGAAGATTTGGGACTTAAGCTCAAAGTTGAACGAGGCGGTAGAGTTTTTCCTTTGTCGGATAAAGCGAGTGATGTTACAGCTGCTTTAGAGAGATATTTAAAAAAAGGAAATGTTGAAATAATGATAGGCGCTTGTGTTAAAGGCTTAAATCAAGATAAAAATGGACTTGTAGTCAGTGTTTCAACGACTAAAGGGGAGATTTATTGCGATAAAGTTATTCTTGCAACGGGCGGAATGACATATAGTAGCACAGGCAGTACAGGCGATGGTTACGTATTATCAAAAAGGTTAGGGCATAATATCATTACTCCAAAACCATCTTTATGCGCAATTAAAACAAAACAAGTATATGCGCTACAAGGCTTGACTTTAAAAAACGTAAACGTAAAGTTAATGGTTGGAAACAAAGTAGAAGCGGAAGAATTTGGTGAATTATTATTTACACACGAAGGCGTATCGGGTCCAACTATATTAAGCATATCTGCAACCGCTACAAAAATGGATTTAAGTAAAGCGAGAATTGTAATTGATTTAAAGCCAGCTTTAACAGAAGAAGAATTAGATTTAAGATTAATTAGAGATTTTAAAGAATATTCTAATAAACAATTTAAAAACGCCTTAGGCGACTTGTTACCACAAAGTATGATTCCAGTTATAGTAGAGCTATCTAATATTAATCCGCTTATTTATATAAATTCAGTCACAGCCGAGCAACGCAAATCGCTGCTACGCCTTTTAAAGCATTTTTCATTGGATATTTTGGCAATGTCCGATATAGATACGGCGGTAGTTACAAGCGGAGGCGTAGACGTCAAACAAATAAAACCTAATACAATGCAAAGTAAAATAGTGGAAAATGTATATTTTGCTGGCGAACTCATTGACGTAGACGGATTGACGGGCGGCTATAATATACAAATTGCTCTTTCTACGGGATACTTAGCGGGTAAAATAGCAGGTATAAATTAATTTTATTAAGAATTTTGAATAGCATAAATAATAGTTTATTAAATAATGAATAAAAATAATGTATTTTTTAGATTTTATATTCATTTATAGATTTATAATGATAGAGATAATATAGTAATTAACATTTATAAGTAAAAATGATTTAAATGTACTAAAAGAAGATGAAAATTCAACAAAAAGCATACACAAAAGCTACACAAAATTATCACAATGTGATATAATATAAAATAAGGGATTTATATATGATGATTTTGAATTTATATAAATTCAATGAGTTACGTATTTATCTTGTAATAATAAAAACAAATAAAGAGAATAAACAAACTATAAAATGTAGAAATAGATTTGGTGTAAATATGGTGGGAATAAGAGGCGCAATAACAGTTGAATCAAATGAAAAGGACGCAATAATAGCCGCTACAAGAGAATTACTTAGTGAAATAATAAAAGAAAATGAATTAAGTGAAGGGGAGATAGTTGCGATTATTTTTTCGTCGACAAAAGATTTAACAAAAGCATTTCCAGCGGAAGCGGCGAGAAAAATGGGATATAATGAAACCGCATTGTTTTGTTGTCAAGAGTTATGTATAGAAGAATCAATTGAAAGGTGTGTAAGGGTATTAATATTTGCAGATGGGGATAGATTGAATAAAAAAACAGTTAAGTTTGTTTATCTTAAGGGCGCAAAAGCGTTGAGAAGTTAGATAATGAAAAAAATCACGAAAATATACTGAGAGGAAGATATGGTAAATATAGCGATTGATGGGCCATCGGGGGCGGGGAAAAGTACGGTAGCGAATATATTATCTATAAAGTTAGGGATAATGTATTTAGATACGGGAGCGATGTATCGAGCGGCAGCGTTGAAGGCGATAGATAATAATATAGATATAAGCGATAAAAACGCAATAGAAAAAATGATTAGAGATACGGTAATTGATGTAAAATACAAAGATGGAAAGCAAAATGTTTTTTTAGATGGCAATAATGTAACTATGAGAATACACGAGCATAGCGTATCGAAAGCGGCGAGTGATATATCGGCTATACCAGTGGTAAGGTTGAAGTTAGTTGAAGTGCAAAGAAAAATAGCGAGTGGAAATTCGTGTATACTTGATGGCAGAGATATTGGAACGTATGTTTTACCAAATGCGGAAGTCAAGGTATATTTAACGGCTGATAGTAAGAAACGAGCGGAGAGAAGGCAAAAGGAACTGAATGAAAGAGGACAAAAGGTAGAATTTGAAAAAGTACTTAAAGATATAGAAGAAAGGGATAAGAATGATTCTACAAGGGCATTTGCGCCACTAAAAAAGGCGGAAGATGCGATAGAGATAGATTCGACAAATATGACAGCCGAAGATGTTTCAAACGCCATAATCAAATTGGTGAAAGGTAAAAGCGGAGAGTAGTTGCAGCGATTATAGATATTAGTTACATTTAAGCAAGTATAATCATATAATGACACAGATTATAAAAAGGAATAAAAATGAGAAGTTTAAAGTAAAGTAATTTATTGTTAAATTGTTGAGAACTACTATATAATTAACTTTTATCGTATGTATAGGTAAATTATATGAATAAAGAAGAAAAAATAATACGAAGAAAAAATAAAGAACCCAAAACGAGTATATTATATCGAATAGGGCAAATATTATTTTATTTACCATTAAAGTTAATTTTTCCAATAAAAATTTATGGAAAGAAAAATTTGGGCAATAGAAGACTTATAATAACAATGAATCATAAATCGGGTTTAGATCCAGTACTAATGGCGCATTTGTTTAGGCCGTCGATGTATTTTATGGCGAAGATGGAATTTACGAAAAATAAATTTATGAGTTGGTTACTCAGTAATTTAGGTTGTATTTTTGTGCATAGAGGCGAACCGGATTTTTCTGCTACAAAAAAAGTAATGAATGTGTTAGAAGATGACAAGATATTCGCTATATTTCCAGAAGGAACAAGGAATAAGGTTGATGATCAGTCAATTCGAAAATTTAGAACGGGAGCGGCGTATTATGCAATAAAACAAGAAGCTCCTATACTTCCAATGGTAATAGATAAAAAGATTAAAGCGTTTCATAAAAATGCTATAATAGTGGGCGACGAGTTTGAATTAAGCGAATATTATGGGCAAACCTTGACAAAAGAATTACTTACGGAAGCGACAGAGATAATATATAAAAAAACGTTAGAGTTGCAAGAAAGATTGAATATAATAAAAGAGAAAAAATTAAAGAAATAGGGTAAATATGAAAGTATATGTATACAAGAACAATGGATTTTGTAACGGAGTAAAAAACGCAATTGACGTAGCGATTAAAGCTAAGGGAGAGAGAGTTTTTACGTACGGAGAAATTGTACATAACAAGAGAGTACTAAATGAATTATCCAAAAAAGGGATAGAAGCAGTAGAGAGAATTGATGAATTAAAGGAAGGGGACACGCTAATAATAAGAGCGCACGGAGCGACTAAAAGCGTATTTGATGAATGTAATAGACGTAAAATAAAGGTTGAAGATGCAACATGTAAATATGTTAAGGCGATACAACAGAAGGCAGCGGATTATTATAAACGAGGTTATCAAATAATAATAGTTGGAGATAGAAATCATCCTGAGGTAAAGGGAATAAATGGATGGTGCGAAAACAGCGCAATAATAACGGACGGAGAAAGTAGAATTAAGATAGAAAAGTGTGAAAAAGCGTTGATTTTATTTCAAACGACCTTTATGGCGAGTAAAATTGAAAAAAGTTTAAAAAATATTATAACAGATTGTGTTAAAACGCTTGAAGTTTTCAGATCAATTTGTTATACTACTGTAGATAGGCAAAGTTTTGTTGATTATGCAGTAAGCGTTAGCGAATGTGTAATGGTAGTAGGCGATGAATCGAGTTCTAATACGAAGAAATTGTTAGAGTTGGCGAAAAGTTGCGGGCGAGATGCGTATTTAGTTGAAGACGCAGCAGATGTTAATAAAATAGAGCTATCGAAATATAAAAATATCAGTATAATTGCAGGTGCTTCAACTCCTAAGGAGTTGACAGAGGAGGTTTTGTCTAAGATGTTCGAAAGCGCAAAAGACGATGTAGTAGAAGTTGTTGAAAACACCACTGAAGTGGTAAACGAAGTGGAGGTCAACAAAGAAGTGGTTAAGGCTGTTAAAGAAAACGATACAGCGGAGCAAACTCAGGAGCAAGAAAAGGCTCAAGAGAATGAAGAAGTTACCAATGAAACGGAAGAGGCTGAGCACGTTGAAGGTAACGAGTTTACTCAAGCGGTTGAGAAATTGCCAATCAAATATAAACCCTTGAGAGCGGGACAGAAGATTAAGGGAACAGTATCACATATTGGTAGCGACGGCGTTAGCGTGTCTTTCGGTTCAAAGCGTGACGGATTTATTCCTAATGAAGAGTTATCACTTGACGGTGATTATGCCAAAGTGAAAGAGGCGATGACGGTCGGCGAAAACTTAGAAGTAATAGTTTTATCAACAGATAAGAATGTAATGTTATCCAAAAAGTCGGTAGACGAAATATACAAAGATGACGCATTAGTTGATGAGATTAAAGATGGAGCTGAGTTTAGCGTAGAAATTACGAAAGCAGTAAAAGGCGGATTACTTTCAAAATTGGGAAGTTACATAGTCTTTATACCAGCTTCGCATATAAGAAGCGGATACGTTAAGAACTTAGATCAATATTTAGGAAAGAAATTACGTTTAATCGCATTAGACATAGACCACTCAAAGAGAAAAATAGTTGCAAGCCAAAGAGATTTATTGGTTCGTGAAAGACAAGCGAAAGAGGATAATTTCTGGAACAATATCGAAGTGGGCGAAATTGTTGAAGGCAAAGTTATGCGTTTTGCTACCTTTGGCGCCTTTGTCAATATTAGAGGATTTGATTGCTTAGCTCACCTTTCAGATTTATCGTGGAATAATATCAAAGAACCATCAGAAGTACTTGAACTTAATAAAACATACGAATTTGTAGTATTGAAATTAGACAGAACTACAAATAGAGTGTCAGTAGGCTATAAACAATTACAACCACACCCTTGGAGCGTGGCAGCAGAAAAATACGCTGTTGGCACAATTCATCAAGGCAAAGTTGCAAGATTATTACCATACGGCGCATTTGTTGAGTTAGATAAAGGCATCGACGGTTTACTTCATATAAGCAACGTTTCTTGGGATTGGATAGGCGATATTAGCACAGTATTAAAAGTGGGCGATATCATCGACGTATGCGTAATGGACTTTAACGTAGAAAACAAACGCATTACATTATCAAGAAAAGCAACAATTGAACAACCAACTATTCCAGTAGAAGAAAAAAACGATAATAGATAATAATTTAATATAACAACCTATAAAATTATCCCCTATAAATTATACGGGATAATTTTTTGGTGTAAACAAATATAGAATTGTAATGGTAAACTGTATTAGGAACAAAAATGTTTTGTATAAAACAAATAAATGTATTTGAAAATCGTTGACAAAAAAGGCGTAGTGAAGTATAATAAATATAGCCGCTTGAGTGGAGCGGCGTTTTTGTGTGCATTAGCATTGAATTTATATTTTATGCGTAAAGTAAGAAAGCGCCAAACTGTAATGATATTTGATTGCAACATTGATATTTATGAAATTTTTATTAATAAAATGTTGTTATGTATTCGATTACGGCTTCAACTCTGGAGATAATAGTAGAAAAACAATATATTTACGGATTTATCCATTTCAATTTAATATTAAAATGCAATATGCTTAACAAATAGGTATAGCGAGTATTAGGTATTAAAAATATGGTTACGTAAATAGTAGATTTCAACTTTTGTTTAGTTGTGAGTAAAGTCTCAGCGAGTTTCTGTATAGGAGGGTAATGCATGTACGCAATAGTAAGAACTGGTGGAAAACAATATAAAGTTTCCGAAGGTGAAATTGTAAAAGTTGAACTTTTAAGACTTGAAGAGGGCGCTAAAGTAGAACTTGAGACATTATTTTGCGCTGATGGCGAAAAAATCGTTATGGGCGAAGAAGCGAAGAATGTTAAGGTTACAGCCACAGTATTAGGCGATGGAAAGGCGAAGAAGATAAGAATTTTCACTTATAAAGCGAAGAAGAACGTTCGTCATAGACAAGGACATCGTCAACCATTTACGTCAATTAAGATTGAGTCAATCACTTTATAAATTATGACAGAAATAACTGTTTTTAAAAAAAATGACGCTATCGTAAGCATTTTGTTTAAAGGGCATACGGGAGCAGGAGTTAGCGGAGAAGATTTAGTGTGCGCCGCTTTAAGTAGTATCGCGCAAACCGCAGTGCTCGGGCTAATAGACGTTGCGAAAATAGACGCGCGTTATGAACGAGATGAATTGAAGGGCACGTTATGGATGACCTTGCCAGACAATTTAACTAAGGAATCAAGACGAGACGCAGATATGATATTAGGTACTTTAATGTGCGGAGTATATGATTTGCAAAAAGGTTATCCGAAATTTATTAAGACGGAGGTAACAGCATGTTTATAAAGTTGCAATTATTTGCTCACAAAAAAGGTGTGGGCAGCTCAAGAAACGGACGTGATAGCGAAAGCAAAAGACTTGGCGCAAAACGTGCTGACGGTCAATTTGTTACAGCAGGGAATATACTTGTACGCCAACGTGGCACGCATATTCACCCAGGTAATAACGTTGGTATCGGCAGCGACGATACTTTATTTGCTTTGATTTCAGGAATTGTTAAATTTGAGCATTTAGGTAAAGATAAAAAACAAGCAAGCGTATATCCAGAGCAATTATAAGCTCTTTATATTACGAATAATATACTTGTTCGTAATTTATCATATCAATAAATATAAAAATTACAAAAATTAAAGTGTATTTATTTAAAATACACTTTTTTTATTTAAACATATTTATTTCTATGCGTATTAATATAAACGATATATTATTTATTAATTGAAAAAAATAATATATTTAATATTAGAGAGAATTAATACTTTAATATTAGAAAGAATTAATACTTTAATATTAGAAAGAATTAATATATTTGAAATGGTTGAAACTCATTTTGAATTAAAGTTAAAAAAGCTTGAAAAAAAATCAAAAATATGTTAAAATGAGGGTATGCGAGTTTTACGCATATTAAGGAGTTTAAATAATTATGGATATAGCTAAGAAGCTAAGTGAAGAGTTTAAAATTGAAAAGCAATATACAGATAATATTATAGAGCTTATAGATGAAGGGAATACGATTCCGTTCATAGCAAGGTACCGTAAAGAGCGAACAAACTCGTGTGATGACCAAGTTTTGAGAGAGTTTGCAGACAGGCACAAGTATTTATTGGGGTTACAAAAGCGTAAAGATGAGATACAAGCGACAATAACCGAATTAGGAAAGTGGACGGAAGAATTGGCGTTAGCGTTATCTAATGCGGAGACGATGACAGAAGCTGAAGATATTTATCGTCCATACAAGCAAAAGAAGAAAACGAGAGCGAGTGTTGCGATTGCGAAGGGATTGCAGCCTTTGGCTGATTTAATTTTACTTCAAGAGATAAAAGAAGGCAGTATTTTTGAATTAGGGAAGGAATATATCAATATAGAAAAAGAGATTAAGACGGCAGAGGAAGCGGTGAAAGGCGCTTGTGACATAATTGCTGAGATGATGTCTGATAACGCTGAGTTGCGTAAACATATAAGAGAGATTATATACGCTAATGGTACTGTTTCGACTAAAATTATAGAAAACGCAAAATCGGCTGTTTATGAAATGTACACTGAATATAGCGAGCCTATAAATAAGATTCCGTCGCATAGAATTTTAGCAATAAATAGAGGGGAGAACGAAGGCTGTTTAAAAGTTAAGATAGTAGTTTTGCAAGAAGATTGTTATATAAAAATTACTTCAATGTATATTAAAGGCGAGAGTATATTCACGCAGTTATTGACAGATACGGCAAAAGATTCCTTTGATAGACTCATATTTCCGTCCGTTGAACGTGAGATACGGAACGATTTAACGGAAAAAGCTGATGAGCAAGCGATTAAGATGTTTGAAGTCAACTTAAAGCCGTTGTTATTGCAGCCGCCATTAAAAAACAAAGTAGTATTAGCCGTTGACCCAGCTTATCGGACGGGATGCAAGATTGCGGTTGTAAACGCTCAAGGCGATGTGTTGGTTACTGACGTAGTATATCCTACGCCGCCACAGAGTAGAATTGAAGACGCTGAAAACAAATTGCTTAAATATATCGATAAATTTAATGTTGATGTTATAAGCATCGGGAACGGAACAGCAAGCAAAGAAGCGGAGATATTTGTTGTCGGACTTATTAAAAAAAGTAAAAGGCAACTTAATTATGCAGTTGTTAACGAGGCGGGAGCGTCTGTATATTCAGCTTCAAAACTTGGCGCAGAAGAATTTCCAGAATTTGACGTTTCGCTTAGAAGCGCAGTTTCCATAGGCAGAAGATTACAAGACCCGCTTGCAGAGTTGATTAAAATAGATGTTAAGAGCATAGGCGTCGGGCAGTATCAACACGATATGCCACAAAACCGCTTAACTGAAGTGTTAGACGGAGTTGTAGAAGATTGCGTTAATAGCGTAGGAGTAGACCTAAACACAGCGAGCGTGAGCTTGTTGACCTTTGTAGCGGGGCTTAATAGCTCAATTGCAAAGAACATTATTGAGTATAGAAAGAAAAACGCTTTTATAAAAAGAGAACAATTACTTGAAGTAAACAAACTTGGGCCGAAAGCGTTTGAACAGTGCGCAGGATTTTTAAGAATTCCAAACGGCGCAAATTTATTAGATAATACAGGCGTTCACCCAGAAAGTTACAAAGCGGTAGAAATAATGCTTAACCATTTTGGATATACTATAAAGGATATTACAGAAGATAATATTAAAGATATGCGCAAACGCATAGAAAAAGAGGGCGCAAATAAAGTAGCTGAAATATGTAATATAGGTTTGCCTACATTGGAAGATATAGTGAGCGAACTGCTTAAACCAGGCAGAGATATACGAGATAGTTTGCCGCAACCAGAATTAAGAAGTGATTTATTAGATATAAAAGATTTAAAAGAAGGAATGGAATTAAACGGAACAGTTAGGAACGTAATTGATTTTGGCGTATTTGTTGATATTGGCGTTCATCAAGACGGATTGGTGCATATTACTCAAATATCCGATGGCTTTGTCAAACACCCATCAGAGATTTTGAGCGTAGGGCAACGAGTAGAAGTAAAAATTCTGAGCGTAGATTATGAAAAAAACAAAATTAGCTTGTCGTTAAAGACTTCAAACAATCCAAACGGATTGAGAGTAAAAGGCAGAAATGAATGGCAACCACAACCAACGATATCGCAAAAGAATGAAAGTATGGACGATATGTTAAAAAAATTACAAAGTCGCTTTGGCAGAAAATAATAGTAAAACAAAACAATTAAAGATAAAATAATTATTTGTTATATACAAGTATATAAATCAAGACTTATATATATAGTAAATAAAAGGTAGGTAAAATTATGTTTAGAACAAGTAATCCGACATTGACAAGAGTATCAAACATCCACGAAGAAGTTAGAAAACCAGCGACGTACAAGGGTATCAGTTTAAAAACACTGTTATTATTATTTTTGACAGCTATATCAGCAGTCTTGTCAGTAATGGCTACAAATAATACGTTTGGAAACAACTGGGCGGGAAATGGATTGCTGTTTGGTATAAACTATTTAGTTTTATTGGTAATAGCGTCGGCTGGCGCTCTTGTTAGCGTAATGATAGCAAGCTTTATTCCAAAAATCGCAGGAATATTTGCGCCTATTTACGCAATTTGCGAAGGATTAATGATAGGATTTGTGTCTTTAATCTTTGAAGAACTTTATTCAGGCGTAGTATTTTCAGCGTTGATGGCAACAGTAATAACTTTTTGCGTAATGACTTTATTATATAGAAGCGAAATTATACGAGCGACAACAAAATTTCGGCAGGTATTATATACATCGTTAATAGCGTTAGTAGTTAGCCAAGTGGCATTTTTATTGTTGACATTGCTATTTCCAACCGTAATGCTTAATTTTACGTCAAGTTTTTGGCTGCAAATGCTCATTTCAGTAATTCTAATTATTATCGCAGCATTGTGCCTTATTAGCGACCTTGCAGTAATTCAAATGACAGTAGAACAGGGATTAGATAAAAAATATGAATGGATTGCATCGTTAGGCTTAGTCGTAACATTAGTATGGCTGTATATGCAGTTTTTACGTTTGTTTGCTTTGCTTTCTTCAAAAAGTGACTAAATAAAGTATTTATATATGTTCAAAATGTTATTTTATTTTAATAAAACTTAATATAGTTATAAACGCATTTACATTATGATAAATATAATCGCATTTACATTATGATAAATATAA
>JAVVUQ010000034.1:3629-4839 GCA_036653075.1 Clostridia bacterium | reverse complement strand
TATACGATTAAATAAATAAATTCTGTAATTTTGCATTTTTGTTGTAGAAATCAATAAATTCTTTTTCTAAAACTTCATTGCTTTGAGTGTTTTGTAAATAATAAAAGTATATTGTTGTAACAGTTTTTCCATTTAATTGGCTAATAGCTGTGTTTTTATAAGTTTTATTATCATTGTCATATTTAAACCAAACATTGAGAAACTTTTTCATTTCTTCTTTGTTACCTGATTCGTAGTGATATGATTCTTCAGTATCATCAATAGTAAATCCCATATATGGATATCCTTCTATTAATTTCTCAGAAGTAGGCGTAATTAAAAGGTTATTAAAATCGGAATCTTTTAAATCATTGCCCACTGAATTTAAATTTGCATTTATTACAAATACATATTTTAATAAACTATCATTTACAGTAAAATAATCTGTAAAATAATTTGTAGCGTTATGGTTTTGAATAGTCAATTTTGAAAATGATGAACTTACGCTTGTAAAAAGATTAAGTCCATAATAGCTATTTGAAACACAGCTCATTTTCTCTAAATCTGCATATAAAAACCTTGAGTAAGGAGTTTTATCATCATTATATGCAAAAGTTGAGTTTTTTATCGCTTCGACTCTTGCATTTGAGTCTTGATAATAATATACTCTATTAACCATAGTTTTATCAGGACTTGAATTTTTGAACATATAATCCATAAAACTTTTACAGCCAACGCAAAGCGTAAGCATAACGCATACAATAAATAAACTCAATACAATTTTTAATTTTTTCATGCTATTTACCTCCAAAATTTAATGTGATATTGTTATAGTTGTTCATTTAATATAATACTCTTATCACCTCCCGTTTAGGTAGTTTTAAGTGTTTAAATTATGTAAATTATTTTAAATAGATATAAGTAAAAATTCGTTCAACTTTGATTTCAATCAGTTTAACGTAAAAATTAAATAATAAAGTATATATAAATAGATGCTATCAAAATACTACAATATAGTATAATGTAGTTACATTATAATATATGATTTATTATTTGTCAAGAAAATCAAGTAAATTGTTTTAATATTTTGCTTATGGTACAATAAATGCTAAATGACTCATAAAAAATTATATTGTAATAGATTATTGTTGAATTAATATACAGGCGTGATACTCTAATAAAAGCTATGATAATAAAAAATATACGCATAAATACATAAAACAAATACATT
>JAVVUQ010000034.1:0-3529 GCA_036653075.1 Clostridia bacterium | reverse complement strand
TATAAAGTATAGTTTATAGTATAAAATGTTTTATATATACATAAAATAAAGGGTATAGAATAAATATGCGTTAATATAGGAGCGAAGTTTATGAAAAATCATACATTAAATTTATCTAATGAAGGTGAAAATATTTTAATTAAAGTATCGGGAGTGGCGGCGGTAAATGTGCTTATGGATAAAGAGGCGCAATTGGGGTTAGAAAATGGGCGGCTTATAATAAGGGGAAGCGGAATAAATGCAAATAAATTTGATGTGGAAAATGGAATGGCTGAGTTAAACGCTCATTATGTTCAATCTATGGCGTACACTGCAGTTAACAAGCAAAAAACAGTATTTAAAGATTTATTTAAGTAAACGGAGAAAAAAATGTTAAATATATTTTTTATTTTTATATCCGCTGGATTTATTATGGGGATTGTGTTGTCAACGAGTCGAATCCCGTTAGTATTTGTTAAAAAAGGAAAAAAGGCTGTAAAAATACTATGTGACATTAATTACGCTGTATTTTTAATAATTGTTATGCCGCAGTTATTTTTAATATTTAATAACGGAGGGGCAGATTTATATTGTTTTTTAGGTTTAATTATTGGATTTATATTATATTACAAATTTATAAAGTTTCCACTTGACAGAGTGGTTGAGAAATTGTATAATCGTATTATTAGTGGAAATTTTTTAACGCAAAAGCAAAAGGATAAAATAGATAAATGACGTTAAAATATAAGGTATAAGGTATATGGACAACGTTAAGGTTTGAAAAAAGAATGTAGGTGTACATAAATGAGTAAAGAGAAAATTAAAATAATTATAATAATGGCTGCCATAATATTACTAATAGTTTTGATATGCGTATTAGTTATGCTTGTTTTGCAAAAAAATAAATTAATAGCGGATAAAAATCTGTTAATTGATGAAATCAAGCAGTTAAATGCGCAAAAAGATGATCTTTTCAATGATAAAGAGTTTATGAAAAAGGTGGAATATGCTCAAAAGAGAGCGAGAGAATTGGGGCTAATTAAAGATGGAGAACAAATATGGAAACTTATAGAGTAATGGTAAGTTTATGAGAGAGAATTTACACAAGAAAAATTTATGTATAGGGGTAGTATTATTTTTTTCGTTGTTTATAATATTATTATTTCAATTTAAAATATTGAAATTCGAAAACAACATAGCAAATGCGGGTAATACGATAAAAGTTGGATTTAGTTCGATGAGCGGGTTAAATCAAACAAATGGTAGCGCAAATTGTTATACATACGAGTATCTACTTGAAATTGCAAAATATACTGGTTGGGAATATGAATTTATAACAAAAAATGATAGAGGCGAAGACATTTCTCAAGAAGAGTGTATGGATTTATTAAAAAATGGTAAAATCGATATATTGGGTGGTGTTAAAAAAGACGCTGCTACTATTGCGGCAGCAGATTTTTCTATAATATCAAATTGTATGAGTTACAATGTGATAATGATGTATAAAGGCAACAGCGAAGTATACAATGATTTTAAAGTTTTGAATGGAATGCTTATGGGGCGTGTGAAAGCCTATGATGACTATCAGCTGTTTGAGTTTTTGCGTTCAAATAATCTTAAGTTTGATAGCGATGAAATTCAAACACTTAGATATGATGTTAAAGGAATAAATGGATTAGATGGTCGTCAGCTTATTGCTGAGCGCAACAAGCAGCGTGACGCTATAAAATTTGTTGAGTTTGATAATATTGAAGATTTAAATTATGCTTTAAATAGCGGATATATTGATTCTATGTATGCAACCAATTTGCATAAATTTGAAAATGATGAACGATTATTAGCCCGATTCTGTCCAACCGAGCTTTTTTATTGTGTTACAAAAGGTAATGAAATATTATTAAATGAATTAAACAAAGGACAAGATAGAGTTTTGTTAATGAATCCGCAATTTGATGTTGATTTAATGCAAAAGTATTTTGGCACTTATACGGCGTTAAGGTATTTATTAACGAAAGAAGAAAAAGCGTATGTCAACGAATTAACTCAATTAGGAATAAAGCAAAAAGTTGCTATTTCGTTGTCTGCAAAGCCTTTTGCGTATATTGATAAAAGCGGAAGCTCTAAGGGTATAAGAATAGATATATTGGATTATATAGCTCAAAAAACGGCAATTCAATTTGAATATATCTATGTAGATAGTATGGATAAGGCGTATGAGTTGCTTTGTGATAATAAATGTAAGATTATTATCGGAATAGAAACGAGTAAAGATATACAATATCCGCTTATAGATTTTACTATGCCTTATCTTACCTCACCTATTTTAATTTTACTTCGAAATGGCTCATCAAAAGTGCGTATTCAAGAAATCGGTTATGTAGATAAAGTTTTTTCCATATCACAAGCAATAGATGATTATGGCGCAAAAGGCAAACTATTTGACAGTGTATTTGATATGAGTATGGCGTATTTAGATAATAAAATAAGCGCTTGTATTGGTTCGACTTTAGAATTACAAAATATGATAACAGAATACAATATAGAAAATTGTACTCTATCACAAGTTGTAAACGTACAGAGGTCGTATTCTATTGGAGTGAATAAATCGACTGACGATGTAATGCTTTATACAATTATCAATAAAGCCATATCGCAATTATCATCTAATGAAATAAACGATATTGTACTAAAAAATACTGTACACGCACAAGTAGACAAAGTAATTAAATTTAGCGATATATTAGAAGAATATATCTATTGGATAGTAGGCTCAATTGTACTTTCGTTTATTCTTATAACACTAACGATACTGTATGTTTATAGATATAAATCAAAAAAACGTGATGAATTATCCCAAGCTTTGTATGTGGATAACGTTACGGGACTATGGAATTTAAACAAATTTAGAATTGAAGCAAATAAAGTGATTGAGAAGCAAAATGTTAACAAAGCTTTAGCAACGTTAGATATTTATAAATTTAGGTTAATCAACGAAAATTACGGCAGAGATAAAGGCGATAAGACTTTAAAGGCTTTGGGCGAATGTATTTTAGATAGTTTAGAAAACGGAGAATTGGTTTGTCGAGCATATAGCGACAGATTTGTATTGCTATTAAATTATGAAGGAAAAGAAAAATTAGAAAAGAAATACGAAGATTTTATAGAGGTCGTAGAAAAAAAGTTTAAGGAAGAATTTTCAATTAATATCACTATAACGGGATTTATATATAAAATAAATAGTACCGATAACGACGTAAACGCAATGTTTGAAAAGGCGTTACAAGTTAAAGATTCAATTGAAACGCCATACACAAAGAGTAAGCTATATTATTATGACGAAATTAACATAGAAAAAATTAAAGAACAAGATTTTTATCGTAATAATATGGAAAAAGCGATAAAGAACAAAGAATTTACGCCTTATTATCAGCCTAAATATGATATAAATACGGGAGAGATTATAGGCGCCGAAGCATTAGTGAGATGGCAAAGTTCTGACAAAGGACTTATAATGCCTGGCCGTTTTTTACCATTTTTTGAACATAACGGA
>JAVVUQ010000033.1:0-15750 GCA_036653075.1 Clostridia bacterium | reverse complement strand
ATCGATTAATGTTGCGATGAAAATAGGAATGAAACCTGTCGGTAGATTTATAAAAGCGTATGATGGTAAAGAGGTAGAACATACAATTTATCAAAAAAATAATACTTTAATTTTGGAGAAAATATGAAAAAAAAGTTTAGTATAAAGGGAATGTCTTGTTCTTCTTGCCAAGCGCACGTACAAAAAGCAGTAGAAAAATTAGATGGCGTAAAAAGCTGTAATGTTAATTTAATAAATAATACCATGGATGTAGAAACGGATAAACTTACAGATACGGATATAATAAAAGCCGTTATAGATGTTGGATATGGAGCGGAAGTATTTACACAATTAAAATATGAAAAAAAATCCAATATTGATAAAATTAGGTTAATCGTATCTTCGGTATTTTTAGTTATACTATTATATATATCAATGGGGTCAATGGTGGGTTTGCCATTGCCTTATTTTTTAGTTGGAAAGTCAAACGCTGTAAATTTTGGTTTAGCGCAAGTTATAATGTTAATACCTATTATAATTTTGAATTTTTCTTATTTTACAAGCGGATACAAAAAACTGTTTAAAGGAAAACCGAATATGGATACATTAGTCGCTTTAGGAAGTACGGCGGCTATAATTTACGGAATATTTGCAATAATAAGAATGCAATATGGCATAAATATAGGAGACGATGTATTAGTTAATAAATATCATATGGAATTATATTTTGAATCGGCGGGTACTATTTTAACATTAGTTACTATTGGTAAATATATAGAATCAAATTCAAAAAGTAAAACAGGCGACGCGCTCAAGTTATTGATGAATTTAAGCGGAAAAGTAGCAACAAAAATAGTAAATGGAATTGAGATAGAAATAAGTGTTGATGAAATTAAACAAAATGATATTATTAAAGTTACTTCTGGTATGAATATTGGCGTTGACGGCGTAATTGTAAATGGCGGCGCTAATATTGACGAAGCAAGTATGACGGGCGAGAGCATACCTAAATATAAAACTATTGGCGATAATGTAATAGGCGGTACAATTAACGTTGACGGAGTAATACATTATAAAGCTACGTCTACATCAAAAAATTCTACAATAGCAAAAATTATTGAAATGGTGGAGGACGCATCAAATTCAAAAGCGCCAATAGCTAAGATAGTTGATAAAATAAGTAGTATTTTTGTGCCATCTGTTATGATTATATCTGCTATTGCATTTACGATATGGATGTTAGTTACAAAAGACTTAGAATTTTCGTTGGGAATAGGTATAGCCGTTTTAGTAATAAGTTGTCCTTGCGCATTAGGATTAGCTACTCCTATCGTAATTATGATATCCACAGCAATAGCTGCAAAAAATAGAATATTAATCAAAGACGCCGCAGCATTAGAAAAGTTACACTTAGTTGATACAATAGTTATGGATAAAACAGGTACAATTACTAAAGGATTGTTGAACGTAAATAAAATAGCAAGCTATGACGATAAATTTTTGATGGTCTTAGGGTCACTTGAAAATCAATCAAAACATCCAATAGCGCAAGCTGTTAACCGATATATTATTGAAAAAGGCGTTTCTGTCATGGCAGTAACAGATTTTAAAAATGAGGCGGGAAAAGGCGTTGAAGGAATAATAAATGGCGAAAAATACTATTGCGGAAACTTAAAGTATATAAGCGAACATATAAAAATAAAAGAAAATTATGATTTTGGAACATTTTCCGTACTAATGGTAGCTTCAACTACAAAATTACTTGGTTATGCAACTATAAGCGATACAATAAAACAAACAAGTATTGAAGCGATACATGCTTTTAAACATAAAGGCATAAAAACTTATATGCTTACTGGTGATAATAACGCGAGCGCAGAATATGTAAAAGAAATTGTGGGCGTTGATGAAGTTGTATCTGAAGTTATGCCGAGTCAAAAAGCTGAATTTATTAAAAAATTACAAAATGAAGGAAAAAACGTGTTAATGATCGGAGATGGAATAAATGACTCAGTAGCGCTTGAAACAGCTAACGTGGCAATGGCGATTGGAGCAGGCAGCGACATTGCAATTGAATCAGCCGATATAGTGCTTGTAGGTAACGATTTAATGGATGCGGTAAGAGCAATAAAAATAAGTAAAAAATCATTAACAATAATTAAAATGAACCTCTTTTGGGCTTTTTTCTATAACATAATTTCAATTCCTATTGCAGCAGGCGTTTTATATCCATTTTTTCATATAAAACTTAATCCTATTATAGCAGCCGCAGCAATGAGTATAAGTAGTATTTGTGTTGTATTAAATTCTTTAAGATTGAGAAATGTATTAAAAAAACAATGATAAAAACAAATTAATAATATAAATAATGATAAATTACTAATAATATTAAGTATTATTTAAAATAAATAAAGAAATAATATAAATAACGATAAATACTAATAATGTAAATATTGATAAATACTAAGATGTAGATAATGATACATCTAATAATATAAGTATTGCTTAAATAAAATAAAGCTTTTTGTAGAAAATTACAAATAAAGCTTTATTTTTTATTTTTTATAAAATATCGTACAGTTATTTAAAAAATTTATAAAATTCGAATTGAATAATAGTCATTCAATTAAATCTGCATATGAACGTATATAGAGTTCGGATTCTTTTTTAATCTTGTCAGTTGCGTAAGATTGGAAGGAATCTTCAATAGCAAAAACTCTAAAGCCATTATTAAATGCAGTAGAAATTGCGTGTGGCGCATCTTCAAAAATTACGGTATCTGAAATTGTGCCATTAATTTTAGTTAAAGCTTGGTTAAATATATATGGCGTTTCTTTTGTAGTTTGTAACTCTGCGCACGTTAAAATAAAAGAAAAATAATCATATATTCCGTTGCGTTTTAAAGCAGCTTCAGTTAGAAATCTATGAGTAGCAGTGGCAACGCACATTTTTACGCCTTTTTCTTTAAGAAACTGCAAGTATTCTTTCACAAATGGTTTTATAGCAGCCTTATTGAAGTATAAATCAGTAAAAAGGTCATTAATTTGTTTTGAAATATCGCAAACCGATATATTAGGTAGATAATTTAAATGTAAATATTCGGCTGTTTGCTGCATACTTAAGGCGCAAAGTATAATCGTTAAATCATTACTAACGTTTATACCCATTTGTGTTAAATAAAGGCAAGCAAGATTTGCGCAATCTTCGTTTGTATCTAACAGTGTACCGTCTAAATCAAATATTGCGTGTTTAAAGTTATTTATTTCACTTTTAAACATAATATCGCACAGATTTAAGTTAGAAGGTTGAACCATTACTAAAAGCAAACCATCATTTGTGGATATATTTATTTTTTTGTCAGTAGCGACATTACTAATACCAATGGGATAAGTAGGTAACATTGTATAATTATTAAGCGGATATTTTACGCCGCATATAGATACATTCACAGAAGACGAGAGGGCAAAAAGCGATAATAAAACATTTATATTTAAATTCAATTGAACACTTTGATTTTTTATAACGGTTATAAAACTATTGTCGCCTATTAAAAATCCAAAGCAATTATTTTCCGCTATATAAGAAAGAACTTGCGTATTAGCAATTGAATGGTCGAACCGTCCGCCTAACCCACCATAGATTAAAATGTAATTATAGCCTAACTCTAACGCTTTTTTTACAGAAAGCATCATATCGGTGTCATCTTTTTCAGTAGGATATATTATAGAATTTAAATTAGGAATATAGTTTAATGAATCAAAATCGCCTAAAACTAAATCAGGTTTTATATTTAAACTTACTAAATGATTGTATCCGCCATCAGCAGCGATTATATAAGCGTTAGGTGGAATATAAACGTTCTGTATATCTATATCAAAAGCGCCAAAGATGCAACAAACCTTTCTCATTTTAATCTCCTATATATATTACTAAATTTTTATATAAGTATAATAGCACAAATCGAATTATGTGACAAGTATAACTTGACAAACATTTTGATTTATTATATAATATCAAAATGAGCGCAAATACATACTATTGCATATAAATTGTTTTAAAATGAATTTATAAAATGGTTTTTTGGAGGAATAAATGGATTTATTGAAATTTTGTAACGAAATACAGCTTGATGATAGACAGACAAAATGCGTTATCGAAAATGAATTTGAAAAATACGATGAATTAAAAGAATTATTGTACATTAATAGCGATGAGTTCTTTAACGTCTTTAACAAAACGTATGGAAACAGCGCAAAAAAAATGTTATCCATAATGACACGATTGGCTTTTGATAAAGAAAAAGAATTTGATTTAAAAGGTATTTGTCACAAAATCTATATTGATACATTTTATGATATAAAAATATGGGCTGATATTTATGAACAATTATATAATGAAGTAGGATTTAATGAAAATAGTTGGATGATTTTGCTGCTTAATATGCAAGTTTTTAGGTTAGGGCGATTACAATTTCAACCATATCTGCTTGCGGAGGATATTAAAATTAATGAAAATGTTTTTTCAAAAGGCTTTAAAGTATATGTCGTTCATATTCCAAAAGACGTTGATTTAAAAATATCTGATATTGAATCTTCTTATGCTCAGGCAGCGGCATTTTTCAAAGAAAAATCTATGTATTTTATATGTGATTCTTGGTTATTAACTTCAGTTTTACGTGAACGTTTTCCAAATTCTCATATATCGATGTTCGCAAAAAGATTTACAATATTAAAAGAAGATAGTCATAGCAACATTGCGGATAAGTTTATTTTTAAAAATTCATCTATATCAAGATTTAATGACGAACTTAAAAAACAGGGTAAATGTATTGGCTCGGCGTTAGGTTATTTTTATTATACGGCATAAAATAATACTATTAAATAATAACATAAAAACATAATATTGTTATGGTTTCTTTCGAAATACATAGAATATAAATATTAGATTAATGAGAAATCCAATAAGATAAAATCTGCAAATGCAGAAGAAATAAATGTTAAGTAAGGAGAAAATTGAAAATGCAAGAATTATTATGGACGCCATCGCAAGAATACATAGAGTCAACTAATATGTATAAATTTATGACTTACGCTAATCAAGAGATTGAGAAAAGTGATAAAAATGCTATTAAAATGGTGGATTATAAAAGTCTATATAGGTGGTCAGTAAATAAACCTGAACAATTTTGGGATCTATTATGGAAATATTTCGACATAAAAGTTTCAAAAACCTATGACAAAACAGTTGATGACATTAAAAAATTTCCTGGCGCAGAATGGTTTCCAAATGCAAAGTTAAACTATGCGGAAAATATGCTCAAGTATTCTCATCTTGATGGAGCAGCGATAATTTTTAGAGGCGAGAATGAAACAAGAAAAGAAATATCGCATTTAGAATTAAAGATTGAAGTTATAAAATTAGCAAAAGCGTTAAAAAAACTTGGCGTTAACAAGGGCGATTTAGTTTGCGCATATATGCCTAATTTACCTGAAACCGTTATAGCGATGTTATCGACGGCTGCGATTGGCGCTGTTTGGTGTTCGTGCGCAACAGATATAGGAACAGGCGCAGCTATTGATAGGTTAGGACAAGTTAATCCTAAAGTTTTATTTACTACTGACGGGTATTATTATAAAGGAAAAGTTTTTGATGTTACCGCCAACGCTGCGATTATCGCAGACGGAATTGAGGGATTAAATAAAGTAATCGTCACTCATTACGCTGGAAATGAGGAGAACGCAAAAAAAATCAATAAATCGATATTGTGGAATGATTTAATCGAATCTGAAACAGATAAAGATTTTGAATTTGAACAAATGTCCGCGTCAGCGCCAATGGTCGTTATGTTTAGTTCGGGAACAACGGGTAAACCAAAATGTATGGTTCAATCAGCAGGCGGATTGCTTATTAATCAACTTAAAGAATTAATTCTTCATCACGACGTAAAACCAACAGATAAAATGCTTTATATTACCACTTGCAGTTGGATGATGTGGAATTGGCAAGCAGCTGCAATAGGCGCAGGCGCTTGCATAATATTATATGATGGTAATCCATCATATCCCGATACAAGCGCAATTTGGAAAATCTTAGAAGAAGAAAAGGCTACTATTTTCGGACTTTCAGCAAGCTATATCCATTCTTTATTAGCAGCTAACTTCTCACCAAAATCAATAGCTGATTTATCTGAATTACGTTGCATTTCTCAAACTGGTTCGGCTTTATCCGACGAAGGATTTAAATATGTATATCGTGAAATAAAAAGCGATTTGCACTTCAATTCTATTGCGGGCGGCACAGATATAAACGGCTGTTTTGCTTCGGGAAATCCAATTAGTCCAGTTTATTCTAACGAATTACAAGCTGCAGGTCTTGGAATGAAAATTAATTGCTATAACGAAAAAGGTTTACCAGTGCAAGACATTCAAGGCGAGTTGGTTTGCGAATTACCAACGCCATCAATGCCACTGTATTTTTGGAAAGATGAAAATAATGAACGTTATATGAACGCATATTTTAGAGTTTATCCGAATATTTGGCACCACGGCGATTACGTAACCTTTAACAGCAAAACTGGAGGAGTAACTTTCTATGGCAGAAGCGATAGCGTTTTAAAACCATCTGGCGTACGAATTGGAACAGCAGAAATTTATAATCAGGTAGCCAAAATTAGCGCAGTTGTAGATAGCTTGGCTATTGGACAAAACTACCACGACGACCAAAGAGTTTTACTATTTGTTCAATTAAACGAAGGCTATACTTTGGATAACGCTTTAATTAAAGAAATTAAAACGACATTACGCGACAACGCTTCACCACGCCACGTACCAGCTTTAATTATTCAAGTACCAGATATTCCTAAAACTTTAAACGGTAAGAAAGTAGAAAGCGCAGTGACAAATATCGTAAATGGCAGAGCAGTAACAAATAGAGACGCTTTAAGCAACCCTCAATCTTTGGACTATTTTGACAGCATACTATTAGAACTTCAAAAATAATAAAACTTCTATAATAATTATTGTATTTTTAATTTTTATTAAATTATTTTGAAAAAATTACAAATATAAAAATACAACATTAAAAGGATTGAGTATGATTATATACATCAATCCTCTTTTATAATATACTACTATTTCACGCATAGTAGTATATAAAAGATTTATAACATTACAAATTAAGTAATATGTCACGCATACTAATTGATATTTTATATATTTGTTTGATTTTACGATATATTTGTTTGATTTTACGATGTATTTTTTTGCTTTTTACAATATAGTCATTGATTTGCAGTAGTATTGATTAAAACATTAAAACCTGTTAGTTGTTATATTTAACAATATTTTATTATACTATTATAATAGCAATGAAATTTTTATACAATAAATTTGTTATCAGAAAACAATTCAAGTTTAGTTTGAAGTACGATTTCTAATCGAGTTACGGCGTTTATAACTGATTGAACAGATTTATTTACTGCTAAAAGCTGTTGGTCGGTAGTGGCTATGGATATTATTTTTTGTATTTTTTCTCCTTCGGCGTTAAGGATATGAGATAAAGCGGCTTGTTCAAGAGCTACTGATTCGATAATATCTGTGATAGCTTGAGGACGAGTGCCTTCGCTGTATGTAATAGTGGGCATCGACATAAATAAAACCTCCATTATATTTAAATATAGGATAACATATTATAACCGACATACATATTATATAATATCTAAGCATATTTTGTTACATTAAAATATTCGGAGGTAGGTATGAGTTTATATAAATATATGGAAGAAATTCCTGTTACGTCAAATTGTGAAATGACGTATGAGAATATGGCGTTTGATGGTCGTTGCTACTATTTTTTGTTATGTGGAAAAAATAAAATTATAAAGACAGATAAAAATTTTATATATATAAATTCTTTTGAAACAAAAAATGATTATAATTGTATTACGTATGATTATAAAGAGCGTTGTTTTTGGGCAGCAACTAAAAAGTTTTGTAATAAAGTTTTTAAATTGGATTGTAAATTAAAAGAGATAGATTGTTTAGCAATATGTGGATATGTTGAAACGGTGGGAGCGATAACGGGAATTTCATTCAATTGTTGCGCTAACTCGTTATTTATTGCATATGCTGCGGGAATTGTAGAGTTAAAAAAAGATGGTAATACTACAATAAAATATCAAGCTTGTTGCGAAAAAATAATAGGAGTTTTATCTGTTTGTCCAGGTTATGTGATAAATGTAATTAAAGATAATAACCAATATATACATATTATAAATTGTGATAATGAACTTATACTTAGTTATTGTCTTAAAACGTGTAACACGTTAAAGAATATTATTTTCAATCCTTGTCATAAAGAAAGGGATTATTACACATTTGATTGTTTAACGGTAAAAAAGAATTCATATTCGTATATTATTAGAGTTATAATAGAGCCTCATTGCGTTGATTTGAGCGTATGCAAATGCAATTACACTATATGCAATAATTCTTGTAATGGTAAATCTGTTAAAAAAACAGGAGCTTGTGTTGATGTAATCGAATCGGTTGCGCTTATTGAAACAGCATTATCGCATATTTTAAATGCAGAGGGTGAAAAATTGCAAAAAGTTTTAGCGTCCACAGACGATATATCGCAAATTCTGTGTGTCAATAAAGAAATAAACAAAACTTTAATCAATGCAACGAATTTAGAGCATACTCTTTACGCTAAATTATCTGCGGCAATAGAGTGTTGTGACGATAATATCTGCGACAACTGCAATGATACCAATTTTAGCGAGCTTGATGATTGTATTACGGACGCTATCAACAGTAAATTGTAAACAAATTAGCTACTTGTATCAAATATGATTTATATACTATTAAAATAGTTTTAGATTTACTTGACACTTTTAAGCGTAAGGTTTATAATCATAAAATGAAAACAAAACGTTGTATTATTTATATAACTGCTATATTATGCTCCATTTTATTCTTAATTGGAGCATTTGTTCTTATTTTGTATAATAGAGTTTATGATAAAACTATTATCAGTAATGATTATAAAGAAATCAATTCGGATAAAGTTTTTTCCGATTTATCTGTAAACGCATTAAATAACATCGAAATAGATGGAAAAGTGAAACTCACTATTAATATAGATGACGCTTTCGCCTTAATTAGCGTCTTTTTAAAAGAACAACTCAATGGTTACATAACAGGTTGCAAATTTCAAATTTTAGAAAATAATAATTTAAATATAGCGATTTCGTTGAAAATTGGGTCATTTTACACAGTTTTTTCTACCGACGTTTCCGTAAAAGTTACAGACGATGGCATCGCTATTAAATTAAATAATATAAAATTAGGTAAAGCGGATATTAATTTTATTAAATTCTTTTTATCTGAAAATATTATCAACAATAAATTAAACAATAATAATGAACAGTATTTTACTTTCAATTATAATAATACGGAAATATTTGTATCAAAAGAATTACTTATTAAATATCTATCAAAATTATACGATAAGCAATGGTTTTCATCTTATGTTGACGCTATGGCATTAAGATGTTTTACACAGCAATCGATATTAAATATTTATTTAGGCGCAGAAGATAAATTTGGCGCAGAAATCGATTTAAATTCTTTTGCTTATTCAAACGAAGATGAGAAAAAACCATATGACATTGACGCAATTAAAATTGCGCAAGACTGCGAAACATTGTTAAATTCTAAAAAAATAAAAACAAATCAATCAGAATTAGTTTATAGATTCTTAGTTCAAGGTTACTCGGCGTTGAGCGATTCAGATAAGAAAACGGTTAATTCAATTGATTTTACTTTAATTAACATTCCTAATCCAACGTTATATGATGGAGTGCTTGTAGCAGACGTATATACCTTTGATGAATTAATTAAAAGGCAATTAGCGTTATCTTATAACATAATTGATGGCTTGAATATAAGAATATTCGAATCGGATTTAAATAATATATTCCAAAAAACTGGCGTTGTTGGCGCTTGCACATTATTTTGCAACACAATTGACGATAAATATGATATAAATTTCATTGTAACAGAAGCGGTTTATTTTAGTATTATTAGAGATTCTTTGACTGTTAATATAATTATAAGCATAAGCGGTTTTCCTATTATTTTAAAAGCTAATTTTGATAGCGAAAATACTAATAATTTAAAGTTGGATATGATATTAAAAAGCGCAGCAATAGGCAAACATATTGCTACTTCAAATGAGGAAAATCTTGTATTGAAATTTTTAACCGATAGTACTGCATCTATGAGCTGGATAAAATGCAACTTTGATACCAAAACAATAACATTCGACTTCACTGATGTGGTTAATTTTGATGCGTTTCAAAAGCTATTTAAATATTATACAGTTAACACAACAACAGAGAATAAGTATTTAAATATAAATATTAGAAGTTACTGGGTGTAAGAATATTATGTATAAAATAACCAATAAAAATAGCTATTGTTAGAATAATACAATAGCTATTTTTATTATAAATTCTTCAATAATTACAATAAAAATGTAATAAACTGTAAATATTTAATATTTATTACGATATTATTTAATTTTGTTCATTAGTTTGTGAAGTTTTAATCTTAAATAGTTGGTCAATATATTTAAATAGTAGGGGATAAACGCCAACCGCTACAAATACAATTATTAAGTAGGGTATACTATGAAGCCACAAGTTAGTCATTGGATTTGTTACGCCGATTAAGCAAATCAACGCTTCAACGCCTTCTTTTATGCCAAAGACAATTAATATTCCAACAACAAAACGAATAATGCCAACCCACCAAACCTTAGTGTTTTTAAAATAAACAAAACGTTTTTCAAAATTAATACCTGCGACAAAGCCTAACAAAGCGAAATAACTCATAAAATAATCCTTTGTCATATCTTTAAAATAAGGGATAAAATACATAAAAAATAATCCTGGCAGAAAAACTATTAAACTTATAATTTGTATTGAACGAGAATGTTTTTCATATAGCATATTTATAATAAACATTATGATTGTTCCTAAAGCTAAGCCGCCTAATACATCAGTTGGAAAATGAACGCCTAAATAAGTACGAGATTGAGCGACCAAAAGAGGCAAGGCAATAGCAATAATAGTAATCCATTTTTTCTTATACTTTAAAGCTATTGATGGATATAATACAGCAGCGCCTTGTGAATGTCCGCTTGGATAACTAAAACCACCCGTGCTATCTAAGTTTTTAATATCCATACTTGTCTTATAGGGGCGTTGCCGTTTTACAATATTTTTCAATAGCGAATTGAAACAACTTGAAAACAATAGGGTAAACCCAACAACTTCAGCGGTTTTTTTGTCATAAATCCAATATAAGATAAAAAGTATAACTAAAAAAACATATTCTTCTCCAAACGAAGAAAAAAATCTTTGAAGATAAAAAAAGAAACTATTTTCACCGCCTAATTTTTGAAACCATACAATAAAGTTAATTTCCCAAGACATAATAATTCTCCCTATATATCCCACAAATTGTATAAAAGCGTATAATGCTAAATATAACAAGTGAGATAACAAATAAATATTGTAATATTACAAAAAGCACCTTGTAAATACAAGGTGCTATAAGCTGCAAAATTTATTTCGCTTCTTTATGCGCAGTTCTCAAACAACGAGTACAAACATATTGATTGGACTCTTTTCCATTAATTTCGATTCTAACTTTTTGTACATTGGCACTCCAAGTATGCGGGGTTTTTCTATTTGAGTGGCTGACTCTATTGCCTGCCATTTTGCTTTTTCCGCAGATAGCACAAACTCTTGACATTCCTAACACCTCCTGTAAAAGCTTTGTTTAGCTTTAATATATTAACACTAAACTGATATTTTTGCAACCGTTTTAACATATTATTATTATAAAATTAAATAAATTAAGTTTGCATGGATAGAATTTCAAAATTATTATTGAATATACTATTAATAATAGATAATAATAGAAAAAGTAGTTCAAAATAGTTGTATTTATATTTGAAATACTGTATAATATATTGTATATAAGTTTGCGGAGGGAGAAAATTGCCACTCATTACATCAAATGCATATGGTACTATATCTGTTACAGATGAAGTTGTCGCATCTATTGCGGGTAGGTTAGCTATGGAATGCTATGGCGTTGTAGAGTTGGTGCCTCGTAAATTATCCGATACGCTCGCTGATTTATTTAAACGTAATAATGACAGCCGAGGCGTTAAAATTGTTTCAAAAGGAGATAGAGTGTATATTGATTTATACGTTGTATTTAAATTTGGAATGTCGCTTAACGCTGTTGCGGATTCATTAAAAAATACAATAAAATACGGAGTTGAAAATTTCACAAGCATGATTGTGGATACTGTAAATGTTCACGTCATGGGGGTAAGACTTTAGAACAATCGCAAATAATAATTTTTAATTAAACATTTAACTTCAAACTGATGACTATTGATTAAATTAAAATTAGAATCTATTAGTAATTATGAATTTTTGCAGAGAATAGTTTAATACTCAAGAATGTTTATCTATAAAGATTAAGTAATATTTTAATAGATAAATAGATATAAAAGTATTAAATATTCAAACGAATACCAACGTTGAATTATTATATTTATAATTAAAAAAATTGTAAATACATCAACAATTGCGAAGGATAAATAATTTGCGGTGAAATTATAAGGAGAGAAATATGGCATCAAAATCAAAACCAGAAAATATAATTACTCCTGCGATATTAAAGAGAATGTTGATTGCGGGAGGCAAATTACTTGAAATAAATAAACAAATTGTTGACTCATTGAATGTATTTCCAGTTCCTGATGGAGATACGGGAACAAATATGTCGCTCACAATGAAATCAGCGGTAAAAGAAGTATATTCAGCAGCAAATAACAATATGGAAGAATTATCAAAAAAGCTTGCAAGCGGAGCATTGAAAGGAGCAAGAGGAAATTCTGGAGTTATTTTATCACAAATCTTTAAAGGATTTGCAGCTGGAATACAAAATAAAAATGAAATTGACGCAAAATTATTTGCAAAATCATTAATGAGCGGTGTGCAAATAGCGTACGCTGCAGTTGCTAAGCCAAGAGAAGGCACAATATTAACGGTAGCGAGAGTGATGGCTGAGCAGGGAATAGAGATAAGTAAAAAGCCTATTTCTATGGCGGATTTTTTAAATAAATTAGTATCAATTGGCGAAGATATATTAAGTAAAACCCCTGATATGTTAGATGTACTAAAAAAAGCTGGAGTAGTTGACAGTGGCGGATATGGATTAGTAGTAATATTCAAAGGGTTTGTATGCGGATATAACGATATAGAAATCACAGGCGCAGAGGATTATAATCCAGCGAATAGCGTGTCAATGCAACAAACATCAGATTCATATGAAGCGTATATTGATTATGAATTATTAGATGATATTGAATTTGCGTATTGCACAGAATTTTTTATTATAAATTTATTTAAAAAGACAATGTTGGCGGATATAGATAAATTAAGAGAAAAGCTAATCACATTAGGAGATAGCGTTGTGGTTGTTGGAGATTTATCTATGATAAAAGTACACGTCCACACAAATAATCCTGGTTTAGCGTTACAGTATGCGTTAGATTTAGGCGAATTAGAGAAGTTAAAAATTGAGAATATGAAAGAGCAAAATCGTCAATTGAAAGCAAGATATGAGGCGGAGAAAAAGCCAATTGGAATGCTTGCGATATGTTCAGGAGAAGGTTTTAAGGCTATATTTAAAGATTTATTAGTAGACCAAATTATTGAAGGCGGTCAAACAATGAATCCAAGCGCTGACGATATTGCGCAAGCTATTAATAAAATTAATGCTGAGAATGTTATTGTTTTACCAAATAATAAAAATATAATTTTGGCAGCCGAACAAGCGAGAGGGTTAATTACAAATAAGCAAGTATTTGTAGTGCCAACAAAAAATATACCTCAAGGGCTTGCTGCAACATTGGTATTCAATCCAGAATCGAGTGTGCAAGAGAATCTAAATTATATGAATAATTCAATACCATCAGTACGCGCAGGATCGGTAACATTTGCAGTTCGTTCCTCTGCAATTGATGGATTAGAGTTAAATGAAGGGGATATAATTGGGCTTGATGGCAACAAGATTGTCAATAAAGGTGAAACCGTTTCGATGGTAACGAAAGATTTAATCGAAAAAATTGCTGATGAAAATAATGAAATATTAACGTTGTATTATGGAAAAGACGTACCTGAAGCAGATGCAGAAGTATTTGCAAGCGATATAAGAAAAGAACATCCAAATTGGGAAGTTGATACGCACTTTGGCGGACAACCGTTATATTATTATATTTTCTCGCTTGAGTAAACTAAACCGCAATGTAACTGTAGTTGCCATTTACATAATCAAAAATACGGTTAGCGGGTGCAAATGATATGTTACAAGAATGTAAGGTTAAAATAAAGAGTAAAATATCCGGTGAAAGTGATTGTATGGAATTTCTTTCAAGCGGAAAATTTGATACGGAAAATGGCGTAACCACAATAGAATATGAAGAAGCGGATAGAACGGGTATGAATTGTGTAAGCCGTGTCGTAGTGGCTGGAGATATAGTTACTTTAAATAGAATAGGCGATACATCTTCAACAATGGTTTTTGAAAAAGGAAAGTCGTTTAGCGGAGCGATTATAACTGCTTATGGCGCATTACCTTTGTCAATCTATTCGCATAAAGTTGATTTTAAAGTAGAAAAGCATAAGATGTTATTAGAATTATTGTATACTATTGACGTAAATGATGAAAGCAGTTTAAACGAATTAAGTTTAACTGCCGATATGTAATATATTTTTACCTTTTTATAAATTTTTTTATAAAGTTAAAATTTGTTTAATTTTACCTATTAAAATAATAATTTTTATGGAGTGATTATGAAAATTCAATGGTTAGGACACTCGTGTTTTAAGCTATCTGAAAGTACGGGGACATCAATAATAACCGATCCGTATGATAGTGAAATAGTAGGATATAGTATGCCCAAAGGAATTAATTCTGATATTGTTACTGTCAGTCATTCGCATAAAGATCATAGTAGTTTAAAAGAGATAGAAGGCGAATATATATTATTAAATGCGCCTGAAAATTTAGAAGTAAAAGGAGTAACTATTGTAGGATATAATACTTTTCACGATAATGCTCAAGGCTTGAAAAGAGGGAGCAATATTATATTTAAATATAGAATAGATGGTTTAGACGTATGTCATATGGGAGATATTGGCGAAGACTGTAATGCCGACATTGTAAATGATATTACGCCCGTAGATGTTTTGATGATACCTGTTGGTGGAAAATATACAATTGACGCAGAAAAAGCTAAAGCATATGTTGACGCATTAATGCCAGATATAGTTATCCCGATACACTATAAAACCAAAGACTGCGATTTAGATATAGACAAGATTGATTCTTTTATTAAGTTATTTGATGCAGAAGATATTATTGAAGTTGATGATGATAATATTACAATAGACAGAGACGAAGTGTGTCACAAAAAGACAAAAGTTTACATATTGCGAAAAAAAACATAACTATATTTTTTAAAATATAGTATATAATAATAGTATATCAAAGTAAAATACTTTAACCAAACGATTTTTTGTAGAAAGTTTATAATTATAAACTTAGTCGTACTTGTATTTATTTTATTCTTTTATGATTATACATTAAATTCAAAAATATAAAGTTAGTGATATACATT
>JAVVUQ010000032.1:0-15751 GCA_036653075.1 Clostridia bacterium | reverse complement strand
AATTATAGAAATGTTATAGAAAATAAAAAATACTGTTAATAAATATTATTTTAAATAAAATACCGTGAATTACCTTATGTAAAAGGTATTATTTAAGAAATGCTTTTTTAGGAAATTTTTTTACTTAAATTTAAATAGCAATTTTAATATTTAATTAATAATTCGATACATTTATATATAATTCGACAATGTTTGCATATATATATTTAATTATAAAAGTTATAAATGACAATAATTATGCTTACAGATAGAAAGATATTATAAAAATAATTTTTTATTATGATAGTATTAATTATTAAAATAAAACTTTCATTAAATTTGTTTTTATTAAATTTACATTTTTTTAAAATTAAAAACAATAAAAACTTACATATTATTTATTATAACTATGGCAAAAAAATAATCGGATAATTGTCAAAATAATAAATATAACTGAGATAATGGAGGAATTATGAAAAAAGTAATTAGTATATTTGTGATTGTGATGACTATTTTGGTATTAGTAAGTGTGTTTCAATCTATTTATGGCGTGTCAGTTGAAACCTTTGATAAAGAGAACTTTATTAGAATTCATATAAGGGCAGCAAGCGATAGCGAATATGACCAAGCAGTAAAATTGAGAGTTAAAGATGAAGTAGTTAAATATTTGACTAAAGAATTTGCAAATATAGAAAATAAAGATGAAGCGGTAGTTGTTATAGAAAATAACATAATGCAATTGAAACAGTTATGCGACAGAATTTGCGGATATTGCGGCGCTATATATAACTCTACGATTTATTTAAAAAAAGAGCCATTTCCCACTAAAACATATGGAGACAAAACATTTCCAGAAGGCGTCTATGATGCTTTAGTTATTGAATTAGATAAAGGGGAAGGCGCAAATTGGTGGTGCGTGGCATATCCGCCGCTTTGTTTTATAGGTGGCGTTCCTAACAGTGAATCACCTCAAAAAATAACATATAAGTCAGCTTTTTATGAATGGATTAGAAAAATAATAGATGGTAAATAAGATTGAATAACTTTCTTTATTATTAAAAAAATGGTAAATAAAAGAAAATAATTAATTAATTATCAATTATGGTAAGTAAAAGTAATCAACTTACTTCTTTATTATTAAATATATGGAAAATAAAAGAAAATAACTTATTTTATTATAAAATAGAATAGAAAAAGGCGGTAATATTTAAATTACCGCCTTAAGTTTTTATATTATAAAATTTATAGTAAAATAATTGATATTACTTTTTCATTACATAAATCCAATTTTCAGTGTCAATTTCAGAGCCATTTTGGATTCCGAGTAATTTATTATATAAAATGTTGGTAACTTTGCCGATGCCGCCGTCGCCGACTTTAAATTCAACGCCTTTATAAGAGAACATTCCAACAGGGCTAACAACCGCAGCTGTTCCAGTTCCAAACATTTCGGTGAGTTTGCCGTTTTTAGCGCATTCAACAATTTCGTCTATGCTAATTTTTCTTTCATCTACAACGTAGCCTAATTTTCTCGCTAAAGTAACAATGCTGTGACGTGTAATTCCAGGTAAGATTGAGCCGTCTAAGTTAGGTGTTACAACTTTTCCGTCAATGACGAAACAGATGTTCATAGAGCCAACTTCTTCAATATATTTTCTTTCATTGCTATCGAGCCATAAAACTTGGTCAAAACCTTTGTGTTTAGCTTCATCGGAAGCTTTTAAGCTTGCGCCGTAATTTCCGCCAAATTTAGCAGCGCCAGTTCCGCCGTTAACAGCAGTTCTGCTGTAATAATCTTCAACATAAATATTAACTGGATTTAATCCTCTTGCATAATAACTACCAACAGGCGATAAAATAATAAAGAACAAGTATGTGTCACTTGCTTTTACACCTAAATAGGGGTCTGTGCCTATTAATGTTGGACGCATATATAATGATGTGCCTTTTTCATTTGGTATCCAACTACGGTCTATATCCACAAGAGTTTTCATTCCTTCCATAGCCATATCAATGTCAATGTGTGGCATACAAATACGATCAGCAGAATCATTTAAACGTTTGAAGTTGTCTTGTGGACGGAAGAAACGAATTTCTCCATCTTTTCCACTATAACATTTCATTCCTTCAAAAATAGCTTGTCCATAATGAAAAACAGTAGTGCTTGGAGCTAAACTTATTGGTCCGTATGGTTCTATACGAGCATCGTACCAGCCTTTTTCAGAAGAATAGTTCATTAAAAACATATGGTCGGTGTAGTATCTGCAAAAACCCAAAGCTCCAGTAGGCTTTGCTTTTGGCGCATTAGTTAAAGTAATTTTCATAGTAAACTCCTTATATATATCCTATATTTTACAATTAATAATGATTAGTATAATGCTTAGTAGATAATTTTGTTTATTACCAAATTTATAAACAAATATTATATAGAATATTTGTAAAAATCAGCATAAGTAAATAAACAAAATAAATCGCTAAAATAATCTATTCATACAATATTATTGTAAATGTTTAACATCAATATGTCAATCTAACCACATCAAGTTTATCGTCAAATATTATCACTAAGTCAATAAAATAAAGCATTAAAGTTTAAATTAGATTCAATAATTAATTTAAAAATAAATTCAATAATTAAATTAAAATAGATATATAAAATTGATTTTTATATTGTAGATTATTTATAATGTAATGTTTTTTATTGTATACTTGTTTTAATGTTTACTTTTTACTATATTTTTACATAATTAAGGTTTAAGGAGATATCCGATTTGTTTAAAACTATAATATTAAGTGTAAATTCAAAATTTATACATACTTTACTTGCGCCAAGGTATTTAGTCGCTAATATTAATAATTATGATTGTAATAGTAGTATTAATGATTTTGGCTGTAATAATTATTACAATGGAAGTGTTGAGATATATGAAACTAATATCAATACAAGTATATATGAAACAGTTACAGATTTATACAAATTAAAGCCACAAATTATTGCTGTGTCTTGTTATATATTTAATATTGAATATGTTATAAAAGTGCTAAAGGAAATTAAAGTAATATTACCTTATGTTAAGATAATATTAGGAGGTTACGAGGCAATATTTGACACTCAAAGATTTGATAATATAAGTGATGTTATAATAAGAGGAGAAGGAGATATTATATTTGGTCAAGTTCTATCGGCAATTGAATGTGGCGATAAAGTTCCTCATATTGTTGATGGTAGAGAAATTGAAAATTTAGACAGAATTATTTCGCCTTATACTGAAGAATACGCTAAGCTTGGAAAGGATAAAATTTTATATTTTGAATCTTCTCGAGGTTGTCCATTTAGCTGTTCTTATTGTATGTCGGCAGGTAGTAATATACGTGTCTTTAGTTTGCAGCGTACATTCGAAGATTTAGAAAGACTTATGAAATATACTCCTAAGCAAATTAAGTTTGTAGATAGAACGTTTAATTTTGATATGCGTCGAAGCGAAGTAATCATAACTCATATTATAGAAAAATATGTAAGGACAAAAACAAATTTTCATTTTGAAGCTGCGCCTGAATTGTTTGACGAGCAATTATTGCAAGTAATAAAAAAAGCGCCAAAAGGATTATTTCAATTTGAAGTGGGAGTGCAATCGTTTAATAAGGAAACTTTAACGCAAGTAGGGCGAAGCGCAAACGAACAAAAGATTTTATATAATATTCAAAAATTAGTGGAATGTAATAATTCTCATATTCATACGGATTTAATTGCAGGGTTGCCATTAGAAAATTATGAAAGTTTTGTTGATGGCTTTGACAAACTTTATATGACCAAAGCGCACTGTTTGCAATTGGGTTTTTTAAAAGTGCTTAAAGGTTCAAGATTAGAAAAAAATAGCGGAGAATATAAGATTAGCAATTTTCCTCCTTATGAGATTTTTGAATCTGCTTATTTACCTTTGGAAAAATTGTTAATGTTGAAAATTACGGAAGAAACTTTGGAATTATATCATAATAGCGGGAGATTCAACGAATCTTTAGATTTTTTAATTCCTAAATATTTTACGCCTTATGAATTTTTCTACAATTTAGGTCTTTTTATTAAAGAAAATAATATTATCAAAACAGGTTTTTCGGCTTTTTACCAATGCGATATTCTTTATAATTTTTCAATTTTAAAAATAAAATCAATTGAAAACACATTAATATCAGAAAGTAAAATAGAACTATTGAAAAACAAAATAAATAATGATTTTTCTATCAGCGGAAACGTCAGAAAATGGCGTAGATAAAAACGTAAATAGTATTAGGTCATTATATAGCGCATAAAAATCTGTTTAGCAATTAAGCGAATGAATAAATTGAATATTAATTAAACCACAATTACATAGACATAAAACAACTATTAAATTAATAATAAATATAAAAAAATTATTTGATTTTATAAAAGTTCACAAAAAATTATTAAATGCTCATAATAATAATATTTGGCTCAAGTAATAATTAAAATATAAAATATATATAAATTTATTAATAAAAGGTTGATTTATTAATTTAAATTTGGTATAATATAGCATATAATCTTATTTAAAAATTTAACGTATTATAGCGCATCAATGTTAGGGTAAGTTATGCATTTATTAGCATTTTGGAGTATAAATAAAGTTAAACATTAAAAACAAACCCAAAAAGCCACCAAATGTTTTATAAATGTGTAAGCGCAGTTAATGATACATAAATTAATTATAAGTAAAAAGAATGGTATGTAAAATTCATAAATATATTAATAATATGAGCTTTACACGGGGAAATCTTATGAAATGAGGAGAAACGATATGAAAGAGAAAATGAAATTAAAAATTAACATATTTGTCGCTATTGTTTTTGTAATGATGGCAATGATAATGTTGATGACTGTACCGACAGAAGTACTTGCATTAAATGAAGTTGCGGCTACGCCGCCAACAATAACGACACAGCCAATAGGCGTAACAAAAGAATACGACAATGCAGTAAGTACATTGTCAGTAACAGTTTCGTCACAAGAAGACATCATTTATAAATGGTATCGTTCAAATACTATTAATGGAACATTTGATTATGTGATAGCGGCTACCAACAGCGCGTTAAATGTTAAGAATGTTACAGATAGTGGTTTTTATTTATGTAGAATTACGACATTGAGCGGCACAATTGATTCTAATATTGTTGAAGTTAAGATTACAAAAGCTCCTTTGACAATTATAGCTGAAGATAAAGAGATTCAATATGGCGAAGCAATAGATGTTAATATATTTACATACAGAGTTGATGGCTATAAAGGCGTTGATGATGCAAAATCCATAAATGGAACAATGTATTACTCTGTCAACTATTCTCAATTTGATAAAATTGCCGAATATACCATTACGCCAGATGCAAGCGATATGAAATCGGATAATTATGAGTTCAAAAGCTTAGTTAATGGTAAATTAACCGTTACGCCTAAAAAACTTACAGTAACAGCTAAAAACCAAACTATAACATATGGACAAAATATTAGTCAAACAGAATATGAAATTTCTGGTTATATACCAGGTCTTGCTAATCCTGTAATTACAGGCGCGCCTATCTTGACGGCAAGTAGTTTGTTGGTTCCTGGAAACAAAACGATTAGCGTAACCGTAAACGGAATGAGCGCTCCTAACTACATATTTGTTGCAGGTAATGATGCAACTTTGACAGTAAATAGAGCAGAGCTTACAGTAACGGCAGAGGAACAAATACTTGTTTATGGCGAGATTATCGCACAAAATAAATATACTGTTACAGGATTTGTTAATGGAGAAAATCAATCAGTTATTACTGGCGTTCCTATTTTAACTGCAAGTAGCTATAACGTTGCTGAAATTAAGACAATCGCCCTTTCCGTTGAGAATATGTCAGCTGATAATTACTCATTTAAAGCAGACAAAAACGCAGTTTTGACAATATCTAAAGCGCAATTGACTGTAACAGCTTTAGATCAAATCATTACGTATGGCGATAACATTCTTCAAGATAAATATACAATTACAGGTTTTGTAAATAACGAAACAGTAGCGGTTGTTAGCGGAACACCTATTTTAAATGCAAGTAGTTTGACTGTTTTAGGCAATAAAACAATTGATTTATCGCTAAACAATATGGACGCTGCTAACTATTCATTTAAATTAGTAAGCGGAGCGCTGACTGTAAATAAAGCGAATTTAATAATTACACCTAATAACAATTCAATAGTTTATGGCGACACTCCATTTGCAAATGGCTATGTAATTACAGGATTTAAAGGTACAGATAATGAAAGCGTAGTGCTTCCATCTGCGGTAATTGAATTTTTATATAGTTATTCACTTTTAGGAAATGTTGGAGTTTATGAAATCACCGTTGATATTTCAAAATTGACAGCGGACAATTATTCATTAATAAGTGGAAAAGGCGTTTTAACTGTTACAAAAGCTCTTTTAACAGTTACACCAAAAAATAGCACTATTTCGTATGGAGAAGCTCCAGTAGCGGTAGGCGTTGTATATACAGGATTTAGAGGCGCAGTTGATAATAAAGATAATATTAATATGATTGGCGATATAAAACTTATATATAACTATGTACAAATGAACGACGTTGGCATTTATACAATAAAAGTTGATACAACAGCTTTATCATCTACAAATTATACATTTGTTAGCGGAGAAGGCGTTTTAACAGTAGTAAAAGCCATTATTACTGAAATTATCTTCCCAATAGCAGACGCTGTAACCTATGGCGTTACACTTTCGCAAATTCCATTGATTAGCCAAGGCGCGCCATTACCATATGGCACATTTGCTTGGACAGACGGTAGTATAATTCCATCAGTAATCAATAGCGGTTACGAAGTTACATTTACTAAAAATACCGAATCCAAAAACTATGATTTTTCATTGTTAAAAGATACGGATTATAAAAAGATTATTTCATTAAGAGTTTATAAAGCTATTCCAGTTATTACCTTCCCAACAGCATCTACAATAGTTTATGGAAATAAACTGAGCGCATCTGTTTTAGTTGGTACAGTAGATATGGGCACATTTGCTTGGACGAATGGCGATACAATACCTACGGTTATTAACAATGGATATGAAGTTACATTTACACCAAGCGATTTAAACAACTATGATTATACAAACATAAAATTAACAAGTATGGTTAGTATTGTAGTTACTAAAGCTATTCCAACTGCGATTATATTCCCAACAGCGTCAGCAATTACTTATGGCGCATTATTGAATACATCAGCTTTAACTGGCGGAAGTGGCGATGGCGTGTTTGCTTGGACAGATGGTACAGTGACACCAATTGTAAAAGATACTGCTTTTGAAGTAACATTTACACCAAATGATACCGATAACTATGATTATACTGGCATTACATTAAAACAAATGGTTTCCATTGTAGTCAATAAAGCAAAGCCAGGAGACATTGTTTTTCCAACAGCGACAGCGATTACTTATGGAACAGCGTTAAGCGCTTCAACCTTTATTGGCAATACTCAAATCGGAACATTCGTATGGACAGATGGAACGATTATCCCAACAGTAATAAACAACGGATATGAAGTTACATTTACGCCAAATGATACCGATAACTATGATTATACAGTTACAACACTTGTAGCAATTGTTCAAATTGTTGTAAATAGAGCAGAACTTATTGTAACAGCAAATAATCAAACAATAAACTATGGCGATATTATCGCTCAAGATAAATTTGCAATTACAGGTTTTGTAAATAATGAAACTATTGCAGTAGTGAAAGGCGCGCCTGTTCTCAATGCGAGCGCTTTGGTTGTTATTGGTAATAAAACAATTAGCGTAAATGTTGCAGGCTTAACAGCTGATAACTATTCCTTTAAAGCAGGCGTTGACTCTACATTAACAGTAAACAAAATTACGCTTACTGTGCAAGCTCAAGACCAAGAAATTCCATACAAAGGTACAATTGACCAATCAAAATATACAATAGTTGGATTTGTAAATAACGAAACAATTAGTAGCATTACAGGAAATCCATTATTGTCAGGAAAAGATAAAGTTATAGTTATTGAATTAGGAACATTAAAAGCCGATAACTATACGTTTGAATTTGTTAATGCAAAATTGACAATTATTAAAGCAAAACCTATTGCTGTTGTATTTCCTACTATCTCAACTGTTCCAATTGATTATGGAACAAAATTAGGACAAATTACACTCATAGGCGGCAGCGGCGACGGCATATTTGTTTGGAAAGATGGAAATGAAATTGCTTTAACAGTCGGAACTAATTCATATATTTTAGTTTTCGTTCCAAATGATATTGAAAATTATGATTATACAGGCATTACATTAGAACAAACTATGACTATGAACGTTAATAAATGTAAATTAATCATTAGAGCAATTTCTCTTGAATTAACTAATAAAGAACCTATTCCAACAACATTTAATTGCGAAATTATCGGATTATGCGGCAACGATACTCCAGAAAATATCGGCAAAATTGGATATTGGTTAGATTATAAAGATTATTTGACAAAAGGCATAATTATTATCGTGCCACAAACAAATGAACTAACTACAACAAATTACGACATTATAGTAGAAAATGGAACAATTACCACATCTGCTAACCCACAAGCAGCTTCTTGTAAAGAAGTAGTACTTTCTTGCGGCACAATGGATATTGGCGGCGGCGGTATGGGCGGAATGTTTATTCTTACCCTATTAGCAGCAGCTTTAATCATCGTAAAACGTAAAAAATCATTCACAAAATAATAAGTAATGTTTTACACAAATACTATTTGACCTTTTAATAATACGAAAACGGAGTTACTTTTATAGCAACTCCGTTTTTTTACGATAGCATTAAAATATAAAAATGCAAAAAAATATCGATAGTATTTGATACAATAACAAATACTATCGAAGTCATATCTTGGTGGGCAATAAGAGACTCGAACTCCCGACTTTCTCCATGTGACGGAGACACTCTCCCAACTGAGTTAATTGCCCAAACGCCACCCTAAAAGAGTGGCGTTTGTAATTTATGGCGGAGAAAGAGAGATTTGAACTCTCGCTACACTTTATTCGCATACTACTCCCTTAGCAGGGGAGCCCCTTCGGCCACTTGGGTATTTCTCCGTAGCTTGTATATATTACCATACATTGTAAGATTTGTCAAAGATTTTTAGCATAATATGAATAATATTTTTTATTCTTTTTTTCTTTTCGCTTACTTCTATTTTTCTATATTTTTTAATTTTATATAAATATTGTACTATAACCAATACATATTTTTCCTGTTTACAATATTAAAGACAAACGTAATCATATAAACTATTTGTTTATATGATTAAACTTAATTGTTAGTTTTTACGATTTTGTTTATATAATTAAACTTAATTATCAATTTATAAGATACGATTACATTAATTGCATCGCTTTTGTAATATTATGCTAATTTATTATATTAGCAATATTATCATATATTTATTGCGATTTAATTTTAATTATGTCAATACTGTCATTTTTAATATTTTAACTTTTACTATGATTAGTATAACCGAACAAATGATTTATATGACAATATTGTCTTTTTTGACCTACTCTTATTAAATAAATATGATTGATTAATAAACAATCATATGTTCGATATTAATATTGCAAAGCTCAATTGGAAATTTAAACCATAAAATATTTTTAAAAATATCAAATATAATGGTTAAAAATGGTTGACAATGGAGTGAAATTCCTATATATTATATATACAAGCAGTATATGAGAGAAAGTATAAGTAAGCAATTGATAGAAGTATGAATATAAGCTATCAATATAGGGCAAGAGTATAAAAAATTTATTTGAATAAATTGTCTTACAGTAAAATTATTTTTATTGAAAAGAATTATTTAAATAGAAGGGAAGAAGATATGTGGCATACTGGGAAGCATGAATATCAATTAGACAGTAAAAATCGTATGAGGTTACCCGCTTCGTCTCGAACCGAGTATGGCGATGTTTTTTATTTGTCGATTGATATGGATGGATCCTTGCTTGTACGGCACAAAAACGATATGGAAAAAATGAGTTTAAAGTTGGCTGAAGTGTCCATGTCTGATAAAGCGGCTCAAAATGCAATTAGGTGGTTTTATGAAAAAACCTATGAAGTTAAGCAAGATGAGCAAGGCAGATTTGTATTGCCGCAAGAATTGAAAGATTATGCCAAGATTAACAAAAATATAATTATTAGTGGTGTTCCACGTGGATGGTCAATAAGGTCTGAGGAAAATTACAATAACATAGAGGCTGCGGCTGAAGAATACAAAGAATTTGACGATGTAGTTAAAAAGCTGCAAGAATATGGAGTTTAAAATGGAATTTTCGCATATACCCGTAATGTTAGATGAATGTTTAAATGGTTTATCGATAAAGCCTAATGGTATTTATGTTGATTGTACCATAGGCGGAGGCGGGCATAGTTTAGAAATTCTCAAAAGGTTAAATGAAGGTGGACGTCTTATTGGAATAGACAAAGATTCTGAGGCGTTGGAGCATTGTCGTGAGCGACTTATTGATTATAAAGATAAACTGACTTTAGTGAAAAGTGATTATAACAACACAAAAGAAGTGTTAAATTCATTAGGAGTGGATAAAATTGATGGAGCTTTAATGGATTTAGGGGTTAGTAGTTATCAAATTGATAACAGTATGAGAGGATTTTCGTACAGTAATAGAGAAAGTCGATTAGATATGCGAATGGATAATGAGCAATCATTATCTGCATATGAAGTAGTGAATGAATATGGAATTGAAGAGCTTAAGAGGATAATAAGGGATTACGGAGAAGAAAAGTTTGATAGGGTTATAGCTAAGAATATAGTTGAAGCTCGAGCGATAAAAGCGATTGAAAAGACTGGAGAATTGACGGATATTATAAATAGGTCTATACCGATGGCGTGTAGAAGAAAGGGTGGGAATCCGTCTAAGCGGACGTTTCAAGCGATAAGGATAGAGGTTAATGGAGAGCTGACGAATTTAGGCGAGTCTGTGACGAGCATAATACGTAGTTTAAACGTAGGCGGAAGGCTTGCGGTGATAACCTTTCATTCATTAGAAGACAGGATAGTTAAGCAGACATTTAAAGAACTTGAGAAAGACTGTATATGTCCTCCAAGCGCGCCAATTTGCATATGCAAAAAGGTATCCGAGATAAGGATTGTAACAAACAAGCCGATATTGCCAACCGAAATGGAGTTAAGTACCAACCAAAGAGCTGCGAGCGCAAAATTGCGTATTGCAGAAAAAAAGTGAGGAATTTAAAAATAAATTCCGCAAAGAGTGATATTTTAATATGGTGGTGAATAATATGTTAGCAGCCGGAAGAAATTATGTTATTGAAAGAGAGAATGCTGAAGCTAAGAGAAGGGAAGATACGAATGCAATAGATCAAGAAGCAACGCAGCAAATGGATGAAAACACCGAGCGGATACTGAGAAAGTTTCTTAATGGTGGAAACGTTGCTATTGAGTTGACTGAAAGGGAATCTATACAGGATGAATATTCTGATGGATTACCGACGGCGGCTACGCTAAGTTATACAGCCGAAGCCGTAAAGGAAACGAGTAAAAAGGTGGTATTAACAGCAAAGCACAAGGTGCTAATCGCTGTTTACATATTAGTGGCGTTGTCGTTGGCGTTAGCTATAACACTAACAACTATGTCGCTGACCGAAGCATCAGCTGAATTTTCAGCTCTTGTCGGAACGAGAAACGGAGTCTATAAAGACGTAAACGCCGTTATAGATGAAATAAAGGGCATTGAAAACGGATACGATGCAGCAAAGGTCGCTGCTGAGTTGGGCTTTAAAACTCCTTCAAAAGAAAACATTTCCTACTATTCCTCCCCGAATATTAGAAGCCCGCAACAGTATACCGTGGACAGCAATTGGTTTGACACAATATGTGATTTTCTTTCCGGCTTAATTGGCGGCTAATTAAAGCGATTTTGGACGCTTTGCTTTATTTAGCCTTCATTATGGAGGTAAATATTTATTGCAGACCTACTATTTTATTAAACGAAGGCTGATGGCAGTATTAATTGCAACAGCCTTCATTTTTTTAATTTTATGCGTACGATTATGTTACGTACAGATTTTTTGGGGTAATCAGTTGCAAGAAAAAGCAGAATCGCAATGGATGAGGCGATTACCGTTAACGGCGATGAGAGGCGATATTTTAGATGTTAACGGCAAAATAATTGCATCTTCAAAAACAGTATATGACCTTTACGTTCGACCAAAAAGCGTAACAAATCCAAAATTAACAGCAAGGATAATATCCGATATATTATCTTTAGATTATGAAAAGGTATATGAAAAAACAACAAAAAAAGGCGTATCTGATATTACTATAATAAAAAATTTAGAACCTAATTATGCGGATAAAATTAGAAATGCAAATTTAAACGGCGTTTATTTAGCATCTTCAACAAAGCGTATGTATGTTGATGGCGAATTGCTTAGTCAAGTATTAGGTTTTGTATCGGCGGACAATTATGGGCAAGCGGGAATAGAATCATATTATAACAAATATTTAACGGGCGTAAATGGCAAAATAATGACTCCAAGTGACCTTGTTGGCGTGGAACTAAAAGATAAATACATTAAGTATTTGCCATCAATTAAAGGTTGCAATGTTTCTTTAACAATAGATATTGAAATACAAACAGCTATTGAAAGCATTTTAAACATTGCGATGAAAGCGCATACTCCTAAAAAAGCAAGCTGTATAGTTTTAGATGTGACTAACGGCGATATTATTGCTTTATCTACCAAACCAAGCATTGATTTAAATAATTTGCCAAGAGATAATATAGAGTTGTTGCAAGAAAATACAAGGAATGTATTGATAACTGACATTTATGAACCAGGGTCAACTTTTAAAGTTTTAACTGCATCAGCGGCGTTAGAAGAAAATAAAAAGGGTAATCCAAAAGGATTTAGCAAAAACTATGTATTTAAAAACAACTCAAATTTTAGAATAGTAGACAAAGGAGCAAAAATAAAATGTTGGACTTTGCACACGAACGGAAAGCACTGTAATCAGAATTTACAGATGGCATTAAATAACAGTTGCAATCCTATTTTTACTGATATAGCTTTAAGTTTAGGCAAAGAAACAATGTACAAGTATTTAAAGGCGTTTGGATACGGCAGTTATAGCGGCATAGATTTTGCAGGAGAACAAGCAGGATTACTAATTAGTCAAAAAAACGTAACTAATGGAGATTTAGCGAGAATAGGGTTTGGGCAATCTATTGCAGTCACTGCGCTTCAATTAGCTAATGCCACTGCTGCGGCGGTTAACGGCGGATATTTATATCAACCACACATAGTTAAGTCAATTTATGATACTTTTGGAAATAAAGTCATAGAAAATATTCCTAAATTGAATTCTCAACCAATTAGTACCGAAACAAGCAAAACAATAGCTTTAATGTTACAAAACGTGGTAGAAAAGGGTAGTGGTAAACACGCTTTTATAAACGGTTACGAAGTGGGCGGAAAAACAGGCACAGCGCAAAAATTTGAAAATGGAAAACTTTCAGTAGGAAAATACGTTAGTTCATTTGTTGGTTTTTTTCCATCAAGTTCACCAAAATATTTAGCGTTAGTAGTTATCGACGAACCTGTTGGTCAAAACTACGGTAGCATTGTCGCAGCGCCTTACGCTAAGCTTATCTTTGAACAAATAATTGCGATAAAAAACATTTTACCAATTACACAAATATAATTATTATGTGATTAAATAATCATAATTGTAGTTTCTGCTATAAACGGCGGAAACTATTTTTGTATAAGTAAAATTTATATAGGACAAATAATTTGAAAAATTAAAAATAAAATTACAATAGTAGCGAGGAGTAGATGAAAAATTAAAAATAAAATTACAATATTAGCGAGGCGTAGGTGAAAAATATATAAATTTAATAAAAAGTTAATTCATAAACAATAGCGGTTAGCTATATTGCAATTAATTGCTTGACATATTTTAATAATAACTTTATAATTAAATATTAGAATGTAAGTAGTAAATATTGCTTATTATAATATAATATTAGAATTTTTGCAATGTATTTGCGATAAAATTATAATTTTATTTAGTAATAAGTTAATGTGTTTGCATTAGATTTGATATTGTATTGGGCATTATGGAGGTAATTGTTGAAATGAAAAATTTAAAAGGTTCGTTAATATTTGGACAGTCAGGAGGTCCAACTGCAGTAATCAATGCGAGCGCATATGGCGTGTTTAGTCAAGCGTTTATGCAAGATAATATAATAAAGGTGTATGGCGCTTGTCACGGTATAGTGGGAATATTAAATGAAAATTTTGTGGATATGTCCGAAGAAGATCCATCAGAATTAAATTTATTGCTTAATACGCCATCGTCGGCATTAGGAAGTGTGCGTTATAAGCTTGCAGATGTAGAAAAAGACGAAAGTGATTATCTTAAGTTGTTAGAAGTTTTTAAAAAGTATGACGTACGTTATTTTATGTATAATGGCGGAAATGACAGTATGGACACTTGCAATAAAATTAGTAAATATTTAGCTTCAAAAGATTACGCTTGTAATGTTATAGGCGTACCTAAAACGATAGATAACGATTTATTTGGAACAGATCATTGCCCTGGATATGGTAGCGCAGCAAAGTATATAGCTACGACTTGTATGGAGTTAGCTTTAGATTCAAAAGTTTATGATAAAGGACAAATTATAGTTATTGAAATAATGGGTAGAAACGCAGGGTGGTTGACAGCGGCAAGCGCAATAGCGAGCTATAAAGGATTAGGGCCAGATTTAATTTATGTGCCAGAAGTCAACTTTAACATAGATAAGTTTTTAGATGATGTAGAACGTGTATGGAACGAAAAAGGAAATGTAATTGCAGCTGTTAGCGAGGGCATACACGATGAAAATGGTAAGCTTATCGCCGAATATGGCAAAAGCGTTGAAAAAGACAGTTTCAACCACGTGCAGTTGGGCGGGGTGGGCGTATTTTTGTCAGGTTTGATTAAAACGCATATGTCAAAGGTTAAAGTTCGTCCGATAGAGTTTAGTTTAATGCAAAGATGCGCAGCGCACGTAGGCAGTCAAACAGACATTGATGAAGCTTATGAAGCGGGGCAACGCGCAGTAGAAATAGCTGTCAATGGTGGCACTGATGTAATGGTTGGATTCAAACGTTCCAATAAAAGCGGAAAATATGTATGTGAAATGATAGAAGTTCCACTTTCAACCGTTGCAAACACAGAAAAGAAATTGCCTAAAGAATATATTCTTAATAATTCATTTATCTCTAAGAAATTTATGGATTATGTAATGCCATTAATTCAAGGCGAAGTAAAAATGCGATACGAAGACGGAGTTCCACGCTTTGCTCAATTTAAAGGTAAATGCAATCATTAGAAATGTAGCTATATAATAATGTAATATCATAAGAATGTAAAAATATTAAAAATATAATTAAAATTGATTATTAAAATTGATAATTACAAGAAATGGAGTAACAATATGGATGAAAATATAAAGAAAAAGATTGTGTTTTCGGGGATTCAGCCTACTGGAAATATTACGTTAGGTAATTATTTAGGAGCGTTGAAAAATTTTCCTGCATTGCAAAAAGAATGTGATTGTATTTATTGTGTTGTAGATTTACATTCTATTACAGTGAAGCAAGATCCAACGAAGTTAAAGCA
>JAVVUQ010000031.1:8487-15822 GCA_036653075.1 Clostridia bacterium | reverse complement strand
AAATATTGATGTTATAGTGATATGTAAATATTGATGTTATAGTGATATGTAAATAATGATGTTATAGCGATATGTAAATATTGATGTTATAGTGATATGTAAATATTGATGTTATAGTGATATGTAAATATTGATGTTAAAGCGATATGTAAATAATTATATTAAAGCGATATTAAATATTATGTATAGAAAGGATTTATATGTATAAATATACAGAGATTCTCGGGTTAAAGACTCGATTTACAAAAGAGGACGACGGAAACGCCGTCCTTTTTTTACACGGTTGGGGTGGAAATGTAGATAGCTTTAAAATTATATCTGATAAATTAAGATGTTGTAAAATATCGTTAGATTTGTGGGGGCAAGGAGAAAGCGAAGCGCCCGAAGGGTGGACGATTGAACGATATGCTGATGCGATTTATCTATTCTTAAAATATTTAAAAATTTCAAACGTAACAATCGTTGCGCATAGTTTTGGTTGTAGAGTTGCTGTTGCATTTGCCGCTAAATACCTACATAATATTAATGGGTTAGTTCTTTTGTCTGCCGCAGGATTTCGATTTTTTAGTGTTAAACGATTATTTAAAATAGCTAACTATAAATTTAAAAAAATGTTAGTAAAACATAATTTAATAAAAAATAGATTGGATAGGTATGGAAGCGAAGATTATAAAATATTAAATTCAAAAATGAAAAAAGAATTCAATTTGATTGTTAAGGAAGACTTAAGTAAATATGCAAAAAGAATCAAGTGTAAAACGCTATTGATATGGGGTGATAGAGATTGTGAAACGCCATTAAAGTATATGAAAAGATATAATAAATTAATTAAAAATAGTAAGTGCATTGTAATATCAGGAAATCATTATGCTTATTTGAATTCGTCATTTTTTATAGCTATAAAAATTCAAAACTTTATAAATGTATTATAAACCCTTTAGCGATATGTCTATAATTTCGATATTATTACAAATGCTTAAAGCAATATTAAATTAAACATTAATAAATTCAGTATTATTAAATTAAACATTATTAAACTTAATATTATTAAATAAGTAATTATAATTAAATAGTATTAGATAAATTGTTATCTATTGCAACATAGTTATGTAAAAGAAGGGGAAAAAATGGAAAAAATAGTTATCGCCTTATTGCACGCAGTTGTTTATAGTTGTTATTCTATTGTATATATGCATTTTATGCAGTTATGCGGTTACAAAATAAATCGTGGGTATAATCGTGTGTTGCGGCTGCAATATTTTTGGAAAGTGCTTGCATTAGGCGTGGTGTATTTAATCGCTTATATAACTTTTGATGTGGCAAAAATTGCAGTGGCGGGATTTTTAATTCTATCCGTTATGCTTATTCCATTTGTTTATGCGAGAAAGACAAAGACAAAATATGTTCGCACTAATAGAATTAAACGTCAAACTATCTGTAATTTTTTAGTATTTATGTTAATTTCCTATTTTTATCCACCTATTCCACTGCTTATTTTGCCATTGATTATTGCTATATGTTTTTTTATAAATACACCTATTGAATATGCAATAAATAGAAATTATCTTATAAAGTCAAATAAAAAACTTCAATCATTTCCTAACATTAAGCGTATTGTAATAACAGGTAGTTATGGCAAAACCACAGTAAAAGATTTTATTTATCAAATTGTAAAGGATAAATTTAATACGCTTTGCACGCAAAAAAGTTTCAATACGCCGTTGGGCGTTTCAAAAACAATAAACGAAGGATTAAATGAAAATACTCAATTATTTATAGCTGAAGCGGGCGCAAGAAAAAAGGGAGATATTATTCAAATTTGTAAGCATATGCAGGTAGATATTGGCGTAATAACGGGTATTGCGATGCAGCATATGGAAACATTTTTAACTCTTGAAAATGTAATTAACACAAAATTAGAATTAAATGATTGCATAAAAAAAGGAGGGGAATTATTATACAACGGTGATAATGAAATTTTAACTAAATCAATAATAGACAGAAAAATACAAGGTTTTTCTTGTGGCAATAATGGAAAGTGGTTGAAAATAGATAGTGTTGGAAATGGCGCAATTAAATTAACAGTAGACAATAAAACGATTATTGCTAAAACTACGTTAATTGGCAAACATAATTTGTCAAATATTGCTATGGCAGTAGCGGTAGCTTATAAATTAGGAATCCCATTAGAGTATATCGCCAGTAAAATTGAACATTTAAAAGCATCGCCTCATAGATTAGAAGTAATTAAAAGTAACGGAATTACAATAATTGACGATACATACAACTCAAATAGTTTTGGCGCTGCTGCCGCAATAGAAGCGTTAAAAGAATTAACTGGTGAAAAAACCATTGTTACGTGCGGGATTGTGGAGGGCGGCAAAATGCAATACGAACTCAATTATAATTTAGGAAAAAGTATCGCTAATATCGCTCGTTATGTTTATATTAGCGGAATAAATACTAAAGCGCTAAAAAATGGATTGACGGATGGCGGATTTAAACAACAAATAGTCATTGCAGACGCAAAAGAATCTGCTCTATTAATGAAAAAACATCTAAAATATGGAGATATTGTACTATTTTTAAACGATTTAACAGACAATTATATTTAATCATTATTTATATATTTTTAATAGATAAAATTTATAAATATAAATAATCATTGTTTATAAGTGATTTTAAATCAAACTATTAGGAAAAAATTATTTAATAAAATAAAAATTATTTAATAAAATAATAAAAAACGCAGTACAAAACAATACAGATTATATAAACTATGCAAATACAGTACAAAACAATATAAACTATGCAAATACAGTACAAAATAATATATATTATATAAACTATGCAAATACAGTACAAAGCAAGTATTAATTATTAAACAAGGAGATATATGAATTTATTATTGATGTATGGAGGCAAAAGCTCAGAACACGATATTTCCATAATAACGGCTATGCAGGTGTATGGAGCGTTGGGAAAACATAAAGTAACGTTATTGTATGTTGATAGAGAGGGCGTTTTTCGCATCGGCGATGAGGATATGCAACCTAAAGATTATGCAAATAAACAAAAAACAGATAGTTTAAAAAAAGCAGCGTTGCTTCCAAACGGATTTTTGTATGTGTATAATAGATTTGGATTACATAAATATACAAAGCCGCAAGTTGCAATTTTAGCTTTTCACGGCGTAAATGGTGAAGATGGTAAAATGGCGGGATTAGGCAGTTTGTATGGATTGCCTATTGTAAACGGATCGGTTGTTGCGCAATCGGTCAGTATGGATAAAATAATTACAAAAATATTTCTTAGCGGATTAAGATTGCCGATTTTACCATATTACGCCATAGAAAAATCGATGTATTTGGCTAATACAGATAGTGAAATTGAGCATATAATTAATAAAATTAGTTTTCCGCTTATTGTTAAACCGTCAAATTTAGGCAGTAGCATAGCAATACAAGTAGTAAAAGATATTCCTACTCTTAAATCAGCGCTTTTAACAGCGTTTGAGTTTGATATACGAGCGCTTGTCGAGCCAGCTTTAATAGATTTTACTGAAATAAATTGCGCCGCATATAAATATAAAGATGAAATTATTGTTTCGTATGCGGAACGGCCAATTTGCAAAAACGAAATTTTAGATTTTACCGATAAATATATGAGTTTTGGCAAAATCAACACTCAACGCATTTTTCCATTTGAATGTAACTTTACTGATAGAATAAGAACAGCGGTTAAACGCATTTATAAATCAATTAACGCAGACGGCGTAATTCGATGTGATTTCTTGGTTGCAAACAATAAGTGGTATGTAAATGAAATAAATTCTATTCCTGGCGCCTTTGCAAATTACTTATTTAAAGATATTACCTTTGAAGAACTTATGGATAGATTAATTGAAGAAGCTGTAAAAATAAAAGAAGAAAATAATAAATTGAATTTTGCATATGAAAGTAGCGTTTTACAATCTCAAGATTATGCTAATAAAGGTTGTAAATAAAATTAAATGTGAGATGTTGAAAAAATAAATGCAATATTAGCGATACAAAAATTTATGCTATTATAAGCAAATATAATTAGCTATAAATACAATAAAATTTGACAATAAATAAAAATCGTCAAAAGTATATAAAAAACAATAATTTACAAAGGCGTATATGCTTAATTTGGTTGTATAAAATATAAAAATAGTGTAAAATAGGAGTGAACATTAATGATACCATATAAAGAATTGTTTAAATCGTTTAATGCGATATATGACGTACCGCTTAAAAAATTAACAACATTTAAAATTGGCGGAAATGTGTCCGTTGTTGTTTCGCCACAAAATGAGCAAGAGGTGGATGCGTTTTTAAAAATTGTCAAAGAAAACGATATAAATTATTTTATTATGGGAAATGGTTCAAATATTTTGTGTAGTGACAATGGATTTAATGGAGCTATTTTAAGATTTGACCGCTATATGTCGCAAATTTATTGGGAAAATGATAAAGCCGTCGCCTTAAGCGGAGCTAAATTGTATATGATTTACGATTTTGCAAAGTACTATAATAAGGGCGGAACGGAATTTATGCAGTATATTCCAGCGACAGTCGGAGGCGCAGTCGTCAATAACGCAGGCTGTTATGGCAATGATATGTCAGAAATTGTATCAAAAATATGGGCTACCGATGGCGAGAACGTACGCATTTTTGATAAAGTGAGCGCAGAATTATGTTATCGTGACAGTTTTTTTAAGCATAATAAACAATGGATTATTACTCGTGTGGAATTCAATTTGAATAATAATTTTGACGACAAAAAAGCCAAAGAAATTGCAGAAAAGAAAAAATATACTCAACCATTAGCATCATTGTCAGCAGGCAGTGTCTTTAAACGCAATGGCGACATAATTCCAGCAAAAATTATTGATGAATTAGGACTAAAAGGCTTAACAGTGGGAGGAGCGCAGGTTTCTCGAGTCCATTCAGGCTTTATTGTAAACGCTTCTCATCACGCAACAGCCGAAGACGTATTAGCTTTAATCGATGTCATCAAAATGGAAGTGAAAAACAATTATGGAATTGATTTGGAAACGGAGATTGAAATGCTTAAATAATTAGAATTGAAGATCATTTGATTATAATTTTATTGGCTTTTTTAATAAGAAAAAAATACAACTTATTTATAAATATTGAGCTTTTGATATTAATAGCGTAATTGGCGACGTGAACTGCGGAGTTGGTAACGTGAGCAGCGCAGTTGGTAACGTGAGCAGCGCAGTTGGCGACGTAAATTATATTTTCTAATTATGATAGAGCAAAAAAGTACGTGATTGTTTTTAAATTGTTTATACTATGTGTTTAAAGTGTTTATTAGTGTAAAATCATATTGTTATTATAAAAAGAGCAATTATTGAGTATTTTACCCTTTATATTTTTGCTTATTTAAGGCGTTATATTTATATATTTTTTTATAATATAATGTGAAAGACAATTACATAATATCACAATAATATTATATATTAAAAATAAATATTTAGTAAATGATTTAAACTTTAAAACAAGCGAGAATTTAAAAGGATAAAAGCCATTGAAATGATAATATTATTTTACCATAAATTTACCTATAATCTACACAATTAATTAAGGAGAGAAATGTTACTTACCGATTTACACACACACACGGTATTTTCACACGGAAAAGGCACAATTGAAGAAAACTTTAACGCCGCTATAAAAAAGGGTATTAAGCAATTGGGAATATCAGATCACGGATTAAGACATTTAATGTTTAATGTAAAAAAAAGAGATATTGGCGTTATGCGCAATGAGATTGAAAGGCTCAATGGTAAAGGATTGCCTTGCAAATTGTTTTTTGGAATTGAAGCTAATATTTATGGTAGTGAAGGAGAAGTCGATTTAACGTATAACGAACTTGCTCTTTTTGATTATGTAATAGCCGGATTTCATAAAGCTGTTCAGCCAGCGAGTGTTTCAGATTTTATTGATTTTTCATTAAATGGTTGTTTTCGTGGTTTTTTTAATGCGCCAAGTAGTTATAGGTTTACAAACGCATACATAAAAGCGATAGAATCGGGTAAAATTGATATTATTAGTCATTTAAATTTAGGCGTAAAAGTTGACGTTGAAGAAGTAGGTAAGGCGGCAAGAGATTACGGCGTACTTATTGAGTTGAACGGCAAAGCTGTCGCCTTAACAGATGACGAAGTGGACAAGCTTTCGCATATCGGCGTCGGATTTATATTGAATTCGGACGCCCATTCTCCAGATAGAATTGGAGATGTAAGCAAACCTTTAGAGGTTGTAGAAAGAGTAAAGATACCACTGTCGCAAATTGTCAATTACGACAAAACTGTCGATATGGATTTTTTCAAAAACCGTAAAAATATTAATATTCGTAATCGTATATAATTAAAATATGGATTTTTAACAATATTATTAAAAAATGCGGTTGAATTGTTATAATTGATTTTTAACATATTAAAAATGACAAACAATATGGAAATAGCAATTAGTTAAGAATAAAAAAATTAAAGGAGAATTTATGAGCAACGAAATAGTAAAGGTTGCAAACGATATAAACGATATAGAAAAACAACAAAAACAAGAAAATGTTGTATTAAAAAATCAAATAGTTAAATCAGATGAATTAACGGCAAATGAAAAAATTAAAAAAACAAGTAGCAAAAAAAGCGTTCATCACAATAAAACAACAATTAATCCTATTATTAAAGATGAAAATATACCCCAAAAGGATAAAGAAATAGAAAGTAATACTCAACAAATTGATAACAAGAAAACGAGCAAAATAAAGCAAGATATAAATAACGATGAAAAATTAGCAGATAAAAAAGTTACTGCAAAAAAGCCAAAAGAACCCAAAAAAGCCATTAAAAAAGAGGGGATTATTAATAAAAATCCAATTAAAGAGGACGTCAATGATATTAACATAGAAAATAAACCAATTGCGCCATCAATAACATTATCAAAAGGTAATGCTATTGATGTAGAAAAAAACAAAGTAGAAGATGTTAAATCTATTGAATTAAAAGATAAAATTGTGAAAGAAGATATAAAAATAAGCGATAGAATTGATAAAAACAATCAAATCGATCAGAAAAATTTACCTTCCACAACATCAAATTCAAAAGCGTTGAACGAATCAAAAAAAGACATTATTGCAGATAGAAAAGTTGACGCTAAGGTTGAAAATAATTTTAAAGACGTAGAAAATATTAATAAAGACTTAGAAAAAATTAATAATGATGTAAAAAAAATAGATAATAATGAAAAACATAAGAATAAAAAATCAACTACGTCAAAATCA
>JAVVUQ010000031.1:5888-8387 GCA_036653075.1 Clostridia bacterium | reverse complement strand
CTGATGTTATTAACATAAAAAACGAAAAAACTGATGTTATTGATATAAAAACAGAAATTAATTTGGCAAATAAAAGTGGAAAAGAATCTAATGTTAATCCAATTATTAAAAAAAATAGCGTAAAAGCAGATGTAATTGCTAAAACTGAAGAAAAAACCAATATTATACAAAAAGCTGAAAAAGTAGCTGAATTGCTTAAAAACGATGATTTAAAAAGTATAAATCCACTTGTAAAAGTAGATGCGCAGATGGTAAATAGCGATAAAGCAGTGATAAATTCAGACATTGCGTCTAATGAAATAGCATTGAATGATAGTATTATTGCGGACAAGCCTAAACGTCGCAAACATCGTGGCGGGCGTGGTCGAAACAAAAAAAAGAGAGAAGAAGAATTGAACATAGCTAAAGCTTTGGATAATAAAGTCGTTATTGATGGTGATAATAAAGTTGATACAATTGCAAAAGAGCAAAATATTGAAAGTAAACTTATTAAAGTTGATACAATTGCAAAAGAGCAAAATATTGAAAGTAAACTTATTAAAGATGATAAAATTGGAATAAATTCCCTTAAAACGGTACAAAAAATTATAAATAATAATGAGATAAGTAGTGATGAAATTGCCAATAATGAAAATATATCGATAAATGAAACTATAAGAGCTAATCCATTAATTTCGCACACGCTTGTTGCGCCTTACGAGCTTATGCGTATTAACCTATGCAATCCGATAAAGTATAAAAAAGAAGGTAAAAAGTGTTTAATTGGATGTTATAGGGCAAGAAAAAAGCCTAAAGCGATTTCAAAATCGGAAATTATAGCAGCGATTATTAAAGAAAAAGCGCAATCGCAAAAAGAGCGAAACGAACGAAACGAACGAAATTACGAACGTAGAGAAAATAAAAAGCCGATTTTTGCAAAGAAAGAAGAAATTGTCAATGAAACTAAAATAAAAACGGCATTAGAGCAATCGGCGCCGTTGAATCAAGAAGAAGTTTTGGTTACAAAAAAGAAGGTAAACGATGTTATATTAGAGTTGTTTGCCAAAAAGTCTTTGTGGCTTAGGAAAGATTTAATTGGAGCGGCTATATTAGAGTACGGATTGTCGGCGGAGCAGTTAAAAGAGAGAAGCAGTAACAGTTTAGCGACAAGATATAAAAGTTTAACAGGTTCTGTTGTTAATGAAATGTTATCGCAATCGATGATGGAATATGCTGGCGAAGAAATTAAATTAACGGGGACGGTTGCCGAAACTCAAGAACAAGTAAATTATAAAAATGAAATAGTTAAATTATTTAACATTAAAGATAGATATACAAGAAATGAAATTTTAGATAAATTGACAATCTCGCATATTAATAATGTTGAAGAACGTAATGTTCAGCGTGGATTAGTGGGAATGGCGCTTAAACAATTAGAGGATGCGAGCGAAGTTATCTATAAGCGTGGAATTTACGAGCTTACTCCAACAGATAAATATCCAGCTACTCCAATCGGCGTGCATTTCGTCAATGCAGAAAAAATTTATAACCAAGCAAGAAAAGGTACTTTAAAAAAAGATGCGTATCTTAAAAAATTGATGTATTTTTATATGCAAGCTATAAACATTGAAGGCAGTGTGTTTATGGAAATATTAGCGTTAAACGCAGTTAAAGCGCTTTATGGAAATATGGTTGTCAAAGATGAGCTTACCGCTGGTCCAAATGACAACGGAATTGACGGAATTGTAGAAATTATTGATCCATTAGGATTTCACGAGACTATTTTAATTCAAGCAAAAACTCGTCAACGCCTCACTACAAGCGTAACAGTTAAAGAATTAAGAGAATTTGCAGGCGTTATGCAGGGCGAACACGCAGCTAAAGGCGTTATGGCTACAAACGCAAGTATCCATATCGAAGGAAAACGATTCGCTGTAAAAATTCCAAATCTTGCCTTAATTGATATGGAAAAACTATTTGAAATTGCGCTTAGTCATTCGCTTGGTATTGTGTATGACGAAAATAATTTGCCATTTTTAGATGCAGATTTATTTATCAAATATTCTCTCAACGTAAACGAAGGCGCAAAAAGCCTTGCGGTAAATACTTCGGGGACTAATACTATAAGTTTGAATCCATCGTCAGCTACCGCTGCATCAACCACTTTACCTAATACTTCAATTGCAAATGCGCCAATTACTACAATAAATAATCCTACTATTGAAAAAGTAGTAAATATAAATAATAGCGTTATTGCGGCAAATTCTAATAAACCTACTTTAAACGCTACTAATACTAAAGCCTTAACTACAACTAATACTAAAGCTTTGACTACAACTAATACGACAGCTATTACAACTGTCAATGCAAATGGAAATAAATTAGTAGTCAACAACTCTAACGTTACGCCCAATGTAAATAACAAAAATTTACCAATAAAAACGGATAATAAAATTGTTAATGTAAAAGTTGAAAATAAGGTTGAAAATAAAGTTGAAAATAAAGTTGAAAATAAAGTTG
>JAVVUQ010000031.1:0-5788 GCA_036653075.1 Clostridia bacterium | reverse complement strand
AAAGTTGAAAATAAGGTTGAAAATAAAGTTGAAAATAAAGTTGAAAATAAAGTTGAAAATAAAGCTATAATTGCAAATGATATTAAACCTGCTATAAAAACTAACGTTAATGTTGGCGTAAAAACAGATATAGAGGATAATAAAAAAGTCGAAAACAAGACGCAAGATATAAAAATTGATAAAATTGATAATAAAGCGGATACTAAAACTTATAATGAAACAAAAGTCAATAATATTGTTAAACCTATCGCTAAAGCTGAGCAGAAATCGAAAGAAGTTGAAATAGCGGAGGAAAAGAGCGTTAATATTACTAAAACTAACCTAATAAATGAAAAGAAAAAAGCGTCGCCGCAAAAGAAAACAAACAATAAGCAAAAAACGCAAATAGTTAAAGATATTGCAGTTAAGGATATTGAAGTTAAAGATATTGAAGTTAAAGATATTACAGCTAAAGAAAGCATTATAAATGGTAATGATGTTGCCATAAATTCAATAGTTAAAGATGAAAAACGGTCAATAAACAAAAGCAACAATACAACGCAAAGAAATGAAAAAAAATATACGATCATTAATCCGCCTGTAAAAATTGATGCTGATATTATAGATAAGAATGCGATTATAAAAGCTTTTGTAGATGAGGATAATGCAATTGAGAAAGAATTGATTAAAAAATGAAAATATATGGCAATATTAATATTTTAATTATAGAATTTTAAATTGTGTTTATTTTCATTTCAATGTATTTTCAATAATTATTAATTGTAAAATCAAGAAGGTAAATATGAGTAAATTTGTTGAGAACCAAAAAAGCAATAAAAATAAAAAAATTTTAATACCACAAATTATTGCGTATAGTGTAGCGTTGGCGATACTTGCGTTGTCTGTTTTTTTATTTTTATCTTTAAATCGTACGTTGCCAAGCCCTGATATAACCATACGGGATAATATTTGGTATAAAAAGTATGGTGACGGATGGGAAGTTGTTAATATGGATATTTCTTCAAATTCTATGTTAGAGTTGCCTGCGCAGGTTGAAGGTAAAGATGTATTAAAAATTAACAGACTATCTAATTGTGAAAATATTAAATGGGTTGATGTGCCAGAAACTGTTATAGAAATATCAGATAATGCTTTTTCACAAATGCCAAATTTAACTTATATACAAATATCGGAAAAGAATAAAGCGTATCGTTCGTTAGATGGTGTTCTTTTTGATTATCAGATGAAGAATTTAATTAAAGTTCCGCCACGATACTATTTTGTTTCAGGGGTGTATAGCGTGCCTTTAGAAGTAGTAACGATTTGCGAGAGGGCTTTTTTTAAGTGTGAATCAATTATTGAATTGCGAATGTTATGTAATGTGCAAGTAATTATGTCCGAATCTTTTTATGGATGCGTATCGCTTAAAACGGTAAATTTAACAGATTCAAAGATTGCTCAAATTGGCGCTAACGCCTTTAGCGGATGTATAAATTTAGAAGCGTTTAAATTGCCTAAAGAATTGATTAATTTTGGTATATCCGCATTTACGGGTTGCACGTCGATAACGGGGTATTGGATTGATGAAGAAAATATCCATTTTGAAGTTAAAGATGGCGTAATTTACAGTAAAGATATGGTGCGAATGATAAGTTATCCAGCGGGGAAGACGGATATTAGATTTAATGTTCCAAATAATGTTGAAAGAATTGAGTCGGGCAGTTTATGCGCAAATCCTTTTATTTCTCGATTAGATTTGCCTGTTGGATTAAAATATTTGAGTTTTGATGCTTTAAAAAAGTGTAGCGCTTTGAAAGCTGTTGTGTTAATGGGCGAAAATGTTCCAGATACCGATTCAGGCGCTGGTAGTATTTCGGAAACGAATTTTTATGTGTCAAATACATTAAAAATTAAATTAAAAGAAAATGCCGCTTGGAGTGGAATTCCGCTTTATCCTGCTAATTTTGATGGAGATTATGCTTTTATTACCGTTAAGGAACTTGCCGAAACGGACAAAGAAAGGTATAATAAAATTATTGAGTTAGGCGTGAATGAAAAGGTTTTAATTGAAGATTATCAAAATTATGCAATTGTTAGCGGGTATTGGGGTAAAGATAAAGCGGAAATTCCAGATATGTACGATAAAGCAAAAGTCGTTGGATTTACCTCGGGCGCATTTAATAGTTTTACTTTAACAAAAATTAAATTTAATTCATATATTACGTATATTGGAAATTTAGATTTTAGAAGTTTTGTTAGATTACAAGAAGTTGAGTTTGGCAGCGGTATTCAATACATTGGAGATAAATCTTTCTTGTCTTGCGGTAACTTGTTAGAAGTTAAATTTACCGACGCTACATTGGATAAAAGCGCCCTCTTTTACATTGGAACAGAAGCGTTCGCTAACTGTACAAAATTAGGAAAAGTTGAGTTGCCAAAATTAATACAAGACGAGGCATTAGGAAATAAAAAGCAAATTTATTTGGGAAAAGGTTGTTTTTCTGAATGTGGCGCTTTGAAAACAGTTGTGTTATATTCACAAGTCATTTATGCAAATGGTTTAGGAGTAAAAGTCGCTAATTCTAAAGAATTACAAATAGTCATTCCAAATGAAAAGGAAGAACAAGATTATTATCGCCAACAATTGCACTATTTTGCTTGGTCAATTAGTGACAAACAAATGATTACGCTTAGCGAATACGAAAAACAACAGCTTGTGGATGTTGACGAACTTGCTGAAACGGATAATTAAAATAACAAACAATTAACAAATATATATCATAAAAATATGTTTTAAGTTATTATGTTGATTAGCTGTTTTAAGTTAGTTATGTATTTATAGATTTACATTAGTTATGTATTTATAGATTTAAGTTAGTTGAGGTAAAGAGGTTTATAGTGTAATTATAAAAATAGGTAAAAAATTCTTATTAAACATATTTGAATATTAAAGCAATACAAATTATTATATATAGTTTAACGATTTAACGCATATTTAATATTAAAAGTAGATAATAAGTAGTATAATAATATACATAGCGTTATGTTGTAATAATATATGATATAACATATTTAAATTTAGAAATTTAACATATTAACATTAGAAACGGCGATAATAAAATACAGCGGACAAGGAAAAAGGGCGACCGCTTTAAAATCAAGTCCTGAGGCGAATTATGAAATTTAATCTAAAGATGATTTTTAATAAGACAATATTAATACGTGTTTTAATGGGTATTATGACAGTTCTATTTTGCTTTTTAGCGGTTTTAGGCTTTATGAATACTAAAATCAACTATAAACTGACTGAGTACCTCGACCCGAATGCCGATTCTATGCAAGGACTTAAGATTGTAAACGAAGAATTTGGCGGTTCAAGTTATGCGCGTGTAATGTTAAAGAACATTGAAATTAAAAACGCAGGCTCATTTAAAGCTAAACTTGCGGCTATTGAAGGCGTTAGATATACTTTATGGTTAGATGATATTGTTAAAATGGTTACCGAACCGATAAATGAAAACATAGGAGCTATTGTTGCAGCTATAAAAAAAGCAGTGGAATCTATAACAGGCGAAATGACGGATTCTACACAAATAACTGAATTTTTAGATATGCTGAGTAAGGGCGCTTCTACATCAGAAGTTTTAGAATTCATAGATAAAAATCCTATTATTTTGGATTTTGTGGACTTAATTGTAAAATATTATTTTAATGGAGCAATAAATTTAAGTAATTACTATGACGCTGTAAACAAAAATGCGTTGATTGAAATATATTTCTTAGAAGATGATTACAGTGACAAAACGGATAAAGCTCTTAACGAGATAATGTCATTATGCTCCTCAGATAAACTAAATGCTTATTTAGATGGAACAGCAGTTATGAGCAAGGCAGCAAGAGAAACCACATTAAAAGAGGCTTTTACAAGCACTCTTATTGCAGTGCCTTTAATTATTATTGTTTTACTACTTTCCACAACATCGTTTTTTGAACCGGTATTGTTTTTAATTGTTATTGGTTTGTCCGTATTATTCAATATGGGCTCAAATATTGCATTTCAAGCTTTTGGAATTTTACCTAACGGCATAAGCTTTGTTACTAACAGTATGGCTATGGCGTTACAAATGGCGATAAGTATGGATTACTCTATTTTCCTTTTGCATAAGTATCGAGAAGAAATTAAAATTAATCCAGATAAGAAAATTGCAATTAAAAACGCCGTAAAACATTCGCTTGCGCCTATATCGGCAAGCTGCTTAACTACTGTCGCTGGTTTCGCTGCAATTTCATTTATGAAGTTTGGAATTGGAAAAGACATTGGTTTGGTTTTTGCTAAAGGTATTATCATTAGCTTCCTTTGCGCAATGCTCGTTATGCCAGTATTGATTTCAATGTTTGATAAATTACTTGAAAAGGGCAAACATCGCAATTTAATGCCATCGGGAAACAAAATTGGTCGCTTTACTACTAAATTTGCTATACCTATTGTTTTAGTCGTGGCGCTTATCGGAGGTTTTTGCTTTACTTGTCAAGATCAAGAAGGCGATTTAAACTTTATGTACGGCGAAAGCTCAATTGGCTCTGGCGAAGGCACAAAATCATATAACGATAATTTAGTTATCAAAGATTGTTTTGGCACTTATAATCCTGTGCTTATAATCATTCCAAAAACACTGAGAAATGCAGATAAACCAGATAGCGATACAGATAATGAAGCAATTTTGGTTAATAAACTGAAAGAAATTAAATATGAAGGCAAAAAAGTCGTTACAAGCATAATGGCGTATAAATCTTTGGTCAAACCAGGCATAGGCGGAATTATGCCAGAGGAGTTAACCGCTAATTTCGACAGCAAAGATCATACTCGAATAGTAGTCAACGTCAACGCCGATACCGAAAGCAAAGAGGCATTTGAAATAGTTAAGCAAATTAAAAGTATCGTGTCATTTTATACGACTAATTATTATTTGACAGGCAGTACTATCGCCGCTATGGATATGAAAACAATGATAACTTCCGACTATGATTTTGTCAATTTATTGGCTGTTATTGCGGTAGCTGTAATTATTATGTTTATGTTTAAATCGATAATTCTACCTATATTATTGGTTTCAACAATAGAAATAGGCATATTTATCAATATGGCTATTGCGTCAATAGGCGGCGCTCCTATTGCATTTTTAGGATACTTGGTCGTTTCACTTATACAACTTGGTGCAACAATAGACTACGCTATCTTGTATAGCAAAAACTACGTTGATATGCGTAAAACACACGGTAAATTAATTGCTATGCGTAGCGCAATTAGTCAATCAATAGGCTCGGTTTTAACATCATCACTGATATTGTGCGTTGCAGGCTTTACTATTGGCATAGTTTCAACCGTCGCAGGCGTAGCTCAAATAGGTATAATGATAGGCTTGGGCGCTCTTATTTCAGCTGTGCTTGTTTTAGGCTTTTTGCCACCATTACTCTATATTTGCGACCACTATATTCCAAAATTATCCATTGGATTGAAATTTGTAGATGCAAAATTAAAATCATAATTTCTTAAATTTAACATTAAATTTTCAATTTTTACAATATTACGGAACGATTATTCGTTCCGTTTTATTTATGCAAATTTTTTATTAATTTTATTAAATCAATTAAATATAATCTATTCAAATCAATTTTATGTTTTATTAATCTATTAAATCATTTTATGTTTTATTTTATTTATTTAATTAAATCAATTTTATATTTACTATTAATTTATTTTTACTAAACTAATAAATATAAAAAAAATTAGGTTTATTCAATGTATTTA
>JAVVUQ010000030.1:0-16173 GCA_036653075.1 Clostridia bacterium | reverse complement strand
ATATAATAAAAAAAGCTAAAGCAAAGGAATATCCTATAATTACTCCTATTCCGAGCGGCGGCAAAAGTTTGGGCGTTGGAATGTACGGAATAAAAAAAGATGTGGAAAAAGCGATTGGCGTAGATATATTATTTAATAAATAAAGATATGTAGTTATTTAAATATTAAATGATGAAAGAGTATAAATAATATATAAACTAATAGTAAAAGTACACTTAATATAAATGTTATATGTAAGTTAAAATGACGAATATGTAATGAACTATCGTGGTTCGTGTTACATACATATAGAGTTGGTGATAAAAGTAGAAAAATAGATTGAGTTAAAGTAAGTTTTTGGTCGAAAGTAGTTTAAATAAGGCGACTTTTGATAAACGGAGGATAGTAAATGCAAGGAAGAATAATTAAAGTCAGCGGGCCGTTAATAGTAGCGGAGAATATGGCAGATGTTCAGATGTACGATGTTGTTAAAGTCGGTGAAAAGAAGCTAATAGGTGAAGTAATAGAGCTTAGAAATGATAGAGCGTCTATCCAAGTTTACGAAGAAACCAATGGCTTAGGGGTAGGAGATCCAGTGTATTCTTCGGGCGCTCCTTTATCGGTTGAGCTTGCTCCGGGGCTTATAGAGGGAATATTCGATGGAATTCAGCGTCCGTTAGACAAGCTTAGGGAGTTATCGGGTGATAGAATTGGAAGAGGATTAGAGATAAAGTCGCTTGACCACATAAAAAAGTGGGAGTATACAGAAAGGGCAAAAAAAGGTGACAAAGTAGTAAGTGGCGATGTATTGGGAACAGTGCAAGAAACTACTGTTATTTTGCATAAAATAATGGTGCCGAATGGCGTTGAAGGTGAAATTATAGAATTAAAAGGAAACGGAGCTTATAATATTGATGAAGTTATCGCCAAAATAAAGAAGAAGAATGGCGAAATTGCGTCAATAACTATGTTGCAAAAGTGGGCGGTTAGAAAAGGACGTCCGTATAAAGAAAAGATACCTCCATCGATGCCTATGGTTACGGGACAAAGAGTAATTGATACATTTTTCCCTATTGCAAAAGGTGGAGTCGCTGCAGTGCCGGGACCCTTTGGAAGTGGAAAAACAGTAGTACAACATCAATTAGCGAAATGGGCTGATGCAGAGATTATAGTATATGTTGGATGCGGAGAGCGTGGAAACGAAATGACAGACGTACTAAACGAATTTCCATCGCTTATAGATCCTAAAACGCATCAACCGTTAATGAAACGTACAGTTTTAATCGCTAATACATCTGATATGCCAGTTGCTGCGCGAGAAGCGTCTATTTATACGGGAATTACTATTGCTGAATATTACAGAGATATGGGATATACGGTGGCTATAATGGCAGATAGCACATCAAGATGGGCGGAATCGTTACGAGAAATGAGCGGACGATTAGAGGAAATGCCTGGAGAAGATGGTTATCCAGCTTATTTATCCACAAGACTTGCAGAGTTTTATGAGAGAGCCGGAATTGTAAAGGTTAATGGAAGCATAGACAAAGTTGGAGCGATAACAGCTATAGGAGCTGTATCACCTCCTGGAGGCGATTTATCTGAGCCTGTTAGTCAAGCGACTCTTAGAATTGTCAAAGTTTTTTGGGGATTATCGGCAAGTTTAGCGTATAAGAGGCATTTTCCAGCGATTGATTGGCTGCAAAGTTACTCGTTATATTCGGATAAATTAGATTATTGGTATAACGACAACATCGCTTCGGATTTTACCCTTAGAGTAACAGAAGCTATGAGTATTTTGCAAGAAGAAAGCGAATTAGACGAAATTGTTCGACTCGTCGGTATGGATGCGCTTTCAAATAAAGATAGATTAATAATGGAAACAGCAAAATCAATAAGAGAAGATTATTTGCATCAAAATGCTTATCACGAAATTGACACATACACATCGCTTGTTAAACAATACAATATGCTTAAATTAATACTTGAGTATTATCATTTAGGAATTGATGCGCTTAACGGAGATGCTGAGTTAGAAGATGTTATCAATTTACCTGTTAGGGAACGTATTGGTAGGAGCAAGTATATAGCGGAAGATGATTTAGGCAAACTTTCTGAGATAATGATAGAACTTAAGAAAGAAATTAACGAATTGCTTAGTAAGGGGAACTGAAATGTTAAAGGAATACAAAACTATTAAAGAAGTAGTTGGACCATTAATGCTTGTTACAGGCGTTGCAGGGGCGACATATAACGAACTTGTAGAGATAACGACAGAAGACGGACAAATAAGAAACGGCAAAGTTTTGGAAGTGTATGGTGATAAAGCTTTGGTGCAGTTATTTGAAGGTAGCCAAGGACTCCGAATTAGCACAGCTAAAGCGAGATTTTTAGGAAAAAGCTTGGAGCTTAACGTTTCAATGGATATGTTAGGCAGAGTTTTTGACGGAATGGGCAAAGCTAAAGATAATGGACCAGAAATTATTCCAGAAAAGAGGTTGGACATAAATGGTAGTCCAATAAATCCTTATTCAAGAGATTATCCAAATGAGTTTATTCAAACGGGGATATCGGCAATTGATGGATTAAATACATTAGTTAGAGGACAAAAGTTACCCGTATTTTCAGCAAGCGGATTGCCTCACGCACAACTTGCAGCGCAGATTGCGCGCCAAGCGAAAGTTTTAAATAGCGACACAAAATTCGCTGTTGTGTTTGCAGCCATGGGAATCACTTACGAAGAGGCGGAGTTTTTCACTTCAGATTTTAAAAAGACGGGCGCAATAGAACGAACAGTAATGTTTGTTAACTTAGCTAACGACCCAGCAATAGAACGTATATCCACACCAAGAATGGCGTTAACAGCAGCCGAATATTTAGCCTTTGAAAAAGATATGCAAGTGCTTGTTATAATGACGGATATGACAAACTATGCAGAAGCTTTAAGAGAAACTTCTGCCGCTCGAAAAGAAGTTCCTGGCAGACGAGGATATCCGGGTTATTTATATACTGACTTAGCTACTATTTACGAAAGAGCGGGCAGAATTAAAGGTAAAAGCGGCAGTATAACACAGATTCCTATTTTAACTATGCCAGAAGATGATAAAACACACCCGATTCCTGACCTAACGGGATATATTACCGAAGGACAAATTATATTGTCAAGAGAATTATATAAAAAAGGATTCAATCCGCCAATTGACGTTTTACCAAGCTTATCAAGACTAAAAGATAAAGGAATTGGCGAAAACAAAACAAGAGAAGACCACGCTAACACAATGAACCAGTTATTCGCTTGCTACGCTCGTGGAAAAGAAGCGAAAGAACTTGCATCAATCTTAGGCGAAAGCGCTTTAACTGATATAGATAAATTATACGCCCGCTTTGCAGTAGAATTTGAAAAATACTACATCGCTCAAAGTTTCAATACAAACAGAACTATTAACGAAACATTGGATTTAGGGTGGAAATTACTCGGTATATTGCCAAGAACAGAACTTAAACGTATTTCGGACGAACTATTAGATAAATACTATAAAGCAAGATAATCCATACCTATAACTATACAAAACAGATTATTATGGATATTTATAAATATAATAATCATTCATTTATATCTTTGTAACATTAAATTCAATTAATATGACATTTAATTAAAAATATTAAATTTTTTAATATTTTACTTTTACATTGTCATCATTTGAATTATGATTGTTACATTATTGCATTGAGAATAATTATAAAGCTTAATTATAAGGACGGGAAATATGGCAGTTGCGTTAATGCGTGTAAATCCAACACGTATGGAATTGAAAAGATTAAAAGCTCGACTTAAGACAGCGATTAGAGGGCATAAACTTTTAAAGGATAAAACAGATGAAATGGTGCGAAAATTTATTGTTTATGCGCGTGAAAACAAAAGACTACGTGAAGAAACGGAGTCTAAATTAAATAGCGCGTTAAAAAACTTTATGTTGGCGCGCGCATCTGAATCGCCGCAAGTATTAGATGAAGCTATTTTAATGCCGTCAAAAACATTACAATTGCAATGTGGAAAAAAGACTTTAATGGGCGTAAACGTGCCTACAATAGCGATACAAAGCAGCGAAGGCGAACTCTATCCATATAGCTTTATTACAGTAACAGGCGAGTTAGATAAGTCTATAAGCGAATTGAATAAGCTTGTTGAAAATTTAATCAATTTGTCCGTTGCCGAAAAAACTTGTAACCGCCTCGCTGACGAAATAGAAAAAAATAAACGGCGTGTAAATGCGTTGGAAAATGTTATGATTCCACAAATGGAAGAAACCGTAAAATATATCTCAATGAAATTAGACGAAAATGAAAGAGGCGCGCTTGTTCGATTAATGAAAGTCAAAGCAATGATTGAAAGCCGTACTGATGAATATTAACTTAAATTAAATAGTAAATTTTATCGATTAATACACTAATGATTATTTAATTATCAATGGTATGTATTATTTAATTATCAATGGTATGTATTTTTGATGGCGCATAGTATAAATATAACGAGGGATTTTCTCTATGGTTGAATTAAAAATTGTAAAGGTAGAAGATATATATGAAATAAGATATAAAGTATTGCGCCCCGAAGCGTTAGATATTAGCGCTGCAATGTTTGACGGAGATTTGGAAGCGACAAGTATCCATTTTGAAGCGTTTGTCGATGGCGTGGCTGCAGGTTGTTTGTCTATTATTAGAAAAAGCAACCCTGCATTTACGGAAAAAATACAATATCAAATGCGCGGGCTTGCAGTATATGCCCAGTTTAGGAATCAAGGCATCGCTAAAGCTTTGATTAAATTAGTCGAGTTTCACGCTTTTGTCAATAGAAAAGCTGATAGAATTTGGCTCAATGGAAGAACTTCAGTTATGGAATTGTACGACAAAATGAATTATGAAAAGACAGGCGAACCTTTTATGATACGAAATGTTTGCGAACACGTCTTGCTAAGCAAAAAATTAGAAAATTATAAAACTTGCTGTTGCGAAGTTGAAATAAAAAAAGATTAAAATTATTTAAAGCAAACAAAACAAAAAGATATTATTACATAATTATATTGTACAATATTAATATTTTACAATTTTAATTTGCAATTGTATACGAATAATGTTAAATTACTTAATTTATATTTATATAATTCTATCATTAAATAGTAAAAATTAATATTTAAACCTAAAACTAAAAATTGAATAAATAATGATAAATTTATTACATTATATGTCTAAGTAATAAATTTATATTAATGATTATAAATAAAAAAATATAATTAATCACATAAATATATCAATATATTAATATATTAAGAAATAAACTTATAAAATTGGAATTTAAGGAGAATTATGTTTGATTTTGACACAATAATTAATCGTTATAAAACAGATGCGTTGAAGTGGAGCAAAGGGGATATAATACCATTAACGACGGCAGATATGGATTTTTTGATGCCAGATTGTATAGTTGACGCTATACAGGAGCGATTGAGGCATAAAATAGTAGGATACACGTTGGCTCAAAATGAAAAGTATATGAATAGCATTATAAATTGGAATGAGCGTCGATATGGTTGGCGGATAAACAGTAAGGATATAATGGTTAGTCATGGCGTCGTAGATGGTGTATTTGAGTGTGTTGAGATGTTATGTAAAGCGGACGAGCAGGTAATATTTCAAACGCCCGCTTATATGCCTTATTTTGCTATACCACGCAAGCAAATGTTTAATCCTATGATAATTACGGAAAGCGGATATGAAATAGATTTTGCACATCTTGAGTTGTTGTGTTCAAATCCTAAAAACAGAGTACTTGTATTATGTAGTCCTCATAATCCTACTGGGCGAGTTTTTACTGAATTTGAATTATTAAAGGTAGCGGATATATGCGCAAAACACGATGTTGCGATAATATCTGATGAAATACATAGTGATTGGACAAGAAAGGGAATGACGTATACCCCGATATTAAAACTATTGCCTGACGCTGATATAATCACTTGCATTTCGGCGTCAAAAACCTTCAATTTAGCTGGATTGGAATTATCAAATATAATTATTAATGACAATATGAAAGAAAGAATGGATATAAAGAATGAATTTCATCAATGCGCAAATCCATTGTCAATGGCGGCGGCTGAGGGAGCGTTTACTGTTGAAGGCGAAAAGTGGCTTGCTGAAGTTATAGATTATGTGGACGAAAATTTAAAAGTCGCTATAAATTTATTTAATGAAAGGTTACCAAAAAGTAGATGCTTTATGCCCCAAGGAACGTATATGATGTGGGTAGATTTACGTTCATATTCAATGGATAGTAAAAATATAGCGGAAAAATGCGAAAAAAATGAAAAAGTTACCTTTATGCCAGGAGAAAGATTCGGAACTCAAGGGTTTGCAAGAATTACAGCAGCGTGTCCAAGAGAATTACTACTTAAAGGTATTAATGGTATAATAAACGCAGTTACACAAGATATCTAAAATAATAATTATACATAAATTGTATTTTTATTCATTTTATTGTTTTGAGTTGGAGGAAGGTAAAAATGATTAATTTAAAAGATGTTACCAAATATTATTCAACTGGCGATGTAGTGGCGTTGGGTTTGCGTAAAGTGAATATTACGTTAAACGTAGGCGAATTTGTAGCAGTTACAGGAGAGAGTGGAAGTGGAAAATCGACATTTCTGAATGTTATAAGCGGAATAGACAGTTATGAAGAGGGAGAGATGACTGCATTTGGCGAAGAAACGAGTGGTTACACTAAGCAGGAGTGGGAGGAGTACAGAAAAAAGTACAATTCATTTATATTTCAAGATTATAATATTATTGCAAGTTATACAGTATTAGAGAATGTAGAGTTAGCGTTATTAGATTGTTATACAAATCATAAAGAGCGGAGAAAGCGCGCATTAGATTTGATTGGTAAAGTGGGTTTGATTACGCACAAAAATATGAAAGCGGCGAAACTTTCAGGCGGGCAAAAACAGAGAATGGTTATAGCGAGAGCCTTAGCGCACGATAGCCCGATAATTTTAGCGGACGAGCCTACGGGTAATTTAGACGCTAATAGTGGCGCTGAGATAATGAAATTACTTAGCGAAGTAGGCGTTGGAAAATTAGTTGTGGTTGTTACGCATAATTATGAACAAGTAGAAAAGTATGCTACACGTAAATTACGATTTTTTGATGGCGAATTAATTGAAGATTTAGAAATTAAGCCATACACGTCGCCAAAAGAGGTAAAGCCATATTCAAGCGTAAAAAAATCACGATTTAAGCGTTTCAAAAATGATATGTGGATATCGTTAAGAAGTTTAAAAAACACTCCTAAAAAAACAATTTTTACATTTTCTTTGATGCTTATAACAGCGTTGATGTTTTTTTCAATAGCCGCTTCTACTGCGTCAATGGGTGTTTCATATCCGATTTATAATTTCGCAATAAATAATTTAGATAAAGAAAGGCTTATTGTAAAAAAAATAGATGATAGTATATTAAGCGAACAAGATTTGAACCAACTTTCCCAAATGAGTGGCGTTACGGGTATTACAAAATATGATTATGTATCTGATACAACTTTTAGCGCAAATATTGCGGTTAAAGAGAATGAAGATGCTTATGTTAGAACATTCAATTTTTATCCAAAGCCATTAAGCGCAATGAAAGAAAATGCGTTAACGTTTAACGGAAAATTGCCCCAAAACGAAAATGAATGTTTTTTAGTTTTACCACTTTATTTAAAACATAAGATTGTCGATTTAGTTGGAAAGAGTATTGAATTTATTATTTCTTATGAAAGAAATGAATTTGAATATATAATCGATGAATCTGAAAAATTGAATAACGATACTAAAATGTATTCAAAAACTGACGATTTTACCAATAATTCTAAAATTAATTTAACCGTTTCAGGTTATGTAATAACTAACGATATTATGGAATCTTATATTTATCTATCTCCAATTCAGTATAAAATGGTAATTGCCGATTGTTATAAACAGATACGTGGAATAAAAATTAAAAATATGATGAATACAAATATGAACCAAGGCGATGAATTAAACAATATCGTAATTTTATTATCAAATGAAATGGGAGATAATTATGCAAAGTTAGAAATATCACAACATTTTGCGGATATGTCCAATATAAAGCAGGAAGATTTGTTTAAAGTGAACATAGAATTTGATTTGAGTAATTCACTGTTTCAAGCGGGATTTACTGCAAAAGATGTAATGCCAACAATTGTTTCAAGTTTTCCGTGGAATACAAATAATGAAAAAGCTATGATAGTGTGTACTATAAATAAAACTCAAGTAGAAAAGGTATTAGAAGATAAACTCTATCAAGTTTCGTTATATACAAGTCAGTCCAATATGCAATCGTTGCAAGATGCTTTATTCTTAAAAGGCTACTTTACTAATAGAGCTTATATGGAATCTAATATAGGGCAATTTGCAAAAATTGTGAATTTTATCACAGCTTTATCGATATTTATGTCGGGTATAGTTGTTTATTTTATAATGTATATAGTTACAAAACAAATTGTAATATCACAAAATACTGATTATACAATAATGCGTAGCGTGGGCGTAAGTAAAAAGCAAATACGATTTGTTATTATGGTAGAATCCTTATTCTCTGCAATATCGGCGTTAATAGTTTCAATATTATCTATTATTTGCGCGCTAATAACAAAAGCTCCCGAAGCTTTAATATTCTCAAAAATTACGCCAATTAGTTATATTATTATAATTACTGCAATATTAATTATAGCTGTTGTTGTTAGCGTTAAATGCTCCTCGAAACTATTTATAGGTTCTGTCAAAAAGAATTTAAGCGAGAACAAAGAGTAAATAATATGTATTATATAAAAGTGTAATACTTAGCGAAAAAGCATAGCCACAGCATTATTAATAATTGAAACGGAGGTAGTAAGGTGATTAAGGTTGAAAACATATCAAAAATATATTATAAAGATAAGCCTAACGAGATAAAAGCAGCGGATAATATTTCATTGACCTTTAATAATACAGGATTAGTAGCGCTATTTGGATCGAGCGGAAGCGGTAAAACGACGTTACTTAATATAATAGGAGGCTTAGATAAGCCAGATAGCGGCGTAATTAAAATAGACGGAAAAGAATTATCAAAAAAAGGTAGCGATTTAGATGTTTTGCGTTGTGAAAAAATAGGGTATATATTCCAAAATTATAACCTAATTTATGATATTTCAGTAAAAGAGAATATAAAGTTGGCGTTAAGACTTGATAGACTTAATGACGATGCTGAATGTGAAAAAAGAACGATGTATGTTTTAGAGAGATTAGGCATAAGTAAATATAAAAATAGATTGCCTTCGACATTGTCAGGCGGGCAACAACAAAGGGTAGCGATAGCGAGAGCGTTAGTTAAATGTCCCAAAATTATTATTGCTGACGAACCGACGGGTAATTTAGATGAAAAAAGCACAATAGCTACAATGGATTTGCTTAAACAAATAAGCAAAGAATGTTTAGTTATTTTAGTTACGCACGAGCCAAGGATAGTAGATTTTTATGCCGATGAAGTTGTGGAGTTAAGCGATGGCAAAATTGTTAAGCAGTATAAAAATGAAAAAAAAGAAAACTTAACATTAGAGGATAAGGATAAGATATATTTATTAGATTATAATAAAAGGCAATTATCAGCGCCCGATATAAATATCGAATTATACTCGGCTGAAAGTATGCCAAAAATAGATTTAAAGTTGTGTTATATTAATGGAAAATACTATATCGAATTAGATAATCCGTTAAAAAGCAAGATTGAAATAGTGAATGTTGATAATGAAACAAAACTTATAAATGACCATAAAATTGACAAAAGTAAAGAGGCTTATAGCATAGAGATTGATAAAACTATTATTAAACCAATAGCGCAAACAGGAAAAAGAAGTAAATATCAAACTGTATGGCAAAGCATAAAAGCTGGATTTGCAAATATGATGGGGCGGAATAATAAAAGAAGCAAATGGGCTAATTTTGCATTTTTATTTTTAGCTTTGATAGCGACTATAAATATATCGGTATACACAACCACAATGCATATAGATGAAATAAAATATATGATAGCAGAACCAAACGTAGTCAATTTTAGATTTGATTATATTAATGTTCCAGTTGATAATTCAGATACTATAAGAAAAGAAGAATATAAAAAAACTATTCAACACATTAAAAATACTGAAAGTCAACCAATGATATGGAATGAGGCTTATGTAGAATTTTATATTGAAACGCCAAAATTAGTTCAAAAACCAATAGGATACAATTATATTTCGTTGAACGGCAATAAAAATTATGCGCCTATTGATAAATTTGACGGAAATTTGTTGGTGGGGGTAAAAAGCGATTCATCAGTTCATAATGGTATTATTGTTGATGAAATGTTTATACAAGCATGTACTCAAATGGGTATGGGAAATAGTTTAATCCAAAATGGGTTAAGTAAAAATTCAGATTTCATTGGAAAGAAAGTTAAAATAGTCTACGCCAAAAATAATTTACAATACTTTACTATTATTGGCGTTGCAAAATCGCATAGTACAACAATTTGGATAGATTATAGCGATTATGTGCAATTAATGATAGCTCCATTGCTAATAAAAGATACAAGCAAGATGACTGAAAATGAAATAATGAACGAATATTTTGCTTTGAGTCCATTTTTTAATGAAATAAACGTATTTTCAGATAATTCAAACAATCTTATATCAAAATATAATGGTAAAATGAAAGCTGTTAAAGTGGTAGATGCAAAATATGAAGAAGTAAAAGCGCAAAATGATGTGAGGACAATAGGTACGATAATCACGTTAACAATAGTATTAGGCGCAATGTTTTTAATAATATATTTTGTTATGCGCACAGAAACGTTTAATAGAGTAAAGCAAATAGGATTATTACGTTGCATTGGCGTATCAAAAGGCGATGTCATCAAGATGTTTGTGTGGGAGATAATAGCTATTACCTTAGTTACAACCGTTGTTGGATTTATAGTTGGTTCTTTGCTAAGCGATGCTTTTGGCGGTTTTGCGCCCACAATGGGAAGCAATTATTATTTTCCGTTTTGGATAAAAGCAATCGTTATAGTTACAATGGCAGCGTTAAATTTAATATTTGGATTATTGCCCGTACTTGGAATTTTGCATAAAACACCCGCAGAAATACTTGCAAAATACGATATTTAATTAATCGCTGAATTATAGTCACAAAAATTGCGTTAAACGCTATCAATAATCAAATTTTATAATATTAGAAAAAGAATTGATATAGTATCAGTTTTATGTTATAATAATCATACACGATAGGCAAAAATTTGAGCTATCACTATTAGATTAGTTAGATAAGGAGGTATATATGCCAAAAATATTAATTGTAGATGACGAGAAAAAAATAAGAGATGTACTTAGAGAATATATACAATTTGCTGGTTTTGAATCAGATGAAGCTGAAGATGGTATGGAAGCTATCGATAAATGCAAAAAAGCTGAATTTGACCTAATTATTATGGATATTATGATGCCAAGATTGGACGGATTGTCGGCTGTAAAAGAAATCAAAAAGTTTTGCGCAGCGCCAGTTCTATTTTTATCGGCAAGAAATGAAGAATACGATAAATTATTTGGATTTGAAGTAGGCGCTGATGATTATGTTGTCAAGCCATTTTCTCCAAGCGAAGTTATTGCGCGAATTAAAGCGATATTATCCAGAATCAATCAAAGTAACAAACGTGATAAAATGGTTTTCGGCGATTTAGTTGTAGATTTTGATGGAAGAATGGTTTCAATTGGAGATAAGAAATTAGAATTTACGCCAAAAGAATATGAATTACTCTTTTATTTGGTACGCAAACATAGCATAGCCGTTTCAAGAGAGGAATTGTTAGCAAATATTTGGGGAAGCGACTTTAATGGCGATGACAGAACAGTAGATACTCATATTAAAATGCTTCGCAGTAATTTAGGCAGTTATAGAGATACAATTTCAACCGTTCGTGGAATGGGTTATAAATTTGATTATTAATTTATAAATTAATATAAGATAATTAATCAAATAAAGATGTTTTAATTTAGGATTAGCGATATAGATGAACGTTTACAGCTTGAAATTTAATATTTGGTTCTATTTTACAATATGTATTTTAGTAGCGTTGTTAGTAGTTATTTGCTTGCAATTTTTTGCGCTGAGGTTATATTTTACGCAAATGAAAGAGCGTGAATTGCAAAACGCCGCAAAGAAGTTTGTTGAGATTTGTAAAAAAAGTGATTTTGAAACAACTTTAAATAAATCGCAATTTCAAAGCGATTTAAATTTGGCGTTATTTGATGTATTGGGCGGTTCGTTATGGGAAACAAGTGATTTTTATAAAAACGATTATCTATCTAATTATCAGCAACAAATTATAAAAAGTGATTATGCAATTACTGGTGTAGTAGCGCAAGACGGCAGAACAATGGCATATTATGGATATAGATTTGACCAACATTTATTGCAAGAACAGATTCGACCAGTATACGTTTATTTAACGTTAGATATAAATGTAAATAGTACCACTGTTACAGTTTTAGTTAAGCAGTGGCTTATTTTGTCAACGGCGGTTTTTTTATTCGCTACAACGTTTGCTTGGCTTTTAGCTTATAAATTAACTGAACCAATACGCAGAATTACCTCAAACGCCAAACAGTTAGCAAAAGGAGAATACGATGTTCATTTTGAAAGTAGCGGATATACTGAAATTGATAAATTATCTTCTAATTTAACATTAGCAGCTAAGCAACTTGGAGAAACGGAATTTTTAAAAAATGAATTAATCGCAAATGTGTCACACGACCTTAAAACGCCGTTAACTCTCATAAAAAGCTATGCGGAAATGGTTAGAGATTTAAGCGGCGATGACAAAAATAAACGCACAGAACATCTAAATGTTATAATTGGCGAATCGGATAGACTTGCCTTATTAGTTGACGACCTTATGCAGTTAAGTAAACTTGAGGCGCATCGCAACGAAATCAATCCATCAGATTTTTGTTTGAGCGCAGCAGTAGAAAAAACCGTTCGCAACTTTTTGACTCTTACCGATTATCATTTTGTAGCGGATATAGAAAAAGACTTGTACGCATTTGCCGACGAACAAAAGATAATACAGGTAATAACTAATTTAATGAGCAACGCTGTAAACTACACAGGCGATGACAAATACGTAGGCGTAAAAGTCGTTTCAGTAGGCGAACGAATAAGAGTGGACATAATAGACCACGGCGTTGGAATCGCTGAAGATGAAATTGGATTGATTTGGGATAGATATTATCGTAGCAATAAATTGCATAAAAGAGAAACAAGCGGCTCGGGGTTAGGTTTATCTATCGTAAAAGGTATTCTCACAGCCCACGACGCTGAATATGGCGTTAAAAGCGAACTTGAAAAGGGAAGCGATTTCTATTTTATTATAAATAAAAGCAGTAAATAATTAAAACATCATTTTAATAATAATCATAACTTAAAGCGTGTAAATTAAAAATTACACGTTTTTTTAATTTTTAAATATATAAATATTATTTTTAGATTTTATAGTTGCAGTTGCAATAAAAATCAAAGTAGCCGATAAGCAAAAATTAGAAAAAATTCTATAAATTAATATTAGATAAGCGAAAATTAGAAAAAATTCTATAAATTAATATTAGATAAGTATAAATATTAAATATGTGATAAATTATATCATAAGATTTTATTGATAATGTATAAAACATTATAAAAAAGGTTAAAATGAGAGCATTAATACAAATTAAAGGTTTATAGTAGAAAACCACTTGCTAATTATAGAAAAGATTGTTAAATGGCAAGTATGTTTATGCTATTATTTGTATTAGTAAAAGTTTAATATAAGGTAGGCGTTGAAATGAAGCGGATAAAAATAGTGAGTGTGTGTATTGTAGTAATGTTAGTGATAGTTATGATTTTTACATTTACAGCGACTATGCAGGAGGCGCAAGCGGCGGTAATAAAGCGTGGAAGTACTGGTTCAACCGTAAAGACGATACAATCCAAACTTAAAAATTGGGGATATTACAGCGGTTCAGTTGATGGAATTTTTGGTTCAAAGACGATGGAGGCGGTGAAATATTTTCAGCGCAATAATGGTTTACAAGTTGATGGAGTTGTGGGCAATTCCACTGCAGCAGCGCTTGGAATATCATTATCGAGTACGTCAAGCGGAGGTAGTGGCAGCAGTAATAGTGGCGATTTATATTTAATGGCAAGATGTATTTATGGCGAAGCAAGAGGCGAAAGTTATACTGGAAAAGTAGCGGTGGGAGCGATTATTCTTAATCGTGTAAAAAGTAGTAGTTTTCCAAATACTGTTAGTGGCGTTATTTATCAAAACGGAGCGTTTACAGCCGTATCAGATGGGCAAATAAATCTTGGCGCTGACGATGAGTGTATTAGAGCTGCTCAAGATGCTTTAAATGGTTGGGACCCGACATATGGCTGCATATATTATTATAATCCAAGAACAGCGACTAATCAATGGATTAGAAGTAGACCTATTATAATAACAATTGGCAAGCACGTTTTCTGCACTTAATTTTATATAAATCATCATTTAAATGAATAATTATACAAAAAATCAAAGCAAAGAAAGTGAGGTTGTATAGAGAAATGAAAAGTAACGGTTTTAAAATATGGCTAATTTTAGCTACGTGTGTTGCGATAATTGCTGTTACATCAGTGAGTGTAATGGCGGTAACGCATAATAGTGAAAAGATGAAAAATAACAATAAAATATTTGTATACAAAACGGCGCTTGAAAATAAGTATCAAGACAGTTTTTATGAACTTATGGATAGTATGAAAAATATGGAGATAAATTTGTCTAAGCTTGCAGTTTCGCAATCGGCAGTTACGCAAGAGAGTATGTTAATTAAGCTTGCGTTGCAGGCGGAAAATGCTGAAACAAACGCAGCGGAGTTACCAATTTATACTGATAATATAGCTCCGACAATTAAATTTATTAATCAAGTATCGGATTTTTGTCAAACGCTTATTAAAAAAGTAAATATTGCTACCGGGCTGTCGACAGAGGACAAAAAAACGTTGAGCGAGATGCATAAGGTAATAATTACGCTTAAAGATAATATTTCAAAAATCTATGAAGGTTTAAAGGATATTAGTATAGCGGATATAGTGAATAAATCAGATGGCTATAATAATAACGACAGATACGTTGGAAATGGTTTTTCGTCTAATAAAGAAGAAACGTTTGATTATCCAAAGTTGATATATGATGGACCTTTTTCGGATAGCATTGAAGAAACACAAGAAAGTAATCTAACGGGGAAAACTTATACAGTTGCTCAGTTAAAGACAAAAGTTGCGCAGATTTTAAGCGATTATGGCGACGTTAACGTTGAATACTTAGCCACAGTAGAAAAGAAAATGAAGCTATTTGTATTTGACGTAACAACTAATACGGGAGAGAAATATAATGTTCATATTACCGAAAAAGGCGGCTATATTTGTCAAATGAATGGTTATATGATGCGTGGCGACAATACCAACGATTTGCAAGAGTTATCCTCGCAACAATGTATTGAAATGGCTGAACAATTTTGTAAAAAACTTAATTTTGACGTTAAAGCGGTGTGGATAAGCAAAACTATCGAAGGGTATATTTATATAAATCTTTGCCCAGTAGTCAATAACATTATTGTTTATCCAGATTTGATAAAAATTACAGTGGATACAATTAAAGGCAAAATTGTCGGCGTGGAATCATACGCATATTTACTAAACCACATCGAAAGAACATTAACAGCTCCAACAAAAGTAGATGAAGCAAAAAAGAAAATCGATTCATCACTAACTATTGAAAATTCTGCTATTGCGGTTATTCCAAAAAACAATAAAGAGATATTATGCTACGAATTTAAATGCACAGATGGCGCGAATGAGTATTTTATCTACATTAACGCCCAATCATTAGAGGAAGAAGATATTTTAAGAGTCATTAAAGGCACTGAAGGTTACAGCGTAATGTAATAAAAAATCCGAAGGAACTTCAAATAAGCTCCTTCGGATATTCAATTTGTTATATATTTATAATTTTATTATAAATTTCAATATATAATTTACTATTTAT
>JAVVUQ010000029.1:7808-16316 GCA_036653075.1 Clostridia bacterium | reverse complement strand
TCTAAGTTTAACTTTATATTTATTCTAAGTTTACTTTATATTTATTCTAAGTTTAACGTTATATTTATTGTTTTGTCACTTTTATTTATAGTTTTGTCTATATATTTGTTTTTATTTAATAATTTTTAAGAAATATGATTGTTACATTTTATTATATCACATATACTAAACCTATGCAACAGTTTATATAATTTTATGTTGACCTAATTAAAAAAATGTGGTAAAATATGAGAATTCTTAAGTTGCGATAAATTACGTATTATGATAAAATAATGATTGAAAATTTAATAAATGCGTGATTTATATCAATTGAGATAAATTGTATAACATAAAAAAATATATTCGCAAGTTTGCTTGCATTGGAGAGCGTTATGCGTCCACTTGAAATTGTACTTGTATCAATTAGCGGAGTATTGATTTTTTCAATAATTATCTTTTTTATTGTAAATCGATATTATGTTAAGTTTAAAGCTAACAAGGTAACCGATTATAAAATATTAAATCAATATGCGCCTAATCGACCTATCGTGTTTTTAGGGGATAGTTTGACAGATTTTTTCCCTATTCAAGAGTATCTACACTGTGATAAAATTTGTAATCGTGGAATCGCTGGCGAAACATCCTTAGACGTATTTAAACGAATAAGCGATATAACCATTTTGAATCCCTCGACTCTCTTTTTACTTATTGGAGCTAACGATGTGCTTTATGAAAAAAAGTTAACTCCTATTGAATCAATAAAACGTATTGATAATATTATAAAGAGTTTTGACCAATCGACTCGTATTATTGTATCCTCGCTTTATCCTATCAATCGAAAAGCTTATTGGATTTCAAGAATTTCCTGCAAACACGCTAATAATATACGACTTCAAGCGGTAAATACCCTTTTGAAACAGTATTGCGCTGATAATCATATCACATATATTGATGTTTATCCGCATTTATGCGATGAAAATGGGAATTTAAGCGTTGATTTTTCCGTTGAAGGCTTACACCTTTCCGCAAATGGATACAAAATCATTACAAAGCTTATTGAACCATATATAAAAGATGAACAACTACGAATCAATAGTTAAATAAATATTTACATTTAAAGGAGAAAAATATGAGCCCATTAGAAATTATACTTGTATCTTCTATCGGCGTTTTAATTTTTATTATTATAGTTATATTAATAATATTTCATTATTATGCACATTCTAAAGTAGATAGAGTTTTGGATTTTAAAGTATTCAATAAATACGCGCCAGAAAATCCTATTGTCTTTTTAGGAGATAGTTTGACTGAGTTTTACCATATTCACGAATTTTTTCACATAAATAAGCTTTGCAATCGTGGTATCTCTGGTGAAACTACCTTAGACGTTCTTAAACGTATTGACGACGTCACCTGTTTAAATCCCTCCGCTTTATTTTTGCAAATTGGTATAAACGATATTTTATATAACAAAAAGGTTACAGCCACCGAGGTACTCGACCACATCGACGCTATTGTGAAATGTTTTGATAAAAATAAGACAAAAATATACATTACATCGCTTAGTCCGTTAAATACCACGCAATTTATATCGAAAGTTTTGGCAAGACACGCTAATAATAAAAGAATTCAAGAAGTTAACACTATTTTAAAGAACTACTGTTATAATAATAACATTACATATATTGATATATATTCGCATTTATGCGACGAAAATGGTAACCTCGTTCGCTCTTATTCAATTGAAGGTTTACACTTTGCCGCAAGCGGTTATAGCGTCGCAACTAAGATACTTAAACCATATGTTTATGACGCTTTAAATATCAGTTTATTACAAAATCGTAAATAATAACAACATTAAAGTAAAATAAACTTGAGAATTATCTCAAAAGGCAACATTAAAAGTAAAATAAAATTGAGAATTATCTCAAAAGGCAACATTAAATGATTAACAAAAACACAAATTATGATGATAAAGTTACTAAAATTAACAAGACAATAGAGTCTAAAACGGATAAATCTTCCAAGAATAAAAAAGCTGAAAAACTTGCCATACGACAAGCTAAAATTGATAAAGCAGCCGAAATTAAAGCAAAAAAGATTTCCTATAAAAAAGCTAAGGTGGAAAATAAAATTAAAAATAGTACTAAAACTAAAAATAGCAAAAACGAAACTTTATCACTTAAAAAACAGCTTGAATTAATTGCAAAGAAACAGAATCCCGACGCTGATTGGCTACACCTTGATAATGCGGCGCTTATTTTTCCTTCCGCCGAAAATGCGGATATGAGCAGTATGTATAGAATTACTGTGCTTATGAAAGATACTGTACAGCCATTACTTTTACAAGAAGCTTTGAATGAAACCGTTCCTCGTTTTCCATCTATTGTTTCTGCTGTAAAACACGGATTTTTTTGGTATTATCTTGAACCGTCTAATAAACCCTTAGTTGTGGAAGAACAAACTGACTTTCCATCTCGCAAAATTCCATTAGACGCTCGTCATTCTTTAATTCGTGTAACTTATTTTAAAAATGAAATATCAGTTGAGTATTTTCACGCCGCTTCTGATGGAGCGGGCGCAGTTGTGTACTTTAACAGCCTTATCGCTTGTTATATTAAGCTTTTAGGATGCGAAATAAAAGAAATGATTAACTGTCGAGATACTCGTGATAAACCTCGCCCTGAAGAATTGACTGATTCTTTTCAAACTGCATTTAATTCTAAAACTAAAGGTAGCAATAACGGAATTATCGCTTATACCTATAAAGGCAGAAGCCTTCCAGCTACTTCTGTAATATTAGTCAAAGGCGTAATGGATGGCAAGCAATTGCTTAATTTATCACGCACTAAAGATTGTACTATTACCGAACTATTGACGGCTGTGCTTATTTGGTCGTTTTTAGAAGATATAAAACTTTTTGGAAAAAAGGCTAAACACCCCATCATAATCTCAGTGCCTGTCAATTTGCGTAGTTTATATCCAAGCCAAAGCTTACGTAATTTCGTATCTATGATGGCTATAAAACATGAGGGCGAAAGTGAACTTGATGATATTATATTGAGCGTTAAAAATCAAATGAAACAACAATATTGTAAAGAGTTTTTCGACGGATTAGTTGGATTTAACGTTCAAAGTCAACATAATCCAGCCATTAAACTTATGCCGCTATTTATAAAAAACATAACGTTGAGAGTTGCTTCTTATATGTACGGCGATAAAATGCGCACCACTACCATTTCAAATCTTGGCAATATGTCAGCGCCGCCTGAATTCAAAGATTACGTTTTAAGATACGAATACTCATTAGGTCCACAAAAACGTGAATCTCTTGATATGACTTGTGGTACTTATAACGGCACTTGCGTTATTACCGTTTCTAAAACTATTTACGAAAGCAACATCGAACGCTTCTTTTTTTCTAAGCTTGCCGATCTCGGTATGGAAATTGCTATGGAAACAAACTTTGAATTATAAATTATTAAAGGAATTAATATGAAATATTGTAATATTTGCCACGTTTATATAAACAATCAACTAAAACGCTGTCCGCTGTGCGGAAGTCATACAGAAGAAAAGGAAACTAATTATACTCAATATAAAAATGAAATCGAACCTAAGGTTTGCTATCCTAAAATCCAATTAAAAGGAGACGCTTACCACAATTTCTTACGCAAAAAATCTTGGTTTATAGTTTTAACTGTAATGATTGTTTGCGTACTAATTAATTTACTTGAAACACCTACTAAAATATGGTCGGGATATATTGTTGTATCTGGTTTAGTAGTATATTTTGGCATTCTTAGACCGATATTTTCAAAAAATAGATTTTATTATATGCTTTCACTTTTGGGATTTCTCGTTCCTGCGTCCGCTATTTTATTCGATATCGTCAATAGCATTAACATCATCGGAGATACTTCCCTTTTTGGCACAAGCATAGATTATATTGCGCCTGCCGTACTTGCCGCTTTAATAATTACCACCGATATTTTAAGTTTTACTGATAAGAGTAAATATAAATACTATATCACCTCGCTTATTATTTTAACAGTTTTAAGCGCTGCGCCTCAAATCGTCGTCTGGGCATCTCCCGCTGGTAAATATAATACGTGGTTTCCTTTCTCCGTTTGCGCTTTTGCTCTATTAAACTTTGCCATCATCGCCATAATCTATTGGAAAAAAGTTGTCGCCGAAATGAAACGCAAATTTTTTATTTAGTATTAATATAATATAATTAAATATTTTAAATATATAAAAGTAGAGTTAATTGAAACGCCCTCTTAGGTTATTTGTCTATATCTTGGCGCCATTTCAAATCGCTCCGCTTTTTTTATAGCAAAAATATACTATCTATTTTTTTTAATTTAATTCGTTTTATCAAATTTCTATATGCTATTAACTGTTAATTAATAAACTTATTTTAACGCAAAATTTTTAATATACCAAATTTAAACTGTAATATAATTATTTATCGTGATATTTAAATATCAAAATAAATCTTAATTTATTAAATATTATAAATTAATATCTAAATAATTTACCAATTTTACGCAATATAATAGTTAAATTACGCGCGTTACATTGAAAATGTAATATTATGATAACACATTGAAGTTATTTGTTGAAGTATATTTTTGTATATGAGTTGCAATCATCGGCTAATTGTGCGATAATAGATATAGATAAATTATATATAAATTAATAAAATGATTTAATAAAGAAAAAATTATTTAGTAGTGAGATAAACGATAATAAAAATCGTTAATCATAGATTATTTAAAATTGCGAGGCATAAAAATGATAAAAAAATCTGTTACTATAAAAAATGGTTTAACTATCGATGATGTTGTATCTGTCGCGCGTTTTGGCGCTAAAGTTCGTCTTTCACCCGACTGTAACGAACGTATTATTAAAGCAAGAAGTTTAGTTGATTTAATCGTTAAAAATGGTAAAGCCGTATATGGAATAAACACTGGCTTTGGTAAATTTTCTGACGTTGCTATTTCTCCTGAAGATACGGCAACACTTCAACTCAATTTGATTAAAAGTCACGCTTGCGGAGTAGGCGACATAATGCCAATGGAAATAGTAAGAGCTTTAATGTTATTGCGGCTTAACGCTTTAAGTATGGGCTTTAGTGGCGTTTCTACAGAAACTTTAAATACGCTATTAAATATGCTAAATAAAAATGTTATTCCATATATACCTTGCAAGGGCAGTTTGGGCGCTTCTGGCGATTTAGCGCCTCTTGCGCATATGGCGTTGTCAATGGTTGGAGAAGGTAATTCTTATTATCATGGAAAGCTTTTAGACGGCAAGGAAGCTTTGATTAAAGCAAATATCAAACCAGCTGTTTTATCGGCAAAAGAAGGACTTGCTTTAATTAATGGTACGCAAGCTATGAATGCGTATTCGGTTTTAAATGTTTATGACGCAAAAAAATTGTTTGATAATGCTGATATGACTCTTGCTTTAACAATGGAAGCGCTTGAAGGAATAATTAGCGCCTATGACGAAAGAATACACACAATTCGCCGTCAAAACGGTCAAATTGAAGTAGCTGCGCACATTCGCTCACTTTTAACGGGTAGCGCAAATATTACAAAACAGGGCGAAAAACGTGTACAAGACGCTTATACGCTTAGATGCGCTCCACAAGTACACGGCGCTTGCAAAGACGCAATTGCTTATGTTGAAGACATAGTTTCTAAAGAAATAAACGCTGTTACTGATAATCCTTTACTATTTACTGAAACATTTGAAGCGATTAGCGGCGGCAACTTCCACGGCGAATACCTTTCAATGGCTATGGACTTTTTAGGCATCGCATTATCAGAAATCGCTAACATTTCTGAAAGACGTATAGAACGTATGGTAAATCCACAATTAAGTAATGGATTAGCTCCATTTTTAGTTAAAGAAGGGGGACTCAATAGCGGATTTATGATTCCACAGTACGTGGCGGCAGCGCTTGTATCTGAAAACAAAGTGCTTGCCCACCCTGCAGTTGTGGATAGCATTACAAGCAGCGCCAACCAAGAAGATCACGTAAGTATGGGCATGACAGCCGCTCGTAAAGCCAGAGAAATTTTAACTAACACTCAACGTGTAATTGGTATCGAACTACTCACCGCTTGTCAAGCTATTGATATTAGAGAAAGCGCAGAAAAACTTGCTCCTTCAACTAAAGAAATGTACCTTAAAGTACGTGAAACCGTTCCATTTGTTGAAAAAGATACCTATTTGAAACCTTTAATTGACCAATGCTATGAAATTATACGCAATTAACACATATTTTCATATAAAATACAATATATAAATTATATAAAATAATAAATAATAAATATAAATTATATAACAATAATATAAATAATAAAATATTGTATATAATTAATATTATATTGTAAATATAGTGAATAAATTGCGATTTTTTTAGATTATGCGATAAATTAGAATAAAATGGAGGTAATATATATGAAAAACATTATGTTGTCAGTTTTGCCAGAGAAAAAGCCATTTATTGAGAATATTAGACGCGCTCCAAAGCGTCAGAGTAATTTAACGCAATCCGATATGGTACTTGCGGTTAAGAATGCTTTACGTTACTGTCCAAAGGAGTGGCACAAAGAATTGATTCCCGAATTTATGGAAGAACTTCAAACTCGAGGCAGAATTTACGGGTATCGTTTTCGTCCTACGGGCAGAATTTATGGAAAGCCTATAGATGAATACGAAAGTAATTGTATTGAAGGCAAAGCATTTCAAGTTATGATAGACAATAATCTTGATTTTGAAATTGCTCTTTACCCGTACGAACTTGTAACTTATGGTGAAACGGGACAAGTTTGCCAAAATTGGATGCAATATTTATTACTTAAGAAATATTTGAAAGAATTGACGGATACGCAAACGCTTGTTGTTATGAGCGGGCATCCTCTTGGACTATTTGAAAGTTCAAAAACAAGTCCTCGTGTAGTTATTACAAATTCCCTTATGATAGGTTGTTATGACAATCAAGAAAGTTGGGCTCGAGCGGCGGCGTTAGGCGTTGCTAACTATGGACAAATGACTGCTGGCGGCTGGATGTATATTGGACCTCAAGGAATTGTACACGGCACTTATAATACTATTTTAAACGCTGCAAGATTACGCCATTTACAAAAATCTAATGATTTAAGCGGTGTTTTATTCGTTTCTTCTGGACTTGGCGGTATGAGCGGAGCGCAAGGTAAAGCTGTTACTATTCTCAATGGAGCTGGAATTATTGCTGAAGTGGATTACAGTAGAATTAAAACAAGACTTGAGCAAGGCTGGGTTTCGTGCATTGCTTCTTCCCCTAAAGAAGCTTTTGAACTTGCTTTAAAAGCAAAAGCAGAAGGTTATGCAATTGCTGTCGCTTTCCACGGTAATATCGTAGATTTGTTAGAATATGCAATCGAAAATAACATTCATATCGACCTACTTTCTGACCAAACATCTTGCCACGCAGCTTACGACGGCGGATATTGTCCACAACATATGAGCTTTGAAGAACGCACCGCTATGCTGTATTCAGATAAAAAAACTTTTATTGAACGTGTTAATACAACATTAAAAGCGCATTTTAACGCTATTAAAAAGTTAACGGAAAAAGGCACTTACTTCTTTGACTACGGAAACAGCTTTATGAAATCTGTGTTCGACGCAGGAGTAAATGAGATTGCTAAAAATAAAAAAAATACTCTTGATGGATTTATTTTTCCAAGTTATGTTGAAGATATCTTAGGGCCTGTTTGTTTTGACTACGGATACGGACCATTTAGATGGGTGTGCCTAAGCGGCAATCCTATCGATTTACACAATACCGATTTAGCAGCTATGAATTGCATCGATAAAGATAGAAGATTCCAAGACTATGATAATTATATTTGGATTAGAGATGCAGAAAAAAATAAACTTGTCGTCGGCACTCAAGCTCGTATACTATATAGCGACGCTGAAGGTAGACTTAAAATTGCGCTTAAATTTAATGACATGGTGCGTAATGGCGAAATTGGACCCGTTATGCTCGGACGTGACCACCACGATTGCGGCGGAACAGACGCTCCATTTAGAGAAACAAGCAATATTTACGACGGTAGCAATATTATGGCAGATATGGCAACTCAAGTCTTTGCTGGAAACGCTGCTCGTGGAATGTCACTCGTTGCGCTCCATAACGGCGGCGGCACTGGAATTGGCAACGCTATAAACGGCGGTTTTGGTATGGTTCTTGATGGTAGCGAACGTGTCGATACTATTTTAAAAACCGCTATGATTTGGGACGTAATGGCTGGAGTCGGCAGACGATCGTGGGCAAGAAATCCTCACTCAATCGAAACTGCTACAAAATTTAACGAAACTCATAACAAAAGCACTATAACTATGCCCGTTATCGCTGACGATAACGCAATTGAAATGGAATTAAAAAAATATATTTAAATATCTAATTACTAAAATTAAATAGTTACTAAAGTTAAATAGTTACTAAAGTTAAATAATTACTAA
>JAVVUQ010000029.1:0-7708 GCA_036653075.1 Clostridia bacterium | reverse complement strand
AAGTTAAATAGTTACTTAAATTTACCACTTATTAAAATTAACTACAACAAGGAGATTTGTATGGATAGAATATTGGAATGTGTTCCTAATTTTAGCGAAGGACGTGACAAAATAAAGATAGAGAAAATTGTAAATTGCTTTAGAAATATCGATGGCGTAACACTTTTAGATTACTCCAGCGATACCGACCACAACCGTTCAGTTATAACCGTAGTTGGAGATATCGAACCATTGAAAAACGCTGTTTTTAACGCTATTAAAATGGCAAGCGAAATAATCGATCTCAATGTCCATCACGGACAACATCCACGTATGGGCGCAACAGACGTTGTTCCTTTTATTCCTATTAAAAACGTTACCGCTGACGAGGCGATTACCGTTTCAAAAGAAGTTGCGAACAGAGTTTGGAATGAATTAAGTATTCCTGTCTTTTTGTACGAAAAATCTGCAAGCTCGTTAGAAAGAGAAAATCTTGCTAATATTAGAAAAGGGGAATTCGAAGGACTTAGCGAAAAAATGCAAAAACCCGAATGGCACCCCGATTTTGGAAATAACGCTCCTCATAAAACTGCTGGCGCTATCGCTATGGGTTGCAGAATGCCCTTAGTTGCCTTTAATGTAAATTTGGATTCGCCTTGCTTAGCTGAAACTACCGCTACTGCAAAAAAAATTCGCTTTATCGGCGGCGGATTACGCTTTTGTAAAGCTATGGGCGTTGACTTAACCGAAAGACATATTACACAGGTTTCAATGAATATGACCGATTATACCAAAACTCCACTTTATTTTTCTTACGAATTAATCAAAATGGAAAGCAAACGCTACGGCGCAAACATCGTAGGCAGCGAAATTATCGGACTTGTCCCCTTTGACGCTCTATACGCTTGCGCTTGCTATTCGCTTATGAGCAAAGGCAAATCCAAAATTGAAGTTGATAACTACTCACAATCAGATATTATCGACGAAGCGCAACGTTATTTAAAAATTGAAAACTTTTCACACGACCAAGTCTTAGAAGCGCTACTTTCCAAAAAAATAGGTTAATTATTAAAATAATATCTTCACTTTAAGAATCAACCAAATAATAAACCAATATCTTTACTATAACTATGGTATTACTTATAATATTAATAAATTAAATCTATTATATAATTACGAAATGTTATATTAATTATATTATTATACAATTGCTGATAGTATTTTAATCACTTTGTTAGGAACGCTAAAAAATTGGCGTTCCTTGTATTTGTATAAAAAGGTAATTATATATTGATTACGATATAAATAATCCAATAAATTATTTATATATTTTTATTTATATTACATTTTATATTATAAATTTATCAATTTTGCAAAATATGTCTATTTGTGCAAGGAGATTATTGTGGATAATAAGCAAGAAAAAATGTTTTACGGAGGGCAATTATGAAATTATTTATAAACATATCGCAACTTGTTACTGTTTCTGGATTTAAAGCGAAAAAAGGCAAAGAAATGAACGATGTCGCAATAATCACTGACGGAGCTATTGTTACTGACAATGGAAAAATCGTATACGTGGGTAAAAAATGTGATTTGCCTAATAACTTTGCCTTAATAAATGACATTGTAGATTGTCATAATCACGCTGTAATTCCTGCTTTTATTGATAGCCACACTCATTTGGTTTTTGGCGGGTTTAGAGCGGACGAGTTTAATATGCGTATGCGTGGAGCAAGTTATATGGAAATTATGAACGCTGGCGGCGGAATAGAAGCTACAACTAAGCTTACTCGCAATAATAGCGAACAACAGCTTTTCGACGCCGCTATGATTCTTTTAAATGAAATGAAGAAAGATGGCATCGCTACCGTTGAAATAAAAAGCGGATATGGATTAGATAAAGAAACTGAATTAAAGCAGCTTAAAGTAATTGAAAAATTAAATAAAGAAAGCGGAATGCGTATAATCGCTACATTTATGGGAGCGCACGCAATAGCTAAAGAATTTAATAAAGATGCCGATAAATATGCTCAATTTGTTGTAAATGAAGTTCTTCCTGCTGTTAAAGCGCAAGGAATCGCCGAATTTTGCGATGTTTTTTGCGAACAAGGCGTATTTAATGCAGCGCAAACTACTTATATTTTAGAAAAAGCTAAACAATTAGGATTAAAACCTAAAATTCACGCCGACGAAATAATCAACTCGGAAAGCGCCTCACTTGCTGTTTCTTTGGGCTGCGCTTCCGCCGACCACCTTTTACACGTTTCTGATAAAGGAATAAATGACTTGGCTAATAGTAATACTATCGCAACATTACTACCTGCGACTGCCTTTTCACTTAAAGAAAACTATGCCCCCGCTCGAAAATTAATCGATGGCGGAGCTGGCGTTGCTATCGCTTCAGACTGTAACCCTGGTAGTTGTTTTTGCAATTCTTTTCCCTTTTTAACCGCTTTATCTACTATCAATATGAGACTGACTGTCAATGAAACTATAACTGCTTTGACTTTAAATGCTGCCGCTGCTATCGATAAAGCGGATATTATAGGAAGTATAGACATCGGAAAAGCCGCTGATTTTATTTTATTGAAATGGAACGATATAAACTTTTTAAGCTACCACATAGCGTCAAATTGCGTTGAAAAACTCTATATTAGTGGTAACGAAATTAAATAAACGATATAATATAACTTAGTTTATAATATAATTTATTTTTATAATAAAATTTATTTTTATAATATAATTTATTTTTATAGTATAATTTATTTTTATAATAAAATTTATTTTATAAATCTATGCTTAAAATATGATTTAAGGCTGTTGCAGAGTTTATCAACTTGTAGCAGCCTTATATTATTTTATTTAACATATTCAAACAATAAATACAACATTCAAAATAAAAAGCGAATATTAGTATTATTATGCTATATTATATAATAATTATGCAAAAACGTATTATATTCAATTAAATTTAATGTCGTCATTATAATGGCATTGACGTAATAATATCGCCATTTAGGTCTTTTAATATAATATTAGATTTTTCTATCAATATATAACTATGCGCAGTATTATCTTTTGGAAGTGATACCGAACCGGGATTAGCGTAAATAACGCCCTCTTTTTTCTCGATAAAACATTTATGCGTATGTCCATAAATCAAAGCATCTCCAAAATTCAGCGGTTTATTGTCGATATTGTACTTATTTCCATGTGTAAAAAAGAATCGTTTTCCATAAGCTAACATTTGAAAATTTTCAATAAATTCAAAGTCTGATACTGTTTGGTCAATATCGCTATCGCAATTGCCTTTAATTACCGTTAATTTATCCGCCATTTTATTCAGTATAACCGCTACCGCTTTCGGTTCATACCCTATTGGAAGATTGTTTCTTGCGCCGTGGTAATATACATCACCTAATATAATTAAATAATCCGCTTTTTCTTTTTTGTATATATCTAACAATTTTTCGCAGTAAAATCTCGATCCGTGTATATCCGAAGCAACTAAAATTCTAACGTTTGTATTACTCATTTTACTCCTTGATTTTCAATTCAATATCTATAATCATAAATATTTACTTATATTTTTTATAATTCAATGTGGTTATTTTAAATTTTCTCTTTTTTTTTCAATACTAATATATCATAAAAGAACTATTTTTGCAACTATCTACCTTAATATTGAATGTGTTTTTTTGACAATAATTACATATGTTATTGCATTATTCATAAAAAACTATCCATTTGCTTATACATACTGCCACAATTTAATAAAACAATAAAGGCAAAGTTATCGGCTTTGCCTTTATTAAATGAGGAGATTTTATATTTATAGCTATAAATTGTTATTCGCTGTAATTATCCGCTTGTGAATTAAATAGTTTGCAATAAAGGCTATCGTTCTTTTTCATTAAGTTAGCGTGTGAGTCAAAGTCTGTAATTACGCCATCATTCATTACTAAAATTTTATCGCAAAATACGCTGCTTGACATTCTGTGGGAGATGTATATAGCAATCTTATCGCCGACAAGTTGGTTGAAGTTTTCGTATATCTCAGCTTCTGCAAATGGATCGAGAGCGCTTGTTGGTTCGTCTAAAATAATTAATGATGAATTCTTGTATAACGCTCTTGCTATTGCAACTTTTTGTTTTTCTCCACCCGACATATCCACCGCTTCATCGTCATAATTTTTAAACAAATACGTTTCCGTTCCGTATGGCAATTGCTCTAATTTCTTGGTAAGTCCAACCTGTTCAATAATTTTAGTTAAAGCTTCATCATCGGAAGTTTGTTTTGATTTGGTTGTAATATTTTCTCTAATTGGTAGAGCAAAAAGAGTAAAATCTTGGAAAACGGCAGCAATTTCTTTTCTAAGCGATTCGCTATCGTATTCGTTTATATTCAGATTATTAATATAAATTGTGCCTGACTGTGGCTCATACAATCTACAAAGTAATTTAACAATAGTAGTTTTACCTGCTCCGTTAAGTCCAACAATGGAAATCTTTTCTCCTTCTTTGATTTCAAAACTAAAGTCTTTTAATACGTAATTCTCGCATTTTGGATATTTAAAGTTAACATTTTCAAATCTAATATTATTAATGTTTCCGTTAATGAGTTTGCTGCCTACATCTTTTTCATCTCGTAATTGCATAAACTCCATAAAAGGATCAAGTTGATTGAGTTTTTGGTTAATATCAATAATATTATTTCCAATTTCCTTAGCTGTTATAGCAAAGTTTATAGCAGATGAAACGTACATACTAAATGAACCTAATGAAATTCTTTTACCAAATAAATCGGTAATAACACGTAATCCAATATACCCAGATGCGATAGCTCTTTGAAGATCGTTAACAATAGATATGATTCCCATATAGAATCCTTCTGTTTTTTCCACTTTATTAAGCCATTCATATATATCATAATTATACTTTGTAACTTTTTGCGATATCATCTTACCCATTCCGTATAATCGATAATCTTTTTGACCTATATCATCATACGATAAACCGACATAATATCCATATTTTCTATTTACAGGAATAACGTTATCATTAAACAACCGTTGTTTTTTACTATAAATTGCTTGGCTTATCAGCATAATAGCGACAGTAATAATTAAAATTGCCACTATTTCCCACCCTAACATAAACATAATGGCAAATAGTCCAATAAGAACGATAAAATTCTTAATTATTGATACAAATTTATCAAACAAAACATCCATTGTTCCTATATCCATAATAAATAATGCCCGTTCTTTTAAATCTAAATAGTATGGATCTTCCAAACATTTATATTCTATTCTCATAATCTTTTCAGACATAACCAAAGTCATTTTTTTTGATAAATAGTCATTTTTAATCTCTAATATATTTTTCATAAGATTTGCAAGAAATGCAAACAATAAATTAGTGAAAACTATCAAAGCTGTCCATAATATTACCATTTCAATTGATTTGTTGCCTAACAACTCGTCGATTAAATATTTTGGCAAAATAATGTTTGTAAACATTTGTAAACCCAATATTATTGCGTTTAAAACCACCAAAAACATATATGAGGGACAAATTTTTGCTGCTAATGAAAATAATAATGTAATTTTCTTTATATTTTTCATATTACGCCTCCATTCTCAGCAACAGCGTTTAAATCTAAGCTGTTTACTGAACCTTTAGTTGCGCCTTCTTTATAATATTTTCCTTGAACCATAAACATATTATAATATTCGCCTTTTAAAGCCATTAATTCTTCGTGATTTCCATATTCTTTAAGTCCTTCTTTATCAAATAAAGCTATTTTATCACAGAACTTCGTGCTTGCTAATCGGTGAGAAATATAAATCGCTGTTTTACCTTTTACCAATTCGGAAAAATCATTATATATAGCCGCTTCTGCCAAAGCGTCTAACGCCGCTGTTGGTTCGTCCATTATTACCATATTTGCATCTTTATATAAAGCTCTTGCAATTGCAACTTTTTGACTCTCGCCTCCCGACAATTCTTCACCGTCATCTTCGATATTCTTGTGCATCATTGAATTTATTCCATTTTTCATTTGTTTTACTTTTTTGCTTAATCCAACTTTGTCTAAAGCTTCAATAACTCTTTTTTCATCAATTTCATCACTACTTGACGCTATATTTTCTTTAAGAGTAAAAGCTAAAATATTATAATCTTGAAATACTACTGAAAACATTTTAAATAGCTCTTTCTTCTCAAATTCCTTTATTGATATACCATTGATAAATATATCCCCTTCTGTAACATCAAATAATCCTGTTATTAACTTAACTATCGTGCTTTTTCCAGCTCCATTAATTCCTACAATAGCTAACTTCTCCCCTTTATTAATGGTAAAGTTAAGGTGTGAAAGTATATATTTTTCAGTTTCAGGATATTTAAAGCTTACATCGACAAACTTAATCTCTAAGGTGTCTCCTTTTATAGCCTTTCTATTTCCACCTTTAATATACATATCTTCATCAAGAAATTTAAAGTAATCTCTCACGTCCTCGCCTTCGGCATATATCTTCTGTAACTTTAACGCAACCGTCTTTAACGTTACCGATAACGCCAATATTGCAGCAATATACATGGAAAAATCATCAATCCCCATTTTGTTCGTTATCACCGACGAAGTCAAAATCCCGTATGTAACCACATCACTAATAAATAATGTCAATAACTCAAAAAATCCTATTTTGAATTGCTTCATCTTTATTTGCTTTAATAGTTTTGTATACCCTATTACTTCAATATCATAATTGCTTTTTATTCGCTCTTTTAAATTATAAATTCTTATGTCTTTTCCAGCTTTGAAATCGTTCGTCATTCGATTGAAATAATTCATTTTACGGTAAAATTTAGCTACATTATCCTTTTGTTCATATTCGTAATCATGAGATTTTTTCAAAATCCATACCACTACTATAATATTGATTATCAAAGCAAGCAGTATCCAAATATTCGCTAAACCAATAAAAACCGACATCAATATTGCTGTTATTATATAAGCAGGCAATTCAAATAACACGTGATATATACCTTCGACTCCATTATTGCCACCACTTACAGATCCCAACGCTTTAAAATACTTATTATAAAAATTGGCATCTTCCATATATTTATATTCCATTGCTATTAACTTGTCAGAACTATCTCTTACATAATTTATTCGAAGCAACATTATCTTTGCATATGTAAAACAACGAATATAAACAGTTAAAAATCCAAAAAGCGCCGATATAATAAAAAATCCGCTAACTATCCACATCAGTTTCTCCATTGATGCATTGTTGAATAGCATTAACTCCGCTATCAATAATTTAGGCAATATAACTGCAAAAAATGGATATATCGCTGCAAAAAATGTGTATAAAGCGCAATATACATATATCTTCTTGTCTTTATTGCTTACATTCTTTAACAATCTGCCTATAACCTTAACAAGAGAAACTGGTTTTATCTCTTTTGTTTCATCCATTAGCTCACTCCTCCAAATAACTCATTTATTATCTTTATTATGTACAGTTTTTTCCATACACATATAAAGACGTAACTAATGCTTCATTTGTCCGCCGAAATTTAATAATTATTTAATATTTAAATTGTTCGCTAAACATATATTAATTATATATAAATTTAATAAAAATAATCTAAATAATCAAATTTAAAATTAAATTTAATAATTTCAATTTAATAATTTCAATTTAATAAT
>JAVVUQ010000028.1:7333-16457 GCA_036653075.1 Clostridia bacterium | reverse complement strand
TCATTACCTATAATATTATTTTTATCATTATTATTTATATTATTATTTTTTATATTATCTTTTATATTATCATTAATATCATTATTAATATCATTATCTTTTGTATCATTAATATTATATAAGATGTCTTTATTTTCGTAATTATTTTTTGACGTTGTATTTTCGTTAATATTAATTGTTTTATTTTTGTTAAAAAAGTGTTCTTTATCCAAAAAAAGCATTGAAATGACAAGTAATGCAACGCCTATGCACATACAGCTATCTGCGATATTGAATACAGCAAAAAACTCAACTCCAATAAAATCTCTAACGTATCCGTCAAAAAAAGTACGAGCAAAAATAATTCTATCAATTGCGTTACCGATAGATCCAGAAATCATCATAGCAAAACCAACGCTGCCTACTATATTATCTTTTCTTCTAATATAAAGTAAGTAAACAAATAGTGGTATGCCTATTATTGATGTGCAGAAAAATAAAATATTAGCGTATTCCCATTTTCCTAAGAGTCCAAAGGAAGCGCCTGGATTTTTTACATAAGTAAAATACAGCCAATCGCCTATTAATTTTATTTGTTCGCCTTCATAAATATTTGCTGCAACTACGGCTTTTGTAATTTGGTCGGTTGCGATGCCGACAACAACAATTCCAGCCATAATCAGCCAAAACTTCAGTTTTTTAAATTCTTTAACTTGTATATTATCATTTGCTGTTTCCATACGCTCCTAACGATTACGTTCGCCGAACAAAACACTTCCTAATCTTATCATATTTGAGCCGTATTTTATCGCTTCTATGTAATCAGCACTCATCCCCATTGACAAGTACTTCCAATCCGCCTCTTTGTACGTCTTTTTTTTGTCGTCATATAGCTTACGCATTTTTTCGTACGGATTAAAATCTATTTCTATTAGCGGCATAACTGTCATAAGTCCACATATCTTAACATTTTTATATAATAGTATTTGTTCGATAAGCTTATCAATATTTTCGCTATTTACTCCGCCTTTGCTTTCTTCTCCGCCGATGTTTACTTCCAACAAGACATTTTGAATTTTGCCAATTTTGTTTGCTTGTTTATTTATTTCAGTTGCCAATTCAATTCTATCTACCGAATGGATAAGTTCCACTTTATCGATTATATATTTAACTTTATTAGTTTGTAATTGTCCAATAAAATGCCATTTTACGCCATCGATATAAGGATATTTATCTATCAATTCTTGTACTCTATTTTCGCCAAATATTAAACCATTCTGTTTAAACTCATTCAAAACATCTACATTTTGCATTTTAGTAGCGGCAATGACCGTAATATCTTCAAAACGTCTGTTTGTTTGGTTACAAACTTGTTTAATATTGTTCATAACATCGTTGTATGCGCATTTTTCCATATAATTGCCTTTCCATCATTTTACTATTGCTAACTTGTATTACTATGCATAAAATAAGTTGTTTTATAAAATGATAGTTTTATTCTTTGCGCAATAGTTTTGACATTTCTATTTAAGTTACATAATAAGTCATTAAGTATGGCACTTCTATTGCGTTAGTATTAATAATAACACATCTATTGCTTTGTGTCAATGTTGTTATCGGATTTTTTTCTTTTTTTATACAAAAAACTTAATTTTGTTTCTGAAACGAAAATAGACACAAAAATTACGCAAAATCCGATAATCATTCTTACGGTTAAGTCCTCTTTGAAAAAGATTGCCGATACGATAACAGCAAAAACTGCTTCAAGTGTAAATATTATTCCCGTAACGGTTGGGTCTACGACTTTTTGTCCTAAATTCTGGAAAGTAAAGCCTATCGCTGTGCAGAATATAGCTAAATACAATATTTTCCACCAAATATCAAAGCTCAATCCCGTTGGTATTGTTTCAAAGCATAGCGAAGATATCCACGAAAATAACGCAGCTGTCGCTATTTGAATAATAGCTAATAATATAGGGTCACGTTTTTGAGTAAAAATTGATGTTGCAACAATTTGCGCAGCAAATAACACGCCGCCTGCAAGCGTTATCAAGTCGCCCGCTGATATTTGTAAATTATCTTGAATAGACACAAGTCCGATTCCAATCAAACAAATGAAAGCTGCTGCAAAATTCCAAATACTTGGTCTAATTTTATTAATCATCCAAAATAAAAAGGGGGTAATCACGCAATAGCTTGCCGTTAAAAAAGCATTTGTGCCTGGCGACGTCGTATTTAATCCATATGTTTGCAAAACAAAACCGCCAAACATAAATATGCCTATTAAGCCGCCTCGCCATAAATATCCCCAATCAATTTGTTTAAGCCGCCTAAAATATATTACTACTAATATAGCCGTCGCAATTGTGAATCTATACGCCATAAGTACTGTTGGTGGCACGTACTCTTGCACAATTTTAACAAACATAAACGATGTTCCCCAAAACAACGTCGTTATAAGCAATTGTAATCTTCCTACTACTTCCCGTTTTTGTAATTTCATAACATTAAAAGGGGAGGCATTCTGCGCCCTCCCCTATATTTCCTTAATTTTTTGATTAATTCGCAAATAGAGTTTTGCAAATTTGTTTTACTACTTTTTTTCTTTACTATAATCTTTGTTTAAATTCTCCATATAATTAATATTTATTATAATTATTTATTAACTATAAATCTTAATTTTAATTAAAATTTTAATTTCATATTAAAATATTATTTGCGTTTCCTATTATAATATGATGTATGGAGTAATTCGTGCGCTTTATGGCTATTAGGTTCGCCCAAATAATTCTTATAAAGTTCTTGAACCTCAATATTCTCGTGTGATTTTCTAAGTGTTGCTTGGCTATCGGTGTTATACATAGCTTTAGCTCGTTCTTTTTTAACGTCGATGTTATTAATAACGTCAGCAGGTTGTATAGGTTGTCCGCCGCCTGTTACGCAGCCGCCTGGACAGCACATAATTTCTATAAAGTGGTAATCTGCTTTTCCATCTTTAATTTCCTGCATAATACTGTTAGCATTTTCAATTCCGTGAGCAATTGCAACTTTAACTGAAATACCGCCGATATCGACAGTAGCGCGTTTAATGCCTTCAGTGCCACGAACCTGTTCAAATTCAATTTTTTCAAGTGGTTTATGTTCAACAAGTTCTTTAACTGTACGTAAAGCCGCTTCCATTACGCCGCCTGTTGCGCCAAAAATAAGTCCCGCAGTTGAGCCTTCGCCCATAAACTTATCATAATGGCTATCTTTTAAGCAGTTAAATAATATGCCTGAGCGTTTAATGAATCTTGCTAATTCTCTTGTTGTTAATACAGCGTCGATGTCAGAAATGCCATTTGTTGCAAGGTTAGGTCTCATTCTTTCTACTTTTTTAGCTGTGCAAGGCATAACTGAAACTACAAATATATCTTTCGGGTCAATGTTATACGTCTCAGCATAATAACTCTTAACCAAAGCGCCGTAAATTCCTTGCGGAGATTTTGTAGTGCTTAAGTGTTCTAAATACTGTGGATAATACTGTTCAATAAAGTTTATCCAACCAGGCGAGCAGCTTGTAATCATTGGCAATTTTCCGCCGTTCTTTATTCTACCAAGCAATTCTGTGCCTTCTTCCATTATGGTAACGTCAGCTGTAAAGTTTACGTCAAATACTTTGTTGAATCCCAACATCTTCAAAGCCGTAACCATTTTACCTTCAACGTTAGTGCCAATAGGGTTGCCAAATTCTTCGCCAATAGCGACTCTAACTGCTGGCGCAGTAGCGACAACAACGTGTTTAGTTGGATCAGCGATAGCTTTAGCTACTATATCAATATCATCTTTTTCTCTTAAAGCGCCCGTCGGGCATACCGTAATACATTGTCCGCAAGCTACACAAGCTACTTCATTTAATGATTTTTCGTATGCGCTGCCAATTGATGTATGGAAACCTCTATGGTTTGTGCCTATAACGTGAACGTGTTGACGACTTTCACAAACAGCTACGCAACGACGACATAATATACATTTGCTATTATCTCTAACTAAATAAGGAGTCACGTCCTCTTCATAGATATTTTTTGCGCCTTCAAACTTATTTTCGTCGCATCCTAATTCTTGAGAAAGCGCTTGCAATTCGCAATGTGTGCTTCTTACGCAGCTATTGCAGCTATTGTTATGGTTACTTAACATTAATTCAACGGTGGTCTTTCTTGCTTTTAAAACCTTTGGTGTGTTGGTAAAAATTTCTGTGCCTTCTCTTTCAATTGGGTACACGCAAGCAGCCACTAAACTTCTTGCACCTTTAACTTCGCACACGCACACTCTGCAAGCGCCGATTTGGTTGATATCTTTTAAATAACACAATGTTGGAATTCTAATGCCATTTTGTCGACAAGCATCTAATATTGTTGTGCCGCTTTCTACAACATAGTCAATTCCGTTTATTTTTATATTAATCATATTTGCCATATCACTTACCTCTTACTTCTTACTGATTGCGCCGAACTTACAGTTAGCTATACATACGCCGCATTTTACGCACTTTGTTGTGTCTATAACGTGTGCTACTTTAACATCGCCTGTTATTGCGTTTACTGGGCAGTTACGTTTGCATAACGTGCAGCCTTTGCATTTTATAGGGTCAATTTCGTAGTGTAACAACGCTTTACATACGCCAGCAGGGCATTTTTTGTCTACTATATGAGCCATATATTCGTCTTTGAAATATCTAATAGTTGATAAAACTGGATTTGGAGCGGTTTGCCCTAATCCACACAAAGCATTGTCTTTTATATAATAGCATAATTCTTCCATTTTTGCTATATCTTCTACTTCGCCGTTACCTGATGTGATTTTTGTCAACATCTCAAGTAAACGTTTACAACCAATTCTGCAAGGAGTGCATTTTCCGCAACTTTCTTCCACAGTAAAAGTTAAAAAGAATTTTGCAATATCCACCATACAAGTTGTTTCGTCCATTACTATAAGACCGCCGCTACCCATCATTGAACCAATAGCCAAAAGGTTATCGTAATCAATAGGAGTATCAATCAAACTTGCTGGTATACATCCGCCGCTTGGGCCGCCCGTTTGAGCAGCTTTAAACTTCTTTCCGTTTGGAATTCCGCCGCCGATATTATATATTATTTCTCTAAGTTTCGTGCCCATAGGAACTTCAACAAGTCCTGTGTTGTTAATCTTTCCGCCTAAAGCAAATACTTTTGTGCCTTTTGATTTTTCTGTGCCCATTGAATTAAACCAAGCAGCGCCTTTATTGATTATTTGTGGAACGTTTGCGTACGTTTCAACGTTATTCAATATAGTTGGTACTTGGAACAATCCTTTTACTGCTGGGAATGGAGGTCTTGGATGCGGTTCGCCTCTTTTTCCTTCAATTGATGTCATCAACGCAGTTTCTTCGCCGCAAACAAATGCGCCGCTGCCTAATCTAATATCAATATCAAAATCAAATCCGCTTCCAAATAAATCTTTACCTAACATTCCATATTCACGAGCCTGCTTAATTGCAATTCCTAATCTCTTAACAGCGATAGGATACTCCGCTCTAATATATACATAACCTTGATGAGCGCCAATAGCATATCCCGCAATTGTCATTGCTTCAATAACTACGTGTGGATCGCCTTCAAGTACGGATCTATCCATAAATGCGCCTGGGTCGCCTTCATCGGCGTTACAACATACATATTTTATATCATTTACCGATTTTTTAGCAAAATCCCACTTCATTCCAGTTGGGAATCCTGCGCCGCCTCTGCCTCTTAATCCACTGTCTTTTATAATCTGTATAACTTCTTCTGGTTTCAAATTCTCCGTCAATATCTTGCCGATAGCTTGATAACCATCTTGAGCTATGTATTCTTCAATATTTTCTGGGTCGATTACGCCACAATTACGCAACGCAACACGCACTTGATTTTTTAAGAATTCAGTATCATTAAGCGATAACACTACATCTTTCGTGTCTTCATCTACATTAAGCAATCTCTTTACGATTCTGCCTTTTATAATATGCTCTGATACGATTTCCTTTACGTCAGAAACCTTAATTCCATGATAAAACGCTCCTTCTGGATATATTACCATGATAGGCCCTTTTGCGCATAATCCGAAACAACCAGTTGTTATAACTTGTACTTCATTTTGTAAACCATTTGCTGCTATTTCGTCTTTTAATGCCGCTATTACTTCGAGTGATTTGTTTGAGGTACAACCAGTACCGCCACAAACCAAAATATAAGATCTTATCATATTATTACCTCTTACTTAATCGTGTATTCAGATACAACGTTACCGTTTACGATGTGCTCTGTTATTATTTTCGCTACCATTGTCGGATCAACCTTTACATATGTTACTTTCGGCTGATCGGGTACAAATACTTCAACAATTGGTTCAAATTTGCACATTCCTATACAACCTGTTTGAGATACTACTACATTTTTAAGATCTCGCTTGGACACTTCTTCCATAAGCGCCGTCAATACAGGCCTTGCGCCTGCGGCAATTCCACAAGTAGCCATACCAACTACTATTCTTATGTCTGATTCTCCAGCATCTTTTCTCGTCGTAGCTTTGTTTTTCATTCTCTCTCTTATTTCATTAAGCTCTTGCAATGTCTTCATACTATTTCACGTCCTCCGATTATTTCGTATAATCCGTTATTTATAAACTCTTTTATAAATGCCAATACTTCCATCTCCATTAATGAAACGTCTGCGCCTAATATCTTCACCATCTCTTGCGTATCAAACAGAAATTCTTGGTCATCTAATCTATACCTAAATATAAACCGAATCCCTTCCTTTGTCCCCACAAGCAACATCATCGTCTCACCTATGTCCCCTAAAGGCATTCTATCAATACTACTATATACATACCTCGCCGTTACCTTCGTCCCTACATTAAGCTCACTATGTATCTCAAAACTACCACCCGTTTGCTCAACGCTCTCTTTAAAAAGCGGCAACCCTAATCCCACCTTCCTCGTCGTCCTCGTCGTAGTAAATGGGTCTATTACTCTATCAAGCAACTCTTTACTCATTCCCTTGCCATCATCAATTATCACAACTTCCATTATATCTCGCTTAGTTTCTATTTTTATCCCTATTTCAATAGTCTTGGCGTTCGCTGTAATTGAATTTTGCGCAATATCTAATATATTAAGCGATATCTCTTTCATTAATTAATCCATATTCTTGTACTTTTCAACAAGTTTTGGTATATCTTCTTTTGTCAACTTTCCATATACTTCATCGTTAACAACCATAACAGGCGCTAATCCACAACATCCAACACACCTTGTCGAATTAATTGAAAATTTTCCGTCTGCCGAACATCCACCCTCTCCAATTCCTAATTGCTCGATTAATTCCTCTAACACTTCTCCCGAACCACGTACGTAACACGCCGTTCCTAAACAAACGCTAAAATTGTACTTTCCACGTGGATTCATCGTGAATTGCGAATAAAACGTCGCTATTCCATAAACTTCTTCTTCAGATACGCCAAATCCTTCCGCTAAACGCTCCTGCGCTTGCTCCGGTAGATATCCAAACAACATTTGAACTTGTTGCAATGCTGGCATTAACCCACCTGCAACATTTTTATATGTCGCAATGATTTCATCAAGCTTAGCTTTCTGCTCCGCTGTTTCGGTAAATATTACTGAACAAATTTTACTCATATTTCCTCCTAAACTTCTTCCGATATAAAAATTTCGGTTGTTATTCCTAATATTTATAAATTAGATTTCAAATTCTGATACTTTTTCAATTCTTAACTTTTTAATTCATACTTTTTAATTCATTTTTTTCAATTCTTAACTTTTTTATGTCAAAGTTTTAAATCTTTTTTATGCTCAATTCTTAATACATACTATACAATTTTGCCATACAATTTTGCACTTTCATTGCACGTCAAGAAATATGCGTTAAGTTATGCGCATTGCATATGTTATTTTACTACATTTTTCGCTATAAGGCAAGTATTTTTCCCAAATTTTTTAATTCTTCTAACCAATTACTTAACTACGTTATTTAATGTATTAACTAAGCAAAGCGCTGTTTTTTCTGTTAAATCTATCTCAAAGTCGCTACTACAAAGCGTTTCCAAGTTATGAGCGTCGGTACTTGTCAAAACGTGGTAATTTTTTCTTAAATCATCTAATAGTTGTTTAGGGCAATTGGAAGAAACTTCCACAGCGGTAACGCCCAAATCGGTTGGTATTTCGCCTAAAATAGCTAAAATGCCATTTGAATCTTTATCCACGTGCGCAGGAATGGCAATTCCACCGCATTTGTATGTCAACTCGACTAATTCATAAACGCCGATTCCGCAACCAACGCTCAATAGGTATGGAATAGTATCGATTGTATTGTCATCTTTATCTGTTATGCGTTGAGGCAAATAAAAAGCGGTATTTAATGGATAGTGAGGCAAAGTTGCTTGCACTTTATTAAATACCGTTTTCGCCTGTTCATATGTTGGAAATAAACATAATACGTGGATATCCTCGCTTGTAGTCACTTCCATAGCTGGTACAATTACAATATCGCCACATTCTTTAGCGCATTCGATAGCGGCGGGAACATTCAAAATGCTATTATGGTCAGATATCGCCATAATATCCAAATCTAAAACAGTACCCATATTAATAATATTGGGTATTGTGTTTTCGCTATCAGCGCAACCGCTAAGCGTCGAATGAATATGCAATTCAGCTCGCATCATCATTTTACAAAAGTCTTAACAGCGTTATAAATGGTCAATTTTGTCCCTAATACTGTTATTTTTTCTTTATTTGCTCGCTCTAACAGTTTTTCGTCTGCTTTAACGCCCTCGCAAAGAATCACGCAAGCAAAGTTGAGCAATTTTGCAACAGCGCACACATTGATATTACTCATAATAGTAAACCAACAGCTTCCTTCCGTCGCTCGCCCCATAACCCAACTCAATAAATCGCCACAGTAATAATCCATTATTTCCGCATCATCTTCATAACAATATACATTGATGTTTTCATTTTTAATTAATTCTGATACTTTCATTTCAACCTACAAAATTTAAAATATATTATTTATATTTTATTTTATCTATAATTTATAATCTTTATTAATTTATAATCTTTATTAATTTA
>JAVVUQ010000028.1:1895-7233 GCA_036653075.1 Clostridia bacterium | reverse complement strand
TTTTATTTTATCTATAATTTATAATCTTTATTAATTTATAATCTTTATTAATTTAAATTTTATATTAATTTATCTACTGAAAAATTTGTAATTAAATAAATATATGTCTATTTCTTTTCTTTTCTTGTGCATAAGCTAATATCCACGACGCCGTTAGCGACATCTTCGGCAAAGGCTCTACAACTTGGAGCGCCGCAAGTGCCGCAGTCGATACCAGGTAGTTCTTTAACTAATTGTTCCACCTGTTGTAATTTATTGAATGCAACTTGGAAGTCTTCGTCTAATTTAAAGACGTTTATTGGTTTCCATTCATCATTTCTTTTATAGAAAGAGGATATTTTATTAATAGAATCGTTAGTATTTTTTTTGCCAGCCATGGCATATTTTCTAATAGTATGGATTTTGCTTTTAGAAACAAAGGGATTTTCGATATTAAACACGCCGCCAACGCATCCGCCAGGGCAAGCGTTCAATTCGACATAGTCAATGTATTTAAGTTTACCGCTTTCCAATTCTTTTAAAACAGCGACAACGTTTTCAATTCCGTCTGCGGCAAGAAAGCTACCTACTGACAAATTAGAAACTTCGCCGCCGCTTGTAGCCCAAGCGACGCCTAAGTTGCTCGCTTTAATTGGTTGGTCAATTATGACATCGTTTTGTTGCACGTGCATAAGTTTCAAACAAACCTCGCTCATACTTATAACGCCGTCCACGTTGCAATCTTCGGTATAAAAACCCGTTTTAGTACTTGCCATCTTTGCGGGGCAAGGGCTTATAAAAAACACGCCTATGTCGCTGCTATTTAATCCTGTTTTTTTAATAGCTTCTTCACGCGCTAATTTTGCCGATATTTCTAATGGAGGAAGAACATCAATAAGGTTGTCCGTAAGCTCGTGAAATCTAATTAAAATAAGTTCCACGCATACTGGACATGCCGTAGAGATTAATGGTTTAGGACAATCGGCTTGATTGAGTCGTTGTTGAGTTAATTTCGAAACTAAATCTGCGCCCCTTGCCACTTCAAAAACGTCGTCAAATCCAATGTTTTTTAAAGCGTTTGTGATAATGCTTGGATCGCTTATATTTGGAAATTGTCCTAACAAACTCGGAGCAGCTAATGCTACTTTATACTTATAATCATTTATCATTTCCATAGTATCATAAGTAGCGTATTTTGCTTTACTCTGACAAATCCTTATACATTCTCCGCAACTAACGCATCTGTTGTAATCGATAACTGCTTTTCCGTCACGAACACGAATTGCTTCTGTCGGGCAGCGTTTCATACAGTTGATACAGCCTTTGCATTTATCTTTATCAATACTTACTGCGCAAAATGATTTATCTATTTTCATTGTCGCACCTCTATTTATAGCGTTTTATTTTTTAAACCTAATAATTTGTCAATATTGTAGTTGTAAAAATTTCTTTAAGTTTGTTGAGATTGATTACCCATATAAAATGTCATAATAACCGTTGTGCCTTCGCCTACTTTAGTGATTATTTCCATATTGTCTGAGTAACGTTTCATATTAGGTAATCCCATTCCTGCGCCGAATCCTAAATCTCTGATATCTTCCGTAGCTGTGGAATATCCTTCTTGCATCGCCAAAGAAATATCCGCAATCCCCTTGCCTGTATCTTTTAATACAACCATAATTTTGTCAGAAAATACTTCAACTTCAGCGACTCCTCCGTTTGCGTGTATAACCATATTGATTTCGCCCTCATACATCGCAATCGCAACACGACGTGATAATTCATTATCCAAACCTAATTGTTTAAGTTTGAATTTTGTTGATTGACTTGCAACGCCCGCAGTATCAAAATTGCAACCGTCTACGTCAATACTCCATTTTATAGTATTCTCATCCATTTTTTCACATTTATCCTTTTAATCCACCAGCTTGTAATCCGTGTGAATATAATAATCCACAAGCTTCATACATACGCAAATCACTCGTCATTATTATAATGCCGTGTTCTTGCGCCATTTGTATAATCTTTTCGTCAGGCTTTTTACCTCTAACAAACACCACACACTTCATATCCATCATCAACGCTGTTCTTATTACTTGCGGATTAACAAGCCCCGTTATCAATATGCTTTGATCTTTGACAAACGCCAACACATCGCTCATCATATCACACCCACACGCTGACTTAATCTCAACATCGACATTCTCAGCGCACGCAACTATCTGCGCGCCCAATATTTCTTGTACTTCACTTATTTTCATTGCTATTCTCCATATATATATTGCCGCTTTAGCGGGATTGCTTTCTTTTATTGTATTAATTATTGATTATTTTTAATTTTTATTAATATTAACCTACATTTTTAACTTTTTATTAATTGTTTTTTATTAATTATTAATGTTAACCTACATTTCTAACTTATTATTGATTATTAAAGTTTATATATTATTTATACTTTTGCTTTTATTTAAATATATTATTTGTATTTTTGTTTTTATTTGCGTATATTAAACATTTAATTTTATATTGATTTTGCATAGTTGTTTTTTAATAATATTACATAATTTTAAATTTTAAAATAATCTTCATCTAAGATGGCGTAAATTCTTTTATCGTACCATATTTTAACATTTCTTACACGTCCATAGGTGGATTTTTTTTCTAATGTTTCAAATCGCATACCTGATTTTTCCATTACCCGATATGAAGCGTAATTTTCAGCGTTACATTTTGCGATAATTCGGTGTAGCTTTTTTTCTTCAAACCCAAATTTTATAAGTCGTTTTGCTATTTCAACGCCATAGCCATTTTTCCAATATTTCTTGTTTAAAATCCAACCAATCTCGCCTTGATATCCAACAACGTTGTTTGTTCCAACCTCGTTAATTGAATCAACGTACATACCGCAAGTCCCAATTACTTTATTTTCTGTTTTACAATAAACAGCAAGGTCATAATTCATTCTTGTTTCCTGTATGGAATCAGCTTTGCATAAATCAATAAATTTTTTCGTATCTTCGATGCTATTAGGCGCAAATGTCATATAAACAACATTTTCTTCATCTGATGAATAATCATTTATAGCTATCAAATCTTCATCGCTTACTTCACGTAAAACCAATCTATCTGAAATCAATTCCATATTATATAGCCTCAAGCGTAACTCTTATAATACTTGAAAACTTTTCAACAGCTTTTTCTAACATAATAGAAAACTCTATCGCTCCGCCCTCACTGTCGCTAATCGCTTTTATCATTAAAACAGGTAAATTATTTATATCCGCTGTCAAGACTATCCCTGCTGCTTCCATTTCACAGATATCCGCATTAAATTCCTTTGTCAATTGCGCTTTAATATCGCTATTCACAATAAATTTATCTCCAGATGCGCAAGTAACAAGCTTTAATCCGCATTTGCAAGCAATTTTTTCCGAAAGAACTTTGCTTGTCGGCAAATAAACGCTTTCATAATTAAGATACCGCCCTCTTATACAATGGTCAAATGGCGACGTGTCAAAATCATAATGCGCAACTTTATCCACAACGACTACTTCGGCAACCTTTAAACCGCTATGTAAAGCCCCAACAACTCCAAAATTTAAAATGCACTCCACTTCGTATATGTCATATAAAAACTGTACTGCCGACGCAGCCGCAATTTCCCCTACTCCGCTCTTTATAATATAAATAGTCTTGTCATTTAATTGATAAATATAAACTATCCTATTGCCTCTCGTTTCTGTCTTTGATTGCCCCATTTCTTTAAAAATACCACGCATTTCTTCAGTCATTGCAGCAACAATTCCTACTCTTTTCATTCATTTCACCTTTGATATTTAGATTTTTTAAGTCTTTTCTTCACCCTTAATAGTGTCCTTTTTTAATATTTTATCAACTTTTCTCCACTGCAACAACCCATTAAGATTTATTCCAATAAAAGAAAGATTTTGTACGACTAATGCGTAATCGTTACTTCCACCGTTTACTATCGCTATTATCCACATAGCGAGCAACACAACATTACTTATAAGCCAAATATACCATTGCTCTAAATACCTTTGCGAAGTTAGAAAAACTGCGATTATAAGTATACAAGTAGAAAACGCATTTGAAAAGGGCAAACTAACTTTTGCTATCGTAATACCACCAATTGTAATTCCCGATATTAATTGCAATAAGTATCCGTATCCAATAGTAAAAATAATAGCAATAGGAACTATCCAAAACCAGTATTTTTTGTTTACGTGATTGATTTCAACCATAACTGAATTACGTTTTTTATCGCTCCTAATAAAAGAAATCAAATATATCGGCATATTGTAAAATACATTAATTATCGCTTCTCCTATAAATCCGTTGCTATATGATATGTAAGCGTATATTATCGACGTAATCGAAAATATCAACAACGCTATCTTTATTCTCTTGGAATTTAACAACCCCGCAGTCAATGAAAGCGTCACCATAATTACGCTTATTACACTTGAATGTAATATTAAACATACCACCATCGCAATAATACATAGTGTAAAATATACCTTTTCAAATGTTGAGAATCGTTTAATAAATGCTATCATTTCTTTCCTTTTTTGTAATTTTTATATTTAAAATTCTTATATAAAATCATACTTTTACTTTAAATTCTATTAATTTTCAATCTGATTTTCATTGATTTTTAATCTAAATTTCATTGATTTTCAATCTGATTTTCATTGATTTTTACTTTAATTTATAATGTAATATAATTATATTTATTATTCAAAATCCGTCTTAACTTTAATTATATGTTTATTCAAACTATCAATATACCTAATAAAATCAATGACATTTAAAACAATTGTAGCTGTATTGTTGTTAGGATGAAATTTAACTCTTTCGCTATTTAACAAATCCTCGTCAATCATTAATCGAGTTTTTCCCTCTTTATCGTTTAACAATCCAAAAGGCGAAACCATTCCATATGCGACATTGAGCTTTTCTTTTAATTGCTCGTCGCTTGCAAACACAAACCGTTTCGCTCCGACATAAGAGCATAAACTACGCAAATCAGCGCGCTTGTCCGACCGCAACACAATTAGATAATAAAATCCGCTTTTAGTGTCTTTAACAAATAAATTTTTACAAGCGCAACAATTTTCAACTTTAATTTTTTCTCTTGATTCTTCACAAGAAAACACAGCTTCGTGCCGCAAAAGCGTATATTGTATGGACAAATTATCTAAATAATTCGTAACAGCGCATATTTCGTCTTCAACCATCTCTATCCTCAATAATTTTACGCCAAATAATATAATTTTATAATTATTTATGATTATTTATATTGTTTACATTATTTATAATTATTTATGATTATTTATAT
>JAVVUQ010000028.1:0-1795 GCA_036653075.1 Clostridia bacterium | reverse complement strand
TTTATATACTTAATATTAATTGATATAATTTGAAAATTATTAAATATATAAAAAATTAAAAAATTATTTTAAAATTAATAATCTTCTCGAGCATTTGCTCTTTCCATATCTTTTTTAGCAAGCGCTTCACGTTTATCATATAGTTGTTTTCCTTTAGCTAAAGCTATTTCAACTTTGACAAGCGAACCGACAAAATACAGCGATAACGGAACAATTGAATAACCTTTTTCCTTAACTTTTTGTAGCCACCGCCTAATTTCAGATTTATGAGCTAAAAGACGCCTATCTCTACGGCTTTCAACGTTAGAGAAACTGCCTTTATCATAAACTTTAATATAACAACTTTTCAAAATAAGCGTTCCATTACTTATAACAGCATAGCTATCTTTTAAGTTTGTATCCCCAAGTCTAAGCGATTTTACTTCGCATCCAATAAGCTGTATACCCGTTTCCAAGGTATCCTCAACAAAATAATCGTGATACGCTTTTTTATTCGTAGAAATAATATGCCTATCTGTTTTTTCTTTTTTCATTTAACTTTTCACCATTTATATACTAATGTTTGACTTAAACGTTTTTGCTTGTTTTTTATAAATTTATAGACATTTTAAATTACATCTAAATTCTTTTTATATACTTTATAATATTATGATTTTTACCAAAATATTTATATACTTTATATAATTTATATTGCTATACTTTATTTACTTTATAATATTATGATTTTTACCAAAATTTAAGTTTAATTACAAATATTTTCTTGTTTTTATATAAATACAAAAAAAAGGTAGTATTATATATGCGATACTGCCTTAAACATCTTATATAAGTAAAATTATACCAACACCAACCTATTAAATTTGACAGTACAATAAGCGTGTTCGATAAAACTAACGTAATAAACTTGTCATTAAACAATATTCATTCGCATCTGAATTTACTCGCATTAACTTATACTATCCATTCTAATATATTGCTTAAGCTAATATAAAATAATAATCTTATCTTATATTAGCTTTTACAATTTATTTTATATTCGCTAAGTTTGTTACGATAAAAAACAAAATTGCGCTAACACCAATAACGCCTAACGCTATATACGTTAATTTCTTAAGTAAGGCTTCTTTATTTTTGGCTTTGTTTTTTCCATAAAAAGTATCAGAAGCGCTGCTTCCTTGTAAAGCAGACATACCGCCTCCAACGTCGCCTTTTTGTTTCAAAACTACAATAATAACGAAAATTGACGCTATCATCATAAAAGCCATTAAAACTATTCTTACAACTGCATAAAATGTTCCCATTCTTTCCTCCAAATCGGTAATTCCATAGCTACGCCGATATGCTTATTATACCATACCCTACGACTATTGACAAGCGATTTTACTTCAATTTTAATCGGATTTTTAATTTATTTACCTGTTCTAAGTCTTCTAATTAAATCTTTAGTAATATCATCGGGCGGATTTTCAGTAAAGACTATCATTTCAGGCGCTCCGTCATCATTATCAAACATTTTTATTACAGGTCCAATGCGTGTTCTTTGCGGATAAATTATACAATTATATAATACATAATCTACATAACCATCTTTAAATATAGCTAAGGTTACACTATCCCAGCTTCCTTTACCATTAAATGGAAGGGCAATTTGAGGAGATATTCCATCAGCACCAGTAAAATAAGACTTATTAGTTTCTACCACCACCACTTTAGCGTCTACTATAGCTTCATTTTTTAGATTAACCACTTTTACCATTATATACGTCTTAGCTTCTTGGGCTATTGTATTTTTATT
>JAVVUQ010000027.1:0-16675 GCA_036653075.1 Clostridia bacterium | reverse complement strand
AATATAATAATGAAAAAATAAAATAATAAATATTTTATGTTTCTATGCCCTTTTTTTTAGTTGACTATTGACGTCAAATACTCTAATATTGTTTAATGCACAATTGTGCTGTTGAAAATGTTGTATTTTTACGTTATTTTTTTACAGCGATTGTAAAAAATCGGTTGTTATACGCAGCAAGTAGTTTTAGTTATCGTATTGATAATGAACGGTAGTTGGTGATATTCAATTATTAAATTATTGGTTATATTATAACGATTAAAAATTTTGATTAACATATATTTAGGAGTGCTAAGATGAGTCGAGACATTCAAGTTGTAAAGTACGGTAAGACGGAGCGCAAGACGTTTTCTAAGATTAGAGATGAAGAAGTGTTGCCTATACCAAATTTGATTGAGGTTCAAAAAAAGTCATATGACACGTTTATTAACGAAGGAATCAGAGATGTTTTTGATGATTTTTCGCCGATTACGGACTTTTCCAACCATTTTGAATTAAGGTTTTTGGAGCATACGTTGGATAAAAAGCCAAAGTATGATGAAAGTGAGTGTCGATTGAGAGATGCTACGTATGCAGCGCCTTTAAAAATTAATGTTCGATTGACGAGAAAGGATACGGGTGAAATTCAAGAGCAAGAAGTATTTATGGGTGAATTTCCGTTAATGACAGATACGGGTAGTTTCATTATTAATGGAGCTGAGCGGGTAGTTGTATCGCAATTAGTGCGTTCGCCTGGCGTATATGTTGCTAAAAACACTGATAAAAATGGTGAGCCTTTATATGATACTACGGTTATTCCTAATAGGGGAGCTTGGCTTGAATTTGTACAAGACGCTAACAATGTTTTGCACGTTCACGTTGATCGTAACAGAAAGTTACCATCGACTGTACTTTTGCGTTCTATTGGTATTGCTTCGGACAAAGAAATTCGAGGAATGTTTTTAGATGATAAAACGATTAAAAAGACTTGTGAAAAAGACACAAGTAAAAATGAACGAGAGGGGCTTATTGAGTTATACAAGCGTCTTAGGCCTGGTGAAGTTCCTACTGACGAGAGTATTAAAAAGCAATTAAACGACCTATTATTTGATGCTAAGCGTTATGATTTAGCGAGAGTTGGGCGGTATAAGTTTAACAAAAAATTATCGCTTGCGCGTAGAATAGCTAATTTTAAGTTAGCGGTAAATGTATATAATGGTGGGAAGTTGCTTGCGTCTGCGGGTGATATATTAACAGAAGAAAAGGCGTATGAGATTCAGCATAGCGGAGTTAATGTTGTATTTGTTGAAAGTTTAAATTTCAATGAAACGATGGCTGAGCGTATTGTTGAAAAGACGTTATATAAAGATGTTAAAGTTGGAAAAAAGGTATTTAAAGCTGGTACGATATTAACTGATGATAAAGCGAAAGAAATAGAGGCGTCGAATGTAGAAAGCGTACAACTTGTATTTCGTGATGGTGATGGAGCGGAGCGTTCAAGGGATAAAATTGCCGATGAATGTTTGCTTATAACTGATCCTAATAGAGGATACATTGCAGCTAAGGATATAGAGATTGACGGTGAAATCATCGCTAAAGTTGGCGAGCCGATATCTGATGAAAAAGCTAAGTTTATATCTGAAGGATTGGATAAAAACAAACTTTATTTTGCAGATTCTATTACTTGTAAAACGGTACTAAGTGATATTTTCGATTCAAATGGACAATTGATTGTTCACGCAGGCGAAAGGCTTTCGAGTGAAAAGGCGGCGGAAATCAAACAAGCGGGCATTAAAGAGGTAGTAACGGTTGAATTAAACTGTGTTCAACCTATGCCTGTTAAAGTTATTGGAAATGGTGTTGTCGAACTCAAATATTATTTGCAAACTATAGATAAAGAGCGGTTTGAACTTCTCAATGTAAGAGAAGATTTAAAGATTTTAGAGTATGTTAATTTAGAACTTTTAAATGATATTTTAAAAGAGAGTTTAAATAAAGACGATAAAGAATTATATAGAGAGCTGAGAGAAAACAAAGAAATACTTGTTCCAAAGCACATTACAAAAGAGGATATTATTGCAACTGTTAGTCTTAATCTTGGGATAAAGCACGGAATGGGAAAAGCGGATAATATCGATCACTTAGGTAATCGTCGTGTTAGAAGTGTTGGTGAATTACTACAAAATCAGTTTAGAGTTGGAATTGCAAGACTTGAACGTGTTATAAAAGAGCGTATGGCAATTCAAGAAATTGACAAAGCTACGCCGCAATCGCTTATTAACGTTCGTCCCGTATCGTCGGCAATAAAAGAATTCTTCGGGTCATCGCAATTGTCGCAATTTATGGATCAATCTAACCCGATTGCCGAACTTACGCATAAGCGTAAATTATCGGCGTTAGGGCCAGGCGGATTAAATAGAGAAAGAGCAACATTTGACGTTCGAGACGTTCACCACTCGCATTATGGCAGAATGTGTCCTATCGAAACGCCAGAAGGTCAAAATATTGGACTTATTTCTTCGCTTGCGTCCTATGCAAGAATTAACGAATATGGTTTTATTGAAAGTCCATATAGGCGTGTGGATAAAGTTAATAAAATAGTTACGAAGATTGTGGATTATTTGGCAGCGGACGAAGAAGATAGATATATTGTCGCTCAAGCAAACGAACCGCTTAATGAAAAGGGCTATTTTGCTAATGAGCGTGTTACTTGTCGTCAACGTGAAAATATCGCTGAATTCCCTGCTATGGACGTTGATTATATGGACGTATCGCCTAAGCAGTTAGTTTCTGTCGCTACAAGCCTTATACCGTTTTTGGAAAACGATGATACTAATAGAGCGCTAATGGGATCTAATATGCAGCGGCAAGCTGTTCCGTTACTTGTACCTGAAGCGCCTATCGTTGGTACAGGCATTGAACAAAGAATTGCTTATGATAGCGGCGTTATGGTAATATCTAAAAGCGACGGCGTTGTAAAGTCGGTAAGCGCCGACAAAATTGAATTAAGCACCGACCACGGCGATGAAGTTTACAAGCTCAAAAAGTTTGTTCGAAGCAACCAAGGCACTTGCATTAACCAAAGGCCACGCGCTAACGTTGGCGAAATTGTGCATAAAGGCGATATGTTGGCAGACGGACCAAGCACTGAAAACGGCGAGTTGGCGTTAGGTAGAAATATTTTAATCGGTTTTATGTCGTGGGAAGGTTATAATTACGAAGACGCTATTTTAATTAGTGAAAAACTTGTTAAAGAAGATATATTTACTACTATTCATATTGAGGAGCAAGAAATTGAAACTCGTGATACAAAGTTAGGGCCAGAAGAATTCACAAGAGATATTCCAAATACGGGCGAAGAAGCGTTAAAAGATTTGGATGAAGATGGTATTGTACGTATTGGCGCTGAAGTGCGTCCAGGCGATATCTTGGTGGGTAAAGTTACGCCTAAGGGCGAAACGGAACTTAGTCCTGAAGAAAGGTTGCTCAGAGCTATTTTCAGCGAAAAAGCAAGAGAAGTTAGAGATACATCATTACGTGTTCCAAACGGCGAAGGCGGAATAGTTGTTGACGTAAAAATATTTACAAGAGAAAATAAAGACGAACTTGATCCGGGCGTAAATAAATTAGTTAGAGTTTACATCGCTCAAAAACGTAAGATAAGCATTGGCGATAAAATGGCAGGACGTCACGGAAACAAAGGTGTTATTTCAAGAATATTACCTGTTGAGGATATGCCTTTTATGGCAGACGGAACTCCGCTTGAAATTGTGCTTAATCCGTTAGGCGTGCCTTCACGTATGAATATCGGACAAGTTTTAGAGGTGCATTTAGGGCTTATCGCTCACTCGCTTAGTTGGAAAGTTAGCACTCCAGTATTCGACGGCGCAACAGAAACAGACATCAAAGAGCTGTTCGAACAAAACAATATGAAAAATGAAAAAACTGGCGAAGTAGACGGAAAAGTCGTATTATATGATGGCAGAACAGGTACTCCATTTGAAAATAGAGTTACTGTTGGTTATATGTATATGCTTAAACTTATCCATCTTGTTGACGATAAAATTCACGCGCGAAGCACAGGTCCATACAGCTTAGTTACGCAGCAACCTTTAGGTGGAAAAGCGCAATTCGGCGGACAACGTTTCGGCGAAATGGAAGTTTGGGCGTTGGAAGCGTATGGCGCAGCAAATGTTTTACAGGAAATATTGACAGTTAAATCGGACGACGTTGTTGGACGTGTTAAGACTTTTGAAAGCATTATAAAAGGCAATAACATTACCGATCCGGGAATTCCAGAAAGCTTTAAAGTGCTTATAAAGGAAATGCAAAGCTTAGCGTTAGACGTTAAAGTTTTAGGAGAAGATAAAGAAGAAATTATTGTTCGTGATACAAGCGAGGACGAACAAGATATGATTGAAGCTACAATGCGTGAACAGTCTGAAAGAAAAGAAGTCGGACTTAAATTTAACGATGACGATAGCACTAACATTGTTGACGATACCGTATTTGATTTGTTTGGATTAGACGATGATGAAACAGACGATGATTTTAAATATACTCAATTATTTGAAAATGACGATGATGACGATGATATCAATATTAGCGACAATTTAGATAATTTAAAGAATCATAAAGATAACAAAGACAAGGTTAAAGATATAGATGAGCCAAAGAGCAAAAAAGTCAAAAAAACAATTGTGGACGACGATTTATTTGATGACGAAGATGATGCGAAGGTGTTCGACGATACGGACGACGACAAAGAGATATAGGAGGCAGAGTATATGTTTGAATTGAATAATTTCGACTCCATTAAAATTGGTATAGCTTCTCCAGAAAAGATTAGAGAATGGTCGCATGGCGAAGTTACAAAACCGGAGACAATAAACTATCGTACGCAAAAGCCGGAAAGAGACGGTTTGTTTTGTGAAAGGATATTCGGGCCTACTAAGGATTGGGAATGTCATTGCGGTAAATATAAAAGAATTAGATATAAAGGTGTTATCTGCGACAAATGCGGCGTTGAAGTCACAAAATCAAAGGTAAGACGCGAAAGAATGGGACATATCGAATTAGCGGCGCCAGTAAGCCATATTTGGTATTTTAGAGGCGTTCCGAGCAGAATGGGATTGTTGCTTGATATGAGTCCAAAGTTACTTGAGCAGGTGCTTAGTTTCAGCAGTTTTGTTGTTTTAGAACCTGGAAAGACAGATTTGTACAAAAAGCAAGTACTTAGCCCTAACGAAGAAAGGGAATACGTTGAAAAATATGGCGCAAACGCTTTTAAAACAGGTATGGGCGCAGAAGCGATAAAAGAGTTATTAATGGAAGTGGATTTGGAAAAAGAATCCAAAGATTTAAAGGAAATAATCGCTAAAAGCGCAGGGCAAAATGGACAAAAAAGGATAAGGGCTATAAAAAGAATTGATATAGTTGAATCTTTTAGAAAAAGCGGAAACAAGCCTGAATGGATGATTTTGGACGTTTTACCAGTAATTCCGCCAGAATTAAGACCAATGGTACAGCTTGACGGCGGCAGATTTGCAACAAGTGATTTAAATGATTTATATAGACGTGTAATCAACAGAAATAATAGATTAAAAAAGCTTATCGAAATAAACGCTCCAGACATTTTAATTAGAAATGAAAAAAGAATGTTGCAAGAAGCAGTGGATAGCTTGATTGATAATGGCAGAAGCAAACGTCCGCATAGCGGAGCGGGAAATAGAGAACTTAAGAGTTTGTCGGGAATGCTTAGAGGCAAACAAGGAAGATTTAGACAAAACCTTTTAGGAAAACGTGTAGACTACTCTGGCCGTTCGGTTATTGTAGTTGGTCCTGAATTGAAACTTCATCAATGCGGATTGCCTAAGGAAATGGCGTTGGAATTATTCAAGCCTTTTGTTATGCATAAACTTGTTGAAGAAAACATTTGCCATAATATTAAAAGCGCAAAAAGAAGAATTGAACGAGCAGACGCAAGAGTTTGGGATATATTGGAAGATGTTATTAAAGATCATCCAGTAATGCTAAACCGCGCGCCTACGCTGCATAGATTATCAATACAAGCGTTTGAACCCGTTCTTATTGAAGGCAGAGCATTAAAACTACATCCTTTGGCGTGTACTGCATTTAACGCTGACTTCGACGGCGACCAAATGGCTGTTCACGTTCCATTAAGCATTGAAGCGCAAACGGAAGCAAGATATCTTATGCTTGCCAGCAATAATATTTTAAAGCTTAGCGATGGCAAACCTGTCGTTTCGCCTACGCAAGATATGGTAATGGGATGTTATTACTTAACCATAGACAAAACTGCGGACGAGGACGAAAAGCGTTATTTACGTGACGAAGAAGGCAAACCGCTTTTAGATAGCGACGGACACCATAAAGTAATGGAATACAATTTTATTGGCGAAGACGAAGCGGAAATGGCGTACACCAACGGATATATTGACTTACAATCAATGGTAACGGTACGAGTTACACGTCCAATACAGTTTGGCGAAAATGCAGGACAAATGGTAACAGGCAGAATTCGCACAACTGTCGGCAGATTGATTTTTAATAGAGCTATTCCACAAGACCTTGGATTTATTAGCGAACAAGAACGAAGCACTAAAGAGGGAGCGATTAGAAACGAGGTAGAATTTTTGGTTGGTAAAAAACAGCTAAGTCAAATCGTTCAAATGTGTTTTAAAAAGAAGGGCGCAAGCGGCACAGCGCCAGTATTAGACAACATAAAATCATTAGGTTATAAATACAGCACCATAGGCGCAATCACAGCAAGTATATTTGATATGCATATTCCGCCTGAGAAAAAGGGCATTTTAGCAAAAGCCGATAAAGAAGTAAGACATATCGCTGATATGTTTGATGAAGGTTTAATGACAGATGATGAAAGATATCGTTTAGTCGTTGGTATTTGGAAAGATGCAACAGACGAAGTAACAGACAAATTGAAAGGAATTTTAACAAAATTCAATCCTGTTTGGATGATGGCAAACTCTGGCGCGCGTGGTAGTATGAACCAGATTAGACAGCTGTCAGGTATGAGAGGACTTATGACTGACCCAAGCGGTAAAACTATTGAATTACCCGTTAAAGCTTGCTTTAGAGAAGGCTTGACAGTTTTGGAATATTTCATCAGCTCCCACGGTGGCAGAAAAGGATTAGCGGATACTGCGCTAAAGACGGCAGACGCAGGATATATGACAAGAAGATTAGTCGACGTTTCTCATAACGTTATAGTTAGCGAAGAAGATTGTAGCGAAGGTAGTAGACCACAAGGTATGCTAATAAAAGCGTTTACAGGGGATAACGAAAACGAAGTTATAGAAAAATTAGACGATAGAATCGAAGGTAGATTTACCATTGACCCAATAATAAATCCAAAAACCAGCGAAGTTATCGTTAAAGGCGATTCAATGATTTCCGATGACGACGCTAAAGCTATAGTTAATGCAGGCATAAAGGAAGTTTTAGTTCGCTCGGTATTAACGTGCAGAAGTAAACACGGCGTGTGCGCTAAATGTTATGGTAAAAATATGGGCAACAGTCAACCTGTTCAATTAGGCGAAGCAGTAGGCGTTATTGCAGCGCAGTCAATAGGCGAACCTGGCACACAGTTGACAATGAGAACATTCCATACAGGCGGCGTCGCTACGGCAGACGATATCACTCAAGGTCTTCCAAGAGTTGAAGAATTATTTGAAAACAGAAAACCAAAAGGCGTTGCGCTTATAAGCGAAATCGCTGGTATCGCTAAAGTAACAATAGCAAAAGAAAAACGTGAAATAACTGTGGTTTCAGCGCTTGGCGAAGAAAAAGTATACGCAATTCCATATTCGTCAAAAATAAAAATTAAAGATGGCGACAAAGTGGAAACAGGCTCAGCTTTGACAAGCGGTCCAATATTCCCAATTGATTTGCTTAGAACAAAAGGCGTTAAAGCCGTACAAGAATATTTGGTAAAAGAAGTACAAAGCGTTTATCGTATGCAGGGCGTTGAAATAAATGACAAACACGTAGAAGTCATCGTTAGACAAATGTTACGTAAGGTTAAAGTTGAAGACGCAGGCGATACAGAATTATTACCAGGCGAATTAGTTGATTTATGCAGATTTGACGAAGAAAATCAAAGAACTCTTGAAAATGAAGGCAAACCAGCTTCAGCAAAACGTACGTTACTTGGTATTACAAAAACAGCTTTAGCAACAGATAGCTTCTTAAGCGCCGCTTCGTTCCAAGAAACGAGCAGAGTTTTAACTGAAGCCGCTATAAAGAATAAAGTTGACCCACTATTCGGACTTAAAGAAAACGTTATTATCGGCAAAATGATTAACGCTGGCACAGGACTAAAACAATATAGAGGCTATGGCGTAAAAGAAGTTATTTCAGCTATGACTAATGGCGACGATACTTCAATAAAAGACGATATGGCAGATATTGCTATGGACAATAAAAATAAAAAAGAAAAAGCTAAAGCCGATAAGTTAAACGGAAAAGGACTTTTTACAGACGAAGATATGATTGATGACGATTCCATCGATTCGGACAATATCATAGATATAGATATAAACGATGATGACGATTTAAAAATATAATTATTAATATAAGTTGGATATTCATACGTATAAATTAAAGAAGTTTAGGTAAATTTTGAAAATCAACTTAAAGTATGCAAAAAAAGTTGACGTTTTGAAAGATGTTTGATATAATTAACAATTGCAGGCTATCATTACAAAAAATGGTGGCAAGCTATAATAACGCATAAAAAAGAGTTATTAAAAAGATTAAAAAAATTACATTAGCTGCTTTACCGCATAGTTTATTTTAGATGACGAAAAACACATTGATTATGAAGATGACACAAAAATTGTAAATCAATGCAAGAAAGTTCAAAAAATATAAATTATGTGGAAAACATAGATTATTATAAGGAGGAAGAAAATGCCTACTATCAATCAATTGATTAGACAAGGAAGGGAAAGGCTTGCTTTTAAGAGTCCTACGCCGTTATTGGAAGGATGCCCACAAAAGCGTGGAGTATGTTTAAACGTAACCACGACATCACCAAAAAAGCCTAACTCTGCATTAAGAAAGATTGCAAGGGTGCGCAGAACGAACGGAATGGAAGGAACGTGTTATATTCCGGGAGAGAGCCACAACTTACAAGAGCATAGTGTTGTACTTATACGTGGCGGCAGAGTAAAAGATTTACCCGGTGTTCGTTATCATATAGTACGTGGAACGCTTGATGCTGCCGGTGTTGCGAAGCGTCGTCAAGGCAGGAGCAAATACGGTACAAAGCGTCCAAAGAAATAGGATGCAACTTATCTGATTACAGCGACAGATTGGTACGGAATAATGATTTTTTCCGTAGAAGTCGGTAAGCAGTATTTCGAAAGAAAGAAGGTTCTCCGCATAAAGCGTTGAGTTAGCTGTATCGGAAAAACAAATCGCATAAAGCGAGAAAGGAAATGACCATTATTTTAAAGGAGGTAATTCTATGCCAAGAAGAAGTGGCGTTCCCAAAAGGGACGTTTTGCCCGATCCAGTGTATAATAATAAGGTAGTAACTAAGGTTATCAACCAAATTATGCAAGACGGGAAAAAAGGTACTGCGCAAGAAATAGTTTATGATGCATTAACGGCGTCAGCGGCAAAATTAGGTGTAGCGCCAATAGATATATTTAACCAAGCAATAAACAATGTGATGCCAATACTTGAGGTAAAAGCGAGACGTGTAGGTGGTTCAAACTATCAAGTTCCTATGGAAATTAGACCAGAAAGACGTCAAACATTAGCAATAAGATGGCTTGTTGACGCAGCTCGTAAGCGTTCTGAGAAAGAGATGTATTTGAGATTATCAGGCGAATTTACAGATGCGTACAATTCGGCAGGCGGAGCGTTTAAGAAAAAAGAAGACGTTCATCGTATGGCTGAAGCAAACAAGGCGTTTGCGCATTATCGTTGGTAAGATTATATTATTTTTAAGCTTAAAAGACGATTTTATAAATATATAATATTTAATACAGACCAAATATAGTTATGAAATTGATAGATAAGAAAGTGAAATAATAGATAATATAAAGATTTAATATTGAGAAATAAGAGATTGATTAAATCTATTCTTATTCTCAATATTAGGATATAGAGTAAAAAAGACAAAAAGACAAATTTAAAAAAGAGGTAAATTATTTATGCCAAGACAGTATCCGCTGCAAATGGTGCGTAACATAGGTATTATGGCGCACATAGATGCGGGGAAGACCACGACAAGCGAGCGTATTTTATATTATACGGGAAAGACGAGGAAATTAGGTGAAGTTCACGATGGCAATGCCGTTATGGATTCTATGGAGCAAGAGCAAGAGCGTGGAATAACAATTGCAAGTGCGGCTACTACTGTACATTGGATGAATAGTGGCACAGATTATCGTATAAATTTAATTGATACTCCCGGACACGTAGATTTTATGGTTGAAGTGGAGCGGTGTTTAAGAGTACTTGATGGAGCGGTGGCAGTGTTTTGCGCAAAAGGCGGCGTTGAGCCACAGAGCGAAACAGTGTGGCACCAAGCGACCAAGTATAGTGTTCCGAGGATTGCGTTTGTAAATAAAATGGATATAAACGGCGCAAACTTCTATAATGTAATTGATATGATGCGTAAGCGTCTTAAAAGTAATGCGTTACCTATTCAATTGCCAATAGGTAAAGCTGATTCATTTAGAGGTATTATTGATATAATAAAGCGTAAAGCGTATTTTTATAATGATGCTGATATTATGAAATTTAATGAAGGTGAAATTCCTGCTGAAATGGTTGATGAGGTGGAGCAATATCGTAGCGCATTAGTTGAATTTGTTGCAGAAAACGACGATGTGTTAATGGAAAAGTACCTTGTTGGCGAAGAAATAACAATTCCTGAAATTAAAGCGGGGTTGAGAAAAGGCACAATAATGATGAAGTGCAACTTAGTATTATGTGGCACTGCATATAAAAATAAAGGTATACAAAAGCTATTAGATGCAATAACGGATTATTTGCCATCGCCTATAGACGTAGATCACGTTACAGGATTTGATATCAACGATAACAAAAAAACGTTGAAAAGATTGACAGATGACCAAGAACCATTTTGCGCGTTAGCTTTTAAAATAGTAGCTGATCCATTTGTTGGAAAACTTGCGTATTGCAGAATATACAGTGGAACATTAAAGATTGGCGATATGATATACAATTCGACTCGTGATAAGAGAGAGCGTATTTCGAGGTTACTGCAAATGCATTCGGCGCAACGTGAAGATATAGTAGAAACCTATTCAGGCGAAATTGTAGCTGTTGTTGGACTTAAGTTCACACAAACGGGCGACACGTTATGTTTAGAAAGCAAACCGATACTACTTAGTAGTATTGATTTTCCAGAACCTGTTATAAAAGTAGCGATTGAGCCAAAGACAAAGCAGGGGCAAGAGAAAATGGCAGTTGCCTTAGCAAAGCTTGCTGAAGAAGATCCAACATTCAAGACATACACGGACGATGAAACGGGACAAACCATAATCGCTGGTATGGGCGAATTACATTTGGACATAATTGTAGATAGACTGCTTAGAGAGTTTAGAGTAGAAGCAAACGTTGGTAAACCGCAAGTATCGTATAGGGAATCCATACGTAAAGCGGGAGAGGGCGAAGGCAAATATATCAAGCAATCGGGCGGTAAAGGACAGTATGGACACGTTAAGATACGCTTAGAACCATTGGAAGCAGGCAAAGGATATGAATTTGTCAATGCAATAGTGGGCGGAACTGTTCCAAAAGAATATATCGAACCAGTAAACAAAGGAATACAAGAAGCTTCGCATAACGGCGTATTAGCAGGGTTTGAAACGGTAGATTTTAAAGCCGTATTAAACGATGGAAGTTATCACGACGTAGATAGTAACGAAATGGCGTTTAAAATAGCGGGATCGCTTGCATTCAAAGAAGTAGCGAAAAAATGCGACCCTTATATATTAGAGCCGTTAATGAAGGTAGAAATTACCGTACCAGAAGATTTTTTAGGCGAAGTTATGGGAAGCATAACAAGTCGACGAGGCAATATTTTGGGCAATGAATCTATAAACGGTTTAATGATTGTGCAAGCAACAGCGCCGCTAAGCGAATTGTTCGGATATGCAACAGCTTTAAGAAGCGCAACTCAAGGTAGAGCCACATTCTCAATGGAATTTGGCAGTTACTGCGAAGTGCCAAAGTCGGTAAGAGAAAAGATTTTGGGAACAAAAGAATAAAAATGGTTATATTTTAATTTTAATACTTAATACGCAAAATGTTTGAATAATGAATAGATAGTTTTATTTAATGTTTTAAAGCGTTATTAAATAGGAAATAATATATAAAATTAAAAACGAATAGGTATTTATACTTATTTTAATATTAAAAGACTTTGTAACGATAAGTTATAATAAAGAAAATAATGAACAGACGCAAAAGTGCGTTAAAAAAGTAGTCAAAATTTAAAAAGTATGTTAAAATACTTTTGAACGTTGTTTACGATATGAAATTTGTCAAGAATAGGAAATATAAGAATATTGAAGAATATGCTTGATTATGACGTAAATAGATGTTTTAAAATTAGATTATTTATATTAATTGAATTAATTAAATAAATACCATTATCTTTAGGAGGATAATTACAAAATGGCAAAAGCTAAATTTGACAGAAGTAAGCCACACGTAAATATTGGCACAATAGGCCACGTGGACCACGGCAAAACCACATTGACAGCAGCTATTACAATGGTTATGGCAATGCAAGGCGGAGCTCAAGTTATGAAATATGACGAAATAGATAAAGCTCCAGAAGAAAAAGCAAGAGGAATTACAATAAACACAGCACACGTTGAGTATCAAACAGAAACACGTCACTATGCGCACGTAGATTGCCCAGGACACGCGGACTATGTTAAAAATATGATAACAGGCGCAGCTCAAATGGACGGCGCAATCTTAGTAGTATCAGCAGCAGACGGTCCAATGCCACAAACTCGTGAACATATCTTGCTTGCGCGTCAGGTAGGCGTTCCATATATCGTAGTATTTATGAATAAAGTAGACTTAGTAGACGATCCAGAGTTATTGGAACTTGTTGAAATGGAAGTTAGAGATTTATTATCGAAATATGATTTCCCAGGCGACACAACACCAATTGTAAAAGGATCAGCTAAGGTTGCTATGGACGCTGCAACAGCAGGCAAACCAATAGATAGCCCAGAATTCGATTGCATAAAAGAATTAATGGCTGCAGTAGATAGTTATATTCCAACTCCAGAACGTGATAAAGATAAACCTTTCTTAATGCCAGTAGAAGACGTGTTCACAATCACAGGACGTGGCACAGTTGCAACAGGCAGAGTAGAAAGAGGAATCATTAAACCGTTAGATCCAGTAGAAATAGTTGGACTTGAAGACGAAGTTAAGAAATCAGTTGTAACAGGCGTAGAAATGTTCAGAAAACTTTTGGACTTTGCTCAAGCTGGTGATAATATAGGCGCTTTACTACGTGGTATTCAAAGAACAGACGTTGAACGTGGACAAGTTTTGGCTAAGCCAGGTTCAATTAAACCACATAAAGACTTTGAAGCTCAAGTATACGTTTTAACGAAAGAAGAAGGCGGACGTCATAGCGCATTCTTTAATGGCTATCGTCCACAATTCTATTTCCGTACAACAGACGTTACAGGAAGTATTGAATTAGAAAAAGGCGTAGAAATGGTAATGCCAGGCGATCATACAAAAATCACAGTTAAATTGATTACCCCAATCGCAATAGAAGAAGGCTTGCGTTTTGCTATTCGTGAAGGCGGCAGAACAGTTGGCTCAGGCGTTGTATCAAAAGTACAACTCTAAAATAAATTAGTTTTGCAATCATAATAATATACGAAAGTATAGAAATTTAGAAAAAGTGACGCAATATTTGCTTTAACCATTGCAAAAAGAATATTGAGACAAACTGCTTCGGCGTAAGCCGAAGCAGTTTTTTATAATCAACAAGCATCAACAAAAATATAAAATGTATATTTGTATGTGATATTAGTTTAATTTATATGTAAAAAGATAGTTTATGAATTTAGGTAAAAAAGACAGTTTATGAATTTATGTAAAAAGATAGTTTATGAATTTATGTAAAGAAGATAGTTTTTAATTAGTATGTAAAAGGATAGTTTTTAATTTAATGTATATAATTGTTTTTAATATTATATATGAAATATAGGTATATTTTAACTTAAAATTTAAGTAAGGAGGTGATAAATAGCGTAAGAAGGGTTAATTTTAAATTAGATAAATTCAATAGTAGAATAATAATTCGATTGCATAGTTTTGATAAGAGCATTAAAAATAAAGAATAGAAAAGGGGTAATTAAGATTATAATATAAAAGGGATTATTGATTTTAAGGAGCATTAAAATGGAGTATTTATTAAAGGATTGGATGGAGCAATGGCTTGAGTTTTATTGCAAAAACAACGTCAAACTAAAAACGTATATCAGGTATAAAGAAATAATCAGAGATCATGTAGCTGAATCAGAATTAGGAAATACAACATTGAATGGATTAGATAGTTTTCAAGTGCAGAAATTCATATTTGAATTGCTTAAAAATGGAAATATAATAAACAGAAAGCCGCTTGCGGCAAACACCATAAATCTAATAGTAACAGTAATAAAAAACGCTATTGCAAGAGCGGAAGATGCTGGGATTATTGATAGCAATGCGTGTATGAAGATACAGAGGCCGAAACGAACCGAAAAAGAAGTAAAGGCATTTACAGTAAAAGAACAACGGCGAATAGTGGAAGTTATAACATTACGCAATAAAATAGCCGATATAGGAATAATGATATGTTTATATATAGGTATAAGATTGGGAGAGGTATTATCATTGAGATGGGAGAACGTAGATTTACGAAATAAAACATTGACGATAAATAGCACTGTGGCGAGAATAAAATTAGAAAATGGCAAATACGAAAATTATTATACAACCGCTCCAAAGACGCATCATTCAAATAGGACGATACCACTACCAGAGAATATAGTTATATTACTTAAAATAACAAAAAAATCAAGCAAATCAAAGTTTGTTGTGAGCAATGAAGACGGAACAAGTATAACAACGAGAGGGTACCAAAGCAGATTAAAAACGATAGAAAAGATAGCGAATGTATCGAACTTAAGTTTTCATAGTTTAAGACACACATTTGCAACACGAGCGTTAGAAAGCGGAATGGACATAAAAACGTTGAGCGAGATATTAGGACACAAAAGTCCGGGAGTAACCTTAGACAGATACGTTCATAGTATGGAAGAAACAAAACGTAAGATGATTAATCGAGCGTGTCGAGTAACAACAAATTAACAGTAAAAATTAGCAGTAGTATATTGTCAACATATTAGAAAATTGATTATGGAAGCGGCAAGGAAAAAATATAAAATTAAAAACCCAAAAGGTAAAAAAGAAAGCGTAGAGAAACAGAGCGTTTTAATTAAAATGAATACAAAAGTAGAATTTTAATCAAGAATCAAGATTCTATGAGGATTTCACTAATATTAATAAAATCATTGGCAATTATAAGAAAATTGATATATTAACTTAAATTTTAGTTTAAAAAACATATTATAAAATTGATAAATTCAACGAATTAACGTATAATTATTCATAAAAAACAAACAAAAAAGAGTACCTATTATAATATTAGGTACCTTTTATTTTTTCACTATATCATACTATACGAAAAAAGTCAACTAAATAATAAGAAAAAAATTAATTAATCCTTAATAGTCGATGCAATCAAAGAATATAACACTTTTTTTATATGTAATTAGATAAAATTATTGATTATTATATATATTTGTTGCATAATGGTTATTTTTATACAATTTTGGTACCTAATATTATATTCGGCGCAATGGGGTGCGTACGTAACGGGTACTGAATTGTAGTACATTAATATAGGGTAAGCGCTTGATTTCAATTAAAAAATGGAAATATTATGTTGATGAAGCGGTATTGATGACAAAAGTTGATTGTTTATAATATTAAATCACAAAAAAGATTTGAACCATTATTGATGACGATTGTCATTTCAAATGATGACGTTTTGGCTGCGTAAAGGAAAAAACATTTGATAATAATACATATAATCAATTATGGGGTAAAAGGAAAAGAAACGTAGGAGGATAAAGATGAAAAAGAGAAAAGGCTTTACGTTAGTAGAGCTTATGATAGTAATCGTAATTATAGGAATTTTGGCGGCAGTCATAATACCGACGGTTACAAACGCAATAGAGAAAGCAAAATTTAGTAACGACCAGTCAGACGCAAAGAATATGAATACAGTGCTTGCAATGTATTGCGCAGAAAACAATATAGATATGAAGTTACTTGAAGCGCCAGAAGTGCGAGCAATAGTGAGCAGTGGCGAAAAGAATTATACATTCAATCCAAAGAGTAAAACATCGACATTTTGGTACAATCAAGCTGAAGGAAAAATTGAAATAGACAAAGGCGAAGCTTTGGTAAGTTCAAAGCTCAATTCAGTGAATGCGGCGACAGTAGGCGGCTCGATAGAAGAAATAGTTCCGGGCAAACTTTATCTAAACACCACAGGCGAATTAGCGAATGTGTTGTT
>JAVVUQ010000026.1:0-17012 GCA_036653075.1 Clostridia bacterium | reverse complement strand
TATATTGTATTAAATTGTTAAAATTACATATTATGATTATTTTATTTTCATATTTTATCATTTTAATTTTATATTATATTGTATTTATATATTTTACGCTTTAACATAGTTAAGCGTATCATTTTAAAATCTTGCTTAAAAGTCTTGACAAAATATTACTTATTTGATATTATATTATCGATAAAAGATTATCGATTAGAAAAAAGATATTTCTTATTCTATTAAGATTATTATAGAATAATTAATATTGCGCCATTTGGCTTATTGGAGGAAACATATATGGAAAGTGTATCAAAAGAAACGTTACAGCGATTGCCGGGATATTTAAGATATTTAAAAGAAATGAATGAAAGCGGAATAAAGAGTATATCTTCTACTGCTATTGCAGACAGGTTTGGGTTTAGCGCCGTACAAGTTCGTAAAGATTTAGCGAGTGTTAGCGCAGAGGGTGGCAAGCCTAAAACGGGCTTTTCAATTGAAGCGTTAATAGAAGATATCAACGAATTTTTAGGATACAACAATGTACAGGGAGCTATTTTAGTTGGAGTAGGGAAGTTAGGTAGCGCTTTACTTGGATATAAAGGTTTTCGCAATTATGGTTTAGAAATTGTTGCTTCTTTTGACGCAAAAAAAGATATTAATGCGGTTGACCCTATGGGTAGAGCGATTTATGATATGAGTAAAATGGAAGATCTTGTTCGGCGACTGTGTATTAATATAGGTATTATTACAGTGCCTGCAAAAAGCGCTCAAGAAGTATGTGATTTAATGATTAAAGCGGGAATTAAGGCAATCTGGAATTTTTCACCTGTTAATTTATCTGTTCCAAATGGAATCGCTGTAAAAAACGAGGATATGGCAGCTTCGCTTGCGTTGCTTTCGCAACAATTAGCGGATATAATAAAAGGAACGCACTGATGTTACGCATACTTATTTAGTTTAAATTTTAGCGTTAGAAGCAACTTTTATTTTACTATTTTATTAGCTTAAATAAACTATAATAACTTTTACATTAATATAAAATGATTTAAAAGTAAAAAACTTATGGTAATTGTAAATATATATAATTTACAGAATTTAATTATTACAAACAAAAAACCAATTAAAAAACTAACCTTTGTCTATAAAAAGGAGAACGTAGATGACCGAGTTAATGTTAAATTCAACATTAGTGACAGATGAGCAAACGCTCAAATCGTGTATAAACGATGTGCGTATTGCGCAAAAAGAGTATGCGACGTATACGCAAGAGCAAGTGGATAAAATATTTTTTGAAGCGGCAAAAGCTGCTGATAAAGCAAGAATTTCGTTGGCAAAGCTTGCGTATAACGAAACGAGTATGGGAATAGTAGAGGATAAAGTTATTAAAAACCATTATGCTGCGGAATATATATATAATGCGTACAAGAATACAAAAACTTGTGGTATAATAGAAAATGACGAAGCTTATGGTATTACAAAAATAGCTGAGCCTATCGGGGTGATAGCGGCGGTTATACCTACTACAAATCCAACGTCGACGGCGATATTTAAAGCGTTGTTGGCGCTTAAAACGAGAAATGGGCTAATATTTAGTCCTCATCCAAAGGCTAAGTTTAGTACAATAGCGGCGGCGAAAATTATTTTGCAAGCGGCTGTTGATGCTGGAGCGCCCAAAAATATCATTGCGTGGGTAGATGAGCCTACGGTGGCGTTATCGGGGCAGCTGATGAAAGAAGCGGATATTATATTGGCGACAGGTGGGCCGGGAATGGTGCGCGCGGCGTACAGTTCAGGTAAACCCGCAATTGGCGTAGGAGCAGGAAACACTCCCGCTATTATTGATGATTCAGCCGATATAATTTTAGCGGTAAATTCTATTATACATTCAAAAACCTTCGATAACGGTATGATTTGCGCTTCGGAGCAGTCGGTTATTGTTCATAAAGCAATTTATAAAGAGGTAAAAGCGGAGTTTACTGCGCGTGGTTGTTATTTTTTGAAGGGTGAAGAAATTGAAAAGGTTAGAAAAACCATTATTATTAATGGCGCATTGAACGCTAAAATTGTTGGACAATCGGCGTTTACGATAGCGGCGCTTGCTGGAGTTTCGGTTGATGCAGATACAAAAATTTTAATTGGCGAAGTAGAAAGTGTTGAATTATCGGAAGAATTTGCGCACGAAAAGCTTAGTCCAGTGCTTGCTATGTATAAAGCGGAAAATTTTGACGATGCAGTTAATAAAGCGGAAAAACTTATCGCCGATGGCGGATATGGACACACATCAAGTTTATATATTGATATTTTAAATGGAAAAACGAATATAGATGCTTGGGAAAGTAAAATGAAAACTTGTCGGTTACTTATCAATACACCGTCAGCTCAAGGCGGAATCGGAGATATCTATAACTTTAAACTTGCTCCGTCATTGACTTTAGGTTGTGGATCTTGGGGCGGAAATAGCGTCAGTGAAAACGTTGGCGTTAAGCATTTGTTAAATATTAAAACTGTTGCGCAAAGGAGAGAAAATATGTTGTGGCTAAGGACGCCTAATAAAATTTACTTTAAAAAAGGATGTTTACCTGTTGCGTTAGACGAGCTTAAAGATGTTTTATGCAAAAAACGAGCTTTTATAGTTACCGACAATTTTCTATTTAGTAATGGATATGTAACGCCGATAACAGATAAGTTAGACGAAATGGGCATTTTACACACAACATTTTTCAATGTGTCACCCGACCCGACGCTGTCGTGCGCAAAAGAAGGCGCAAAAGCTATGAGCGAATTTAAACCGGACTGTATTTTGGCGCTTGGCGGCGGTTCGGCTATGGACGCTGGTAAGATTATGTGGGTTATGTACGAGCACCCGCAAGTGGATTTTATGGATTTAGCTATGCGTTTTATGGACATTCGCAAACGTGTTTACACCTTTCCAAAAATGGGTGAAAAGGCTTATTTTATAGCAATTCCTACATCGGCAGGCACAGGCAGCGAAGTTACGCCTTTTGCTGTAATTACCGATGAAAGTAGCGGAGTGAAATATCCTCTTGCCGATTATGAATTGATGCCTAATATGGCTATTATTGACGCAGATTTAATGATGAACGCTCCAAAAGGATTGACTGCCGCTTCAGGAATAGATGCAGTTACTCACGCTTTAGAAGCATACGCTTCGGTTATGCAAAGTGATTATACTGACGGTTTAGCGCTTAAAAGTTTAAAATTAATTTTTGAATACCTTCCTCGAGCTTATGAAAATGGCGCTACCGACGCTGTGGCAAGAGAAAAAATGGGAAATGCAGCAACTATCGCAGGAATAGCTTTCGCTAACGCTTTCTTGGGCATTTGTCACTCAATGGCGCATAAATTAGGCGCTTTTTACCACATTCCTCACGGAATAGCTAACGCTCTTATGATTAGCGAGGTTATGAGATTTAACGCCTCAAACGTACCTACTAAAATGGGAACATTTTCTCAATATAGCAGTCCATGTACCTTAAGTAGATACGCTGAGATTGCTAATTACTTACAAGTAGACGGAAATAACGACAACGAAAAATTAGATAATTTGATAAATAAAATCGAAAAACTTAAAGCAGACGTTGGAATTAAAGCTACAATAAAGGACTACGGCGTGAACGAAACTGAGTTTTTAAATAAACTTGATGATATGGTTGAGCAAGCTTTCGATGACCAATGTACGGGAGCTAATCCAAGGTATCCGCTTATGAAAGAAATTAAGCAGATGTACTTAAACGCTTATTATGGTAAATAGGAGGTTACGATTATGAATTATGAAAGAATTATAGCTGTTAGAACAGGTAAAACTGTTTACCGTGATGGCGATAACGTAATAAAATTATTTGATAAGGATTATTCAAAATCCGATGTCTTTAATGAAGCGCTCAATCAGTCTCGAGTAGAAGAAACGGAATTAAATATTCCAAAAATTCAACAAGTAACTAACGTAGACGGAAAATGGGCGATAGTAATGGATTATGTAAAAGGAAAAGGCTTAGATAGACTAATGTTGCAAGAATTAGATAAAATAGATTACTATTTAAATTTGTTCGTTGACTTGCAATTGCAAATGCAAAATCATAAAGCGCCACTGCTTAATAAACTTATAGACAAAATGGATAGAAAAATAAGCGAAAGTAGTTTCGATGCAAGCACAAGGTACGAATTGCATACAAGATTGCACGGAATGACAAAACAGACGAAATTATGTCACGGCGATTTTTGTCCCTCTAACATTATAATAGGAGAAGATGGAAGAAATTATATATTAGATTGGTCTCACGCCACGCAAGGAAACGGAAGCGCAGACGCAGCAAGAACATATCTACTATTTAAATTACAAAAGCAAGAGGAAATAGCAAATAAGTATTTGAAATTGTATTGTAATAAAAGCGACACAGCTAAACAAGAAATAGATAAATGGTTGCCAATTGTAGCTGCGTCACAATCAGTAAAAGGGAAAAAAGAAGAAAGAGAATTTTTATCAAAATGGGTCAACGTGGTTGAATTTGAGTAAAAAATATACAATAAATATTTATACATTAAGAATATAAACATAAATTTATAGATAAAAATAGTTAGTTGAAGATTAAAATACTAAAATATATAAATAAATATAGAAATTAATATATAAAAATTAAGTAATAAAATAAAAAAACAAAATCTTAAAATAAACATTGAAATATAAGTTGAAGTAATGGAGGAAATATGATAAAATTATCAGTATGTATTGGTACGGATTGCCACTTAAGAGGTTCGCGTGATATAATTGAACGGTTGCAAAAACTGATTTGTGAAAAAAATTTAAAAGATGAAGTAGATATGTCAGGCAAATTCTGTTTGGGTAGATGTCAGTATGAAGGAGTAAGCGTAAGTGTAAATGAAAAAGATTTTTCATTGACATTAGATGAAGTAGACGAATTTTTTGAAAGAGAAATTGTTCAAAAATTGCAAAATGCTTAAAATTTATATATTACAATCAATGTACAATAATTAAAAAAACAGTAAAAAATAATGAAATTTAATAGATTAAACATTAAAATTAATGCAAATTAGTATTAATACAAACATATTTTGCAATGTTTGCATTACGTTTTTAAAATAATCTATGTTGCGATGGAAAATTAGCCAAATTACTATATATTAGTATTCGCTATAGCTATAAATTAAATCTTTTCAAGGAGAACAACTATGAAATTACTTGTATGTGTCGGCAGTTCGTGCCATTTAAAAGGGTCATATGACGTTATTACAAAAATGCAAGAACTTATCAAAAAATATGATGTTGAGGATAAAATTGAGCTTGCTGCAAGTTTCTGTTTAGGCAATTGCGCAACGGGCGTCACGATGAAAGCGGACGAAATATTTCTTCATCACGTAAACGCTGAAAATGTTGAAGATGTCTTTTTAAAAGAAGTTTATCCACGAGTTATAGATAATTAATAATTAAATATAATCGTTACGACGCTTATGACAAGCGTAGAAAACGAGCAAATAAGCGTTAGATAAAAGATGAGCTTTTATTTTATCGTAGTATTTATATGCGCATAAATAGGAGTAATTTGTCATTAAAAAAAGATTTACATCTTAGGAGCTGTAAAAATGAATTGTTTAGATTTTAAAAATGCAAGCTGTAAAAATTGCTATAAATGTTTAAGAAGCTGTCCCGTCAAGGCGATTGCTGTTATTGGTCATCAAGCTAAGATTATTGATGATAGGTGTATTCTATGCGGAACTTGTACGAAAGTGTGTCCGCAAAACGCAAAGCAGGTGCATAGCGATAGAGCGGTAGTAGAGAAGATGCTTAAATCTAATAAAAAAGTTATAGCGTCGTTGGCGCCTTCTTTTGTTTCTAATTTTGATGTCGATGATTTTTCTACTATGAAGATAGCGTTAGGGAAGTTAGGCTTTTATGACGCTGAAGAAACGGCAGTAGGCGCAAAATTAGTAACGGATAGATATAGAGAGCTACTAATAAGCGGCGAATATAAAAATTTTATAACGTCGGCGTGTCCTGCGGTAAATCGATTAATACAGCTTTATTTTCCTAAGGCGTTGCCATTTTTAGCAAAGGTAGATTCTCCGATGATAGCGCACGCTAAAATTATAAGAAAGCAAAATCCTGACGCTAAAGTTGTTTTTATTGGACCTTGCATAGCCAAAAAACGTGAAGCGCAAGAGAGTGATTTGGTTGATGCTGCATTAACGTTTGAAGATTTGAATTTAATGTTAGAAGAAAAAGGGATTGTATTTGATGAAATCGCAAAATTAGACGTAGACAAAAATGGATTATCTAACAGAGCTAAGTATTATCCAATCAGTCGTGGTATAATTGAATCTTTTGGTAAATGTCCTGAAAATTATGAATTTGTAGCCATTGATGGAATACAAAAATGTATGGAAGTATTAGAGGGTATTGAAGATCTTAACGGAATGTTTATAGAATTAAGCGCTTGCGAGTATTCTTGTATAAATGGTCCTTGCAGTTTAAATGCAAAAGGGCGCGCTTTAAAGTCTAATGAAGAAATTCGAAAATACGTAAATGAAACTTTAAATCGCAGTAAACTTGAAAAATCGGCTGTTTCCACAGCAGAAATAGCGACTGTTTATCCACGCTTAAGGAGTAAAATTGAACCGGTTTCAGAAAGAGAGATAAATGAGATATTAGCTAAAACGGGAAAACTTACAAAAGAAGACGAACTCAACTGCGGCGCTTGCGGATATTCATCTTGCCGTGAAAAAGCTTGGGCGGTAGCAAAAGGATACGCTGAATTAGATATGTGTTTGCCATATATGCGTGAGAGAGCAGAAACAATGTCTTACGAGATACTTCAACAAAGCCCGAATGGAATTATCGTATTAGATAATGACATTAAAATAGTTGAAATTAATAAAAAAGCAATGACAATGTTAGGATTAGATTTTGGCGAATATAAAGGTCGAAATTTTGTTGATTTTGCTAACCCGACAGATTTTATGTTAGCGCAAATGGAAAATAAAAATTTAATAAAAAAGCGTGTATTTATTGATAAAACACAAACATATATAGAGTTATCCATCATTGTGCTAAAAGAGCATAGCGTATTGTTTGGCTTTATGTCCGATATAACCGAAGAAGTAAATTATGGCGATAAATTAAGTAAAGTAAGATTTGACACAATAGCAACTACAGACGAAGTAATAAAAAAACAAATGCGCGTAGCTCAAGAAATTGCGTCGCTTCTTGGCGAAACTACCGCAGAAACAAAAGTAGCTTTACTTAAATTGAAAAAAGCGCTATCCGATGCGGAAAACAAACAATAAAAGCGTATAATTTTATTTTTTGTTTAAAGATTGTATTTGGGAGGCAGAAATGAATTTATATTTAGAAAATGGCTATACATCCGTAAACAAAAGCGGCGAAGAGTTGTGCGGAGATAATGTAGCTTCACATATAAATGGAGAGTATACTACTTTGGTGTTAGCTGATGGATTAGGCAGCGGCGTTAAAGCGAATATATTATCCATTCTCACATCAAAAATATTATGTACAATGGTGTCAAACGATATCGCTATGGATGAGTGCATTGAAACAATTTTGCAAACGTTGCCCGTATGTAAAATAAGAAACGTAGCGTATTCGACTTTTTCAGTTATTCACGTAAATAAACAGGGCAAAGGATATATGTTTGAGTTTGATAATCCTCAAGCAGTATATTATCATAAGGGCAAATGTCAAGATTTTATAAGAGAAGAATTAATTATATACGATAAAAAGGTGTATAAATCCGATTTGCAATTGGAAAAGGGCGATGTTGTACTTGTTATGTCTGATGGCACAATTCACGCAGGGATAGGCAAGATTCTTAATTTTGGATGGCAACGAAAGGAAATTATCGAATATTTAGATAGAACAATTACGCCTGAAATGTCAGCGAGATGTATATCGTGTCTTTTAACGAGCGCTTGTAACGATTTGTATTTGGACAAACCTGGCGATGATACAACGGTAGCTGCAGTTAGAATAAGAGAAGAATTGAATGTTGACCTTATGGTAGGCCCTCCTGTGGATAAAGAAAAGGATAATTTTTATATAGCGAGATTTTTGGAAGCTAAAGGTAAAAAAGTGGTATGCGGCGGTACAAGTTCGATGATTGTTGCGAGATATTTAAAAAAAGAAGTAGTAACAACCTTTGAGTTTCCCGATAGAGATGTTCCACCAATAGCGAAAATAGATGGTATAGATTTAACTACCGAAGGAGTGCTTACAATGCGAAAATTGTTACAACTTTCGGAAAAATATCTTTCGCCGAGTGATTTAAATCCTAAATATTTTAATAAAAAAGACGGAGCGTCATTGCTTGCAGATATGCTATTTGAAAAAGCTACTCACGTAAACTTTTATGTAGGACAAAGTATAAATGCGGCGCATCAAGGTTTGCCAATTGATATAACAATGAAATTGAAGTTAGTAGAATCCGTATCAGCGAATTTAAAGAAAATGGGCAAAGAAGTTACGGTTCAGTACGATTAATATATAATAAACAAAAAGAATTTAAGTTGGAAAAGCATTAAAGTTAGATTATCCATATGTTTATGAGCATTTAATATAAAAAATATATATAATAGCAGATTATTTATAAGTAAAAACGGAAAATATTCAACCATTTTGGAGGACAAATAATGAGAATATTCGATACAAATGTTCAATTATTAAAATACAAAACACTTAAAGCAGTAATTAAGCATATTTATGCAAAAAATACCGACAATTTACAAGTCGATATATCAAAAGAAATCATTGAGGGCAAACGTCCGACTATGCGTTGTTGCGTCTTTAAAGAACGCGCGGTAGTTCAAGAAATGGTTAAATTAGCGACAGGCGGAGATAAAAGTAATCCTAATGTTATTGAAGTTATTGAAATTGCGTGCGATGAATGTCCAGTGGGTGGAATGATTGTTACACAAGCTTGTCGTGGTTGTATACAACATCCTTGTAAAGAAAATTGTCCTAAAAACGCTATTACAATAGTTGGAAAGCGCGCTACAATCGATAAAGAAAAATGTATTGAATGTGGTAAATGCGTTAAAGCGTGTCCATATAGCGCTATTATACAGCAAAGTAGACCGTGTATTACAAGCTGTAAAGTAGGCGCATTATCAATGAACGAAGATAAACAAGCGGCTATTGACAACGACAAATGTATCTCTTGCGGCGCTTGCGTCTATCAATGCCCCTTTGGCGCAATAAGCGACAAATCAATGATTACAGAAACAATACAGATATTACAAAATTCTAATAACAACCAAACATATAAAGTGTACGCTGTTATCGCTCCAAGTATTGTAAGCCAATTTAAATATGCAAAAATAGAACAAGTTGTTACAGGTATCAAACAATTAGGTTTTCATCAAGTCGTTGAAGCTGCGTTGGGCGCAGATATTGATTTACATCTGGAAGGAGACGAATTTATTGAAAAAGGCATATTATTAACATCATGCTGTCCATCATTTGTAATGTACGTTGAAAAGAATTATCCAGAACTTGCAAAGTATATATCAGAAAACTTGTCGCCAATGATTCAAACTGCGAAATTAATCAAAGCAAGCGACCCAACCGCTAAAGTAGTGTTTATCGGGCCTTGTAGCGGCAAAAAAATGGAATATAAATTGCCAAAAACACACGGATATATCGACAATGTAATCTCTTTTGAAGAATTACAAGCATTTTTGGACGCTAAAGATATAGACGTTAGCAGCTATGAAGATACAGTACTAAACAACGCTTCATTCTATGGCAGAATTTTTGCCAAAAGCGGCGGCATTTGTCAAGGAATTACAGAACAAGCGGAAAAGAAAGGAATTAAAGTTCAATCAATCGCAATGAACGGAATTACAGAATGTAAAATGGCGCTCACAAGATTAAAATTTGGAAAAGCAACAGAAAAGTTCTTTGAAGGTATGGCGTGCGAAGGCGGCTGCATAAACGGCGCTCTTTGCTTAACACACGGCGCAAAAAATGCCAATGACGTTGATAGATACGGCAATGAAGCAAAAGAAAAAGATATCAACAATTCAATAACAATCTTCAAATTAAACAATCCAAAATAATCATTGCAATATATCACTAAACAAAAATAATCATTAAAAAAAATTATTTAATAGAATAATTATTCAATAAAGTAATATTAATAAATAAAATAATTATTTAATAAAGTAATATTAATAAACAAAAACATATTGAGGAATTAGTATAAGCAATTAATACTTGTACTAATTCCTTTTTTTATTTTTCTCTATTTTCGTAAATAGTGTTGTCACGATTGCCTTTTATAAATGAGTTAGAAGGCAGCGAAGCGGTGACAGTCGTAGCGGCGGCAATAAAGCAGTTGTCGCCTATTGAGATAGGAGCGATTAAGTTTGAGTTACTGCCGATAAAACAATTGTTTCCAACAAAAGTTGTATTTTTGATTTTACCATTATAATTGCAAAATATAACGCCGCATCCAATATTGCAGTTATCGCCGATGTACGCATCGCCAATGTACGCCAAATGAGCTGCTTTTGTTTTGTTGCCTAAAAAGCTATGCTTAATTTCAACAAAATTTCCTATTTTGCAATTATCTCCAATTATTGAATGTTCACGAAGGTGCGCCATCGGTCCAACAGCAGTATTTTCGCCAACAATACTATCAGATACAGTTGAAAAACTTTTTATTGTTGCGCCCTTTTTTACGACAGACGCTCCCATGATAACACAGAATTCTTCAATTCTTGCGCCGCTTTCAATTGTCGATTCATCATCAATACATATTCCTTGCGTATTAACAATTATAACTCCATTATTGATTAAATCATTTAAATCTTTCATATTCATAATATATGATTAAATACAAACTTTTGTTAATTATATTCCAGACTTTTATTAACAATATTTATAATAATATTTAATTTATATAATATTACAAAGTTTATTGACAATATATAAGGAATATGTTATATATATTACGGATATATTGAATTAAATTAAGTAAAAACGCTTTGCGATAAAATGTATAATACAAATGCTAAATTATATGGCAACGATAGGAGCAAAAATGAGTAATTTTGATAAATGGGATAAACGGTTTATGGAAATGGCAGAAACAGTGGCAAAATGGTCAAGCTGCTATCAAGAGGGACGGAAGATTGGAGCGGTTGCCGTTAGAGAAAAAAGAATATTAACAACAGGCTATAACGGCGCTCCAGAGCATATAAAAAGTTGTGTTGAACGGTGCGAATGTATACGAAGAAAAAACAATATTGAAAGCGGAACACGACAAGAAATATGTTACGCAGTCCACGCAGAACAGAACGCAATTATACAGGCGGCTAAAATGGGCGTAATGCTTGAAGGAGCGACATTGTATTGCACACATCAACCTTGCGTAATATGCGCCAAAATGATAATTAACGCAGGAATTAAACGAGTAGTATATAAAAATGGATATCCCGACGAATTTGCAGTCTTACTTTTTAAAGAAGCGGGAATAATTTTGGAAGTCTATGATTTATAATTATAAATGATTATATGTCTTTAAAATAAATAATAGCGACAGCATAAAGTATGTTGTCGCTATTATATTGATATTATAATAAAAAATAATGATAATTTACTAATTAAATTTATTTATTAATTTTTATTTACTAATTTAAATTTATTTATTAATTTATTAATTTGTTTTAATTTCATTAATGATTTAATGTATTAAATACCTTTGAATATATTTCATTATAGGCGGCGTTGCCGTCCTTTTTTTCGTTGTTTGTAATATTACTATTTAAAGTTGAGGTAGAATTTTCTAATTTATTGGTGTTGCGAATGGCATTGAATTGAGTTGTGAAATCAGATGGATTAGTTGTTTGACAATTAGATGTTTTGAAATTTTCTGAATTTTCTTTGTTATTATTTGATGATTGGCAATTAGTATCGTTTTGCGTGTTATGTTGAGGTTGCGCTTGAGCGTTTTGCGTATTTTGCTGTGTATTTTCCGTAGGCTGAGCATTTGGAGTATATGATGATGCTGATTGCGCAGTGGAGGAAAGCATTGTTAGTAACTCAGCTACAAAAGGATTAGCGATTAATTCAAAAATAACCGATGTTCTATCTTGCGTTGGTTTTGATTTATCAAAAAGTTTATTTAAACAAGCTAAAGCAGCAAGAGCGTTGGGATTTGCTATAAGGGCGCTGATTTTACTTATATCGAAATTTGATGAATTATTGCCACCAAAAAGAGATGATTGAGTGGATTGAGAGTTTTTATTTCCGCTAAATAGAAAATAAGCAGCGGCAGCAAGTAAAAGTGGCATTAAATTCATAATTTTCACCTCCAACAAAGCGTATATATAGTTATAGTCGCATTTTATTATATGCGCGCATATAATATTGTGATACAAATGTATCGAATATCTCAATCGTAATTGACGCTTTGCATATTTTATATACTATATTAAAATTGCCTATAAACAATGTATATAGACATCATAATCATTAAATCGATTCAATAAAACGTTTATTATTATTAATAAGCAAAACGATGCGATAATTATGCAACGCTTCAATTAAATAATTATTATAGTTAATAGGAGGAAAACAATGTCAAACAATCCAATGACTCCAAGCGAACAAATTGCGTATTTACAAAAAATGGCGGCGTATTACAACAATAACGGCGAAGACGCTCTAATGGACGATATTTTAAAAAGCGTGAAACAAGAAAAAGAAGCGGGACGTTTAACAAATGAAATGATAATCAATATGACGATGGGAATTTCTCGATTTTTAAGCTATGAACAAAGAGAAAAATTGCAAGCGCTTGTTAAATCTATTACCGACGAAAAATAATTTTTTACTTTTACTAATGAAAACAGTATTTTACTTTTACTAATGAAAAAATATTATAAATTTTTGATGTTTTATTTAATTTAACGATATTTTATAACAGATTAATTTAATTGTATTTATATAAAATTATATTTTATAACAGATTAATTTAATTTTTATTTATATAAAATTACATTTTATATCAGATTAATTTAATTTTTATGTATATATATAATATTATATTATAAAATATTTATATTTTGGATAGGATAATATATTAAGGTTTTTATTTGATTGTTAAGTAGTAATGAGGAAAATTTAAAGCTGTTAGGAAAGGGCGTAGTGTTTTATATAAGCAAATCACTTGACTAATGCGAATATATCTTGTATAATTAATAATTGATTGATGAAATTTAATGTTAGTTCAATCAAGCATTGGTACAATACAAATATTAATACAAATAATTTATTACTTATTTCAACAAAATACAAGATTGGGATTAGCAATTATGAAATACAATATATTTTGGATTATTGTTATGGTAATTTTATATTAGAAAAGTTGAAATAGTAGGTGATAATAACCTTAGGAGGAAGAAAAATGGCAAAAAAGATTACAATTGACGGTAATACCGCTGCTTCGCACGTTGCGTATGCGTTCAGTGATGTAGCGGCGATTTACCCGATAACACCGTCCTCTCCGATGGCTGAAGTTGCTGATGAGTGGGCTTCTGCTGGCAGAACCAATTTATTCGGACAAAAGCTTCATATTGCTGAAATGCAATCAGAAGCGGGAGCGGCTGGCGCATTGCACGGAAGTTTAGCGGCTGGAGCGATGACAACAACATTTACGGCAAGTCAAGGTTTACTTTTAATGATTCCGAATATGTACAAAATAGCGGGCGAATTATTGCCTTGCGTATTTCACGTATCGGCAAGAGCCTTAGCGGCGCACGCATTGAGTATATTCGGCGACCACGCTGACGTTATGGCGTGTAGGCAGACTGGATTTGCTATGCTTGCAAGTAATTCCGTACAAGAGGCGATGGATATGGCTTTAGTTGCGCATTTATCAACGCTTGAAGCTAAAGTACCATTCTTGCATTTCTTTGACGGATTTAGAACAAGTCACGAAGTTAGTAAAATCGAAGAAATTTCATATGAAGATATGGACAAGCTTTTAGATAGAAAATATGTAGAAGAATTTAGAGCTCGCGCATTAAATCCAGAACATCCAGAATTACGTGGCACGGCGCAAAATCCTGATATTTATTTCCAAAATAGAGAAGCGGCAAACAAGTATTATTTATCCACGCCAGCTATTGTTGAGAAATACATGCAACAAGTTGGAGAATTAACGGGTAGACATTACAATTTATTTGATTATGTAGGTGCAAAAGATGCTGAGCATATAGTTATTATGATGGGCAGCGGCGCAGGCGCAACAGAAGAAACTGTGGATTATTTAAACAAGAAAGGCGAAAAGATAGGACTTGTTAAAGTGCATTTATATCGTCCATTCTCAGTTGAAAAGTTTGTCGCAGCTATTCCTCAATCTGTTAAGGTTATTACAGTACTTGATAGAACAAAAGAGCCAGGCAGCTTAGGCGAACCATTATATCTTGACGTAGTTACTGCTTTGACACAAGCGGGTAGACAAATCAAGACAGTTGGCGGACGTTATGGTTTAGGTAGTAAAGAATTTACTCCATCAATGGTGCTTGCAGTTTATAATAATATGAAAAACGCTAACATTAAAAATCATTTTTCAGTGGGTATTAATGATGACGTTACAAATGAATCTTTACCAATTGACGAACAAATCGACGTTGCGCAAGCAGGCACGACTCGTTGCAAATTCTATGGATTAGGCAGCGACGGAACCGTTGGCGCAAATAAAAATAGTATAAAAATTATCGGTGATCATACGGACTTATACGCTCAAGGTTACTTTGAGTATGACTCAAAAAAGTCAGGCGGTCTAACTATCAGCCATTTAAGATTTGGTAAAACGCCTATTAAGAGCAGTTATTTAATTGATCAAGCTGAATTTATCGCTTGTCACAATCCAAGTTATGTTACTCGTTATGACATTTTAGCCGACGCTAAGAAGGGCGGAACGTTTTTGCTTAACTGCGCTTGGGACGTAAACGAATTGGACGAGAAATTGCCAGCGTTTATGAAAAATGAAATAGCTAAAAAAGGACTTAAATTCTATATTATCAATGGTTTAGAGCTTGCAAAAAAAGCGGGCAGCGCAAAATCGACTAATATGGTAATGCAAGCCGCTTTCTTTAAACTTGCTAATATTATACCTTTTGCTGAAGCGGAAGATTATATGAAAAAAGCAGTAGTTAAAACTTACGGTAAAAAGGGACAAAAAGTTATTGATAGTAACTTTGCTGCTATTGACAATGCTGTAACAGGAATAGTAGAAGTAAATGTTCCAATACAATGGGCAAATACAACTACGGGCGCAGCTTTACCAGAAAAAGTAGATAACGAATATTACGAAACGTTTATTAAGCCTATTATTGCGCAAAAAGGAAATGATTTGCCAGTATCAGCTTTTAATCCGACTGGCGCTGTTGTAACAGGCACAACGAAATTTGAAAAACGTGGCATAGCTGTTGAAATTCCAGTTTGGGATAAAGATAACTGTATTCAATGCAATCAGTGCGCTTTAGTTTGCCCACACGCTTGTATTCGCCCAGTTTTAATTGAAGATAATAAAGAAAAACCAGCTACTTTTGAAACAAAAGCAGCAGTAGGTATGAAAGGCTATCAGTTCCGCATCCAAGTTAGCCCGTTGGACTGTTCTGGTTGCAGCAGCTGCGCTAATGTTTGCCCTGCTAAAAATAAAGCGCTTAAGATGACGCCAGTAGAAGTTGCTAATGAAACAGAGAATTACGCGTTTGCTAACGCTCAACAAGTTGTTGAAGTAACAGGCGCAATGAATGTTAAAAATAGCCAGTTTAAACAACCATTATTTGAATTCAGCGGCGCTTGCGCTGGCTGCGGCGAAACACCTTACGTAAAACTTGTAACACAGCTGTTCGGCGAAAGAATGGTTGTCGCTAACGCAACAGGTTGTTCCAGTATCTATGGCGGAAGCGCTCCAACTTGTCCATACACAGTAAATAAAGACGGCCACGGTCCAGCTTGGGCTAATAGCTTGTTTGAAGATAACGCTGAATTTGGATTTGGTATGAATTTAGCTTATACGCAAAGACGCAATAAACTTGTAGATGTTATTACGGCGTTAAAAGAAAAATTTAACGATTATGATGAGGGCAAGAATGCTTGCGCAGAATGGCTTGAAGGTAAAGATGACGCTAAATTAAGTAAAATCGCATCAGAAAAACTTATTAAATGCGTTGAAGGCTGCAAAGATTGCGGTTGCGATGCAGATGAGCTATGCAAACAAGTTTATAACGCAAAAGATTGCCTTGTAAAGAAATCTATTTGGATTTTTGGCGGAGATGGCTGGGCTTATGATATTGGCTACGGCGGATTAGACCACGTTTTAGCAAGCGGCGAGGACGTAAACGTTCTTGTAATGGATACTGAAGTTTATTCCAATACTGGCGGACAAGCAAGCAAAGCAAGCCCTACTGGCGCTGTTGCAAAATTTGCCGCAAGCGGAAAACGCATAAAGAAAAAAGACTTAGGTATGATGGCTATGAGCTATGGCTACGTTTACGTAGCGCAAGTAGGTATGGGCGCTAATATGAACCAACTTGTTAAAGTAATGGCAGAGGCTGAAGCATATAAAGGACCATCTTTAATTATCGCATACGCTCCTTGTATAAACCACGGTATCGATATGAGCAATCCACAAAACGAAATAAAGAAAGCAGTAGATTGCGGATATTGGCAACTTTATCACTACAACCCAGATTTAATTAAAGAAGGCAAAAATCCATTTATTTTGGATAGCAAACAAATAGTTGGCGATTATCAGGACTTTATTAGACACGAAACACGCTACGCATCACTACTAAAAACGAAACCAGAAATAGCGGAAGAATTGTTTAAACGTTCGGAAACCGAAGCTAAAGAAAGAGTTAAAAAATACGAAGATTTATCAAATAAATAAAAATAAAGTATAAATTTTAAAATATAAAATATAAAATATAAAATATAAAATATAAAATATAAATTTTAAAAT
>JAVVUQ010000025.1:0-18486 GCA_036653075.1 Clostridia bacterium | reverse complement strand
TTAAGCGATAATGTTTAAATTAAATCGGATATTTAATGATGTATGAATATTAACATTTTATGGAAAAGTTTAAATTGATTCGACATAATAGAATAAATTTAAATTTTTATTTTCAGTAGTTGCGATATTCATTTTATATTATATAAATATAAGAATAAAAAGGAAAAGGGTAGAATAATGGCAAAAAATAAGAAAAGCAAAAAATCAACCTATTCTATATTTATTATCATAGCGGTTGCGCTTGTTGTATGTATATGTTATTATTTTAACATTCCTCCTATGAACTTTGATTTAGGCATAGGCTTTAAAGCGCCGATATCGGAAAAACCGCCAATAAAACACGTTGATGGAGAGATGTACATAAGCTTTATAGACGTGGGACAGGGCGATTGTATACTTATTGAATTTGCTGATAATAAAAATATGCTAATTGATGGCGGCGATTATGATAAGAGCGATAATAAAGTAGCTGAAAAGATTTTAGATTATTTAAAAGCTCGAAATGTATCGATTTTAGATTATGTATTATTAACGCATACTGACGCCGACCATTGCGGCAGTTTGGATAAGGTTATACAAAGCGATGATATTTTAGCAAAAACGGTGTATATGCCATACGTTCGTTCAAAGTATGAAAAAGACCCAATTGTAAATGGAACAAGCGTCGTATCTGACCAATTAAAAAATGCCGTGGATATGACAACAAAATTAGAAAGCAATACAAGAGGATATATAGAAACTAAAAACTACGCTGATTTTGTTCAAGCAGTAGTCAACGAAAAATCTAAAATCATATATTCAGTAAAAGGCGAAAAAATTGAGGGAACGGGTTATTCATTTATTTTTGTCACGCCCAACGCAGAGTTTTATAATGAAGTTAAAAAGGATAATAGCGAAGGAATAAACAACGTTTCACCTATTAATATGTTAGAATTTAACGGAGTTAAAGTAATTTTTACGGGCGATGCGCACACAACAGGCGGAAAAAATAAAAAAGGCGCAGAAGAAGCTTTTTTGTACAATATTAAAAATGATGCAAACTTGCGTATAGACCCCGACTGCGATGTGCTTAAAGTCGGACATCATGGTTCTCGATCTTCTTCATCTTCAGCCTTTTTAAACGCTATAAAACCAGAAGTAGCCGTTATTAGCGCAGGAAAAAATAATAAATATTCTCATCCGCATACAGAAACTTTATCAGCCTTAAATAGAATTGGCGCTAAAATATATTGCACAATAGACTTTGGCACTACATTATTGACCATTAACAAAAACGGTTATTCTTTATCAACTGAAAAGCTTGTTTCTAATAATTATAAAATCATTGATTGCTTTGCGTATAGCTTTGGAATGAATTAAGCGCATAATTATTATATTGATATTGAATTATATAAAGCGTATTGATATTGAATTATAAGCATAAATTGATATGCGATTTTGATTGAAGTAAAGTAGGGGATATGGAAATAAATGAAAATTTTAGTGATAAATGGCGTAAATTTAGGGAGTTTAGGAAAGCGAAGCGTTGAGCATTATGGAGTTATGACATTAGAGCAATTAAATAGTATGGTTAGAGCGTATATAATAGCAAAAGGCGCTAAAGCGGAGTTTTTTCATAGCAATTATGAAGGAGCTATTGTAGATAGAATTGAAAAAGTTGATTATGATGGATTAGTAATAAATGCAGGCGCTTATTCGCATTATAGTTACGCAATTGCCGATGCTTTAGAAAGTGTTGACGTTCCTAAAGTTGAGGCGCATTTAAGCGATATTATGGCAAGAGAAGCGTTTAGGCGTAAGCGTATTTTTGAAAATGTTGTAGACGGCGCTTTTTGGGGTGAAAAAGAAAAGAGTTATTATAAAGCTATTGATGCAATTTGCGTGTTATATACAGAAAATAAGAAATAAGAATTGACAGCTATACGCAAATTATGATAGGGTAATATTTGTAATTTTTATTGTGTTAATTATGTTTGATAAAAAAGTTGAGGAAAAAAATGGATAAAAAAGTCAAAAACAACATAGCGTTAATTGGAATGTCGGGTACATATAAAAGCACGGCAGGGCAAGAGATAGCAAAAAAATATGATATGATGTTTTTGGATAGCGATGATATGATACTTTTTGAATATAGTTTATCGCCCGCTGTAATAATTGAAAAGAGCGGAGAAGGATATTTTAGAAAAATCGAAAGAAAAATTATTGAAAAAATAAATGAATATGATAATATTGTAATGTCTACTGGTGGCGGAGCGGTTACGATAAAGGAAAATCGTGACAATTTAAAAAATGGCGCATATGTAATTTGGCTTAAAGCGAGCGCTAAGACGATATTTGAACGAATCAAAGACAAGACAATTAGGCCACTTATATTTCCAATGACGGAGGAAAAAATTGCAGAGATTATGCAAAGTAGAGAATCGAGCTATAAAGAAATTGCAGATATAATAATTGAAACAGACGGAAAATGCTCAGGAGAAGTCGTAAATGAAATTATACATAAATTAAATGGTTTTGTATTTTACAATAAAAAAAATAATTGTTAATTCTATTTGAAATAAGTTGACAAATGTAGATGAATGAGTTAATATATAAATCGATATGGCAATGCGACGGCGAAGCGTTTTTAACCGTCAAATTGCAAATAAAGACGCAGAGTTAAAAAAAAACCAATAGGGGTTTTATGGATTTTGCGCCTTTTTTTTATTTTAATACGATATGAGGAGAAAGAGATGAAGTATATTTTTGTGACGGGCGGAGTTGTTTCTGGATTAGGCAAGGGAATAACAGCGGCGTCTCTCGGTAGGTTATTAAAGGCACGAGGTTACAAGATTATATCGCAAAAATTGGATCCATATATAAATGTTGATCCCGGTACGATGAGTCCATACGAACACGGAGAAGTTTTTGTTACTGACGACGGAGCGGAAGCTGATTTAGATTTAGGGCATTACGAGCGTTTTATTGATGAAAACTTAAATAAATACAGTAATTTGACAACGGGTAAAGTGTACGACAATGTTTTGCGCAAAGAGCGTGAAGGAGAGTATTTAGGTAGAACTGTACAAGTAATACCGCATATTACTAACGAAATTAAACGATTTGTATTTAAAGTTGGACAAGCGGCCGATGCGGATATGATTATTACTGAAGTTGGCGGAACGACAGGCGACATTGAAAGTTTACCGTTTATTGAAGCTATTAGACAAGTTGCGCAGGAAGTGGGCAGAAGTAATTGCTTATTTATTCACGTGACGTTAGTGCCTTACCTTGAAAGCTCGCAGGAACATAAATCAAAACCTACTCAGCATTCTGTTAAGGAACTTAATTCTTTGGGAATTTTCCCTGATATTATCGTAACAAGAAGTGATAGACCAATAGCAGATTATGTTAAAGACAAGATTTCGCAATTTTGCAACGTTGAAAAACGATGCGTTATAGAAAATAATAACGTTGATTTACTATATGAAGCGCCTATTATGCTTGAAAATGAAGATTTTTCAAAGATAGCGTTAGAGAAATTAAACTTGCCTGTACATGACATTGATTTGACCGAATGGAAAGAAATGTTATGTAAAGCGAAAAATCGTAGTGGAAGCGTAACTATTGGATTAGTGGGAAAATATGTAAAATTACACGATGCCTATTTATCTATTGTTGAGTCGCTTCGACACGCAGGCATAAGCAATGGCGTTAACATAAACGTTGAATGGGTACAAAGCGAAGAACTCACAGCGGAAAATGTAGAAGATACTTTAAAAATATGCGACGGAATTATTGTTCCTGGCGGTTTTGGCAATAGAGGCATAGAAGGTATGATTCTCGCCGTTAAATACGCTCGGGAACACAATATCGCTTATTTTGGTATTTGCCTTGGTATGCAAGTCGCTATTATTGAATACGCGCGAAACGTATTAAATATGCAAAACGCTAATTCCAGCGAATTTGACCCTAAAACGTCCTTCCCCGTTATTGATTTAATGGACGGACAAAAAACCGTTAAAAAGGGCGGAACAATGCGTTTAGGCGCTTATCCTTGTTGCGTTAAAGAAAATACGCTTATGTATAAATGCTACAACGAAACGCTTATTTCAGAACGGCATAGACATAGATGGGAGTTTAACAGCCTTTATTATGACGATTTTGTGAATAACGGCGTCGTTGTCAGCGGCACAAGCAAAGAGGAATCATTGGTTGAAGCTATTGAATTACCACAAAACAATTTCTTTATAGGCGTTCAATTTCATCCAGAATTTAAAAGTCGCCCAAATCGCCCTCATCCAATTTTTAACGAATTTATAAAGACAATTTTAAAAAACAAATAGAACATTATAAATTTCAAATTAAAAAATGATAATTATAAAAATATATATTAAATATGCTATAAAATATATATTAAAGATGCTATAAAAATATATATTAAATATGCTATAAAATATATATTAAAGATGTTATAAAAATATATATTGAAAATGTGAAGGTAAAGATAAAAAGTGATAATTCCGTTGGCTTTATCGCTTTTTAGCGTTAGTTTTAAAACACTCAATAAAATAATCGCATAAAAAAGAAACACAAAACAAATGCTATAATCGCTTGAATAAGCTTAGAAAAAAGCATAAAAAAGAAGGAAATCTTGCAATTGCTTAAAAATCCATAGCATTGCATAAGAATGCACAAACCGCCGAAAGAAGTTATTGCCGCAATTATTGGAGCGGCAAAATGAATAGGTAAACTTGCTGCGGTTTTGCAACCGAAAGTTAGTTCTAAGGCGCATTTTATTACCATTAAAATGTTGGCGCTAAAAGGAAGAAGGGCAAACATTTCGCTTATAATATAAAAGATGGTTATGTATCCGCCTACGGTAAGTACGCTTAAAATAGAATCTTGAATTGCCATCAATAAATTCAAATTAGGCTTTTCGTTATGGAAAGAGTTAGCGATAGGCGATTGTTTTATATCGCAAATATTGCAATAAACTATTGCGCATAGTAACGCTGAGAGAAGCTGTGAAAAATAAATTATAATAGCTACTGATGAGTTATTAATAAATGTTGCAACGGTAGAAATTATAAAAATAGGTCCGCAATTTGAACAGAATAAAAACATTTTTTTGCAATCTATCGAAGAAATGGCTTTTTTTGAATATAATTGTCCTATTATTTTCGAACCGAGCGGATAACCTGAAAGCGTTCCAAAAATAAAAGCGTAACCTGCGATAGCTGGCGTTTTAAAGCATTTTTTCATTATAGGAGATAAAAGAGGCGTAAAAACTGTTGCAGCGTTTAAATTTAAAAGTATTTTTGAAAGAACCATAAAAGGGAAAAGAGCGGGTAAAACAAATGCGCTCCATACTTGAATACCACTTAATGCTGCTTTAGTAAAAAGAGTTGGAAATAACAGTAGCAAACAAAGGCATATTGTTAAAGCGAAGATTAAAAACAAACGCAATTTATTAGTCATAACTATTTATATTGCCGTAAACTTAGCGTTATGAATAGTAAAAGAATATAATGCGATAACAACATAATTAAATAGACACAACTAATTGTAAAAAAGTTTTAATTATTATTAATTATTTTTAATTATATTGATTAGTTTGTATTGGTTAGTTAATATTGATTAGTTTGTATTGGTTAGTTAATATTGATTAGTTTGTATTGGTTAGTTAATATTGATTAGTTTATATTTGTTGAAGGAAAGTATTAAAATTAAAAATGTTATGTATAATATTTGCAAATGCTATACATATTAACATTGTTAAGAAAAGGAGAAATAATTATGCTTAAAGCAACAGGAATTATACGTCGAATTGATGAACTCGGGAGAATTGTTGTGCCAAAGGAATTGCGCAATTCATTAAAAATAAAAGATGGCACTTCGATGGAAATATTTACAAATGACGAAAGCGAGTTAGTATTAAAAAAGTACAACCCTATGGGTAATATTAATGATTTTGCCGATAATTTGGCAGAATCCATAAGACGAGTATACCCTGTGACTGTTTTGATAACAGACAAAGATAGCATTATTTCGAGCGCTGGACGTGGATGCGAGGATACTGATAAAACTGTAACTATGCAGCTTTATACCTTGATGGAAATGAGAAGACAAAGTCATATTACAAAGGATATAAGTATTTATTTAAAATGCAAAAGAGAAATTAAAGAAATGTTAATGTCGCCTATCATTGTAGAAGGCGATTTATACGGAAGCGTAATATTTTTGACTTTTGATAATGAAACAATTACTACGCAAATAGTGAAAGTTGCAGATATGGCAGTGAATTTACTGCAAGGACAATATTAAATTTTGAATTTTGCGCTCTGATTTTTCTGAATCTTAACTGTAAATAAGGCGATAGAGTAATCTATCGCCTTTTGAATTTTATAAATTAATTAAACATTCATTTGTAGTGTTATTGTTGCAAAACAATAAAATAATTACGTTAAATTTGATTTTATAATTACCAATATGGCGCTATAATAAAAAAGCAAGCATAACGATTGTTAAGATATAATAATAAAATAGACGTTAATTCATTAAATTGATTATACGCTTAATTTAAAATTATGTGTTGATTTACTATACAAAAATACAAATTTGATGTAAGATAATATTGAGTAATTATTAATTGATAATTTAAGATAGACAATTAATAGATTTATTTGGAATTGAATAGATATTTATAATTGCATAGTTATTTGCGTTATGATTGGAAATTTAGACAGAGGGTATGCCTCGAGGAGTTTATATTGGCTAAGACAAAAATAGGCGGTCAAGCGGTAATGGAAGGCGTAATGATGCGAGCGCCAAGCGGCGCAGTAGCTCTTGCCGTTCGTAGCCATAGTGGCGAGATTTTATTAGAAACATCACGTACTTGCGCGCGTAAAGGCGTAAGGAAAATACCATTTATTAGAGGCATTTTTAATTTAGTTGACAGTTTGAAAGATGGAATGAGCTATTTAATGAAATCAGCTACTATTTGGGGCGAAGGCGACGATGAAGCTGAAACGGTTACAAAAGGCGAAATGAAATTCGCTACAATTATTGGCGTTGTATTTGGCTTGCTTTTTGCTGTTTTGTTATTTATATTTTTGCCAGACGTAGTTACAAGATTATTATTTAACACTTTTGGCGGACAAATAGTTGGCGGAAGTTTTTCAAAAGTATGGGCGTCACTATTTTCTAATACATTAATTGAATCTTCAGCTGGAATGTTATTACTTGCAAACTTCATTAAAGGTGGTATTAAAGTAACGTTATTTATTGGATACTTGACGCTTGTGGCTAAGATGAAAGAGATTAAGCGTGTGTTTATGTATCACGGAGCGGAACATAAAACGATTAACTGTTTCGAAAGTGAAATGCCGTTAACAGTAGAGAATGTTCAAAAGTGTTCAACTTATCACGATAGATGTGGAACGGCATTTTTGTTTTTTGTTATTTTGGTATCGATTTTTGTTATGTCCATTGTAGAGATACTGATTCGTGATTTTACTTTACTGATAAAACCCGAAGCGTTTAAAACGTTTGTTAGAATATTGATTCGAGTGCTTTGTTTAGTTCCGATTGCATCTATTTCATATGAGTTATTGATGTATAACGGACGGCACGATTACGCTATATTGAAACCGCTTAAATGGCTTGGCAGAAGTATGCAAAGGTTATCGACAAGGCAACCAGCAGACGATATGGTAGAAGTGGCAATAGAAGCTTTTAACGCTGCTTACGCCATGGATTGCGACCCGTCAATGAGTTGCGTTCAATTTGTTAAAACGGACGACTTTAAAAACGAAACAGTAAAAAAATTGAAAGAAAACGGAATTGATGACGACGCTGCGGCAGAATGGATTATGGCGGACGTTTTAAAATGTAAGCGAAGCGAAATTAGCGCAATGGGATATTTAAGTATCAACGCTCAAAAGAAATGCGAAGAAATGACAAAACGATTAATAAACGGCGAACCGCTACAATACATTTTAGGTACTCAACAATTTTTTGAATTTGAATATATCGTCACGCAAGCTACGCTTATTCCTCGTTTTGAAACGGAATTACTTACAGAGAAAATTTTAAAATATATACAAACGGAAAATACACAAAATAATCAAACTATTAACGAACAGAACCAAAACGATGTTAATCAAAAACTTAAGTTATTAGATTTATGTTGTGGAAGCGGATGTATAGGATTGACAATTGCCCTTAAAAGTGATATTGATGTTACGTTGTCTGATATAAGTGAAGAAGCGATAGACGTATGCGGGCAAAATGCAAAAAAATACAAAGCGAATGTTAATATTATAAAATCTGATATGTTCAGTCAAATTAGTGGTAAATTTGATATTATTGTTTCGAACCCGCCATATATTCCAACAGAAGATATTGAAAAATTAGAAAAGAATGTAAAGTTTGAGCCGAAGATGGCGTTAGATGGCGGCGTAGACGGGTTAGATTTTTATAAAATAATAGCAAAAGAGTCAAAAAACTACTTAAATAACGGTGGAAAATTGTTTATTGAAGTAGGGATAAAACAAGCGCAAAGCGTAAGCGAATTACTTACAACGCAAGGATATAAGACGGAAATTAAACAAGATTTAAATGGAGTTGAACGAATGATTATTGCTACGATATAGCTACTGTTGGTTAGCGGATATATAAATTAAAATTAAATAGAATTAATAATAGCGAAATACAATTTGTAAAACTTTAGATAAATAAAGTTAGCAAAAATCTAAAAAAGCAAAATGGAGTAATATGTTTGGAAAATTAGAAGATATAAAAAAAAGGTATGAGTATTTATCGGAAGAAGTGGGTAAAGTCGAAGTTATAAACAAGCGTGAAGAGTGGAAGAAGCTTGTTAAAGAGCATAGTAGTTTACAACTTGTTGTTGAAAAGTATATAGAGTATAAAAAAGCGATAGACGGAGTTGAATCTGCTATTGAAATGAGAAAGCGTGAAACGGACAGAGAAATGGCTGAGATGATTGATACAGAAATTGATGAACTGAAACAATTATCGCAAAAATTGGAAGAAGAATTGAAAGTTTTATTATTGCCAGTCGACCCGAATGATGATAATAATATAATTATTGAAATTAGAGCAGGAGCTGGTGGCGAAGAAGCGTGTTTATTTGCTTATGAAATACGTAGAATGTATTATATGTTTGCAGAGCGGCAACGTTGGGCTATTGAAGAAATAGGCACAAACGAAACGGAGTTAGGCGGAATAAAAGAATGTTCGTTTACTGTGGTAGGACAAGGAGCGTACAGCAAATTAAAATATGAAGGCGGAGTGCATCGAGTACAAAGAGTTCCCGAAACAGAATCGCAAGGGCGTATACACACTTCTACAATAACGGTTGCCGTTTTACCTGAGATGGAAGACGTTGATATAAATATTGATGAAAAAGATCTTAAAATTGATACTTATAGAAGCGGCGGCGCTGGCGGACAGCACGTAAACAAAACAGAAAGCGCAATTAGAATGACACATATTCCAACAGGATTAATCGTAGAGTGTCAAGACGAGCGCAGCCAGATTAAAAACAGAGAAAAAGCGATGAAAGCGATGAAAAGTAAGCTTTATGACCATTTTAAAACTATATCTGATGCGGAATATGCAAAAACCCGTAAAACTCAAGTGGGTACTGGCGATAGAAGCGAACGTATAAGAACGTATAATTTCCCACAAGGAAGAGTTACTGACCATAGAATTGGAATGACAATATATTCGATTGAAAATTATATGAACGGTGATATAGATAGTATGATAGAAGCGCTTAGAATAGCTGACCAAGCGGCAAAATTACAAAGTAGCAGCGAAAGGTAATCGAAATTAAAACAAAAATAAATTGATAAACAACCTTAGCGATTAAGGTTAATATATAATTATAATGAGGTAAGCAATGAAAGAATTTTCAAAAAGAGCGACAATGGTAGCGCCATCGTTGACTTTGGCAATTACAGCGCAAGCGAACAAGTTAAAGAGCGAAGGTGTTGACGTAGTGGGATTTACTGCGGGAGAGCCTGATTTTAACACTCCCGAATATATCAATAACGCCGCAAGAGAAGCGATAGACAAAGGATTTACAAAGTATACGCCAGCAAGTGGAACTATGGAGCTTAAAAAAGCGATATGCGCAAAGCTATTAAAAGACAATGGATTGACATATTCACCGCAACAAATAGTGGTAAGCGGCGGAGCAAAACAATCTATTTATAATGCGTTGCAAATTTTAGTTGAAGATGGAGATGAAGTAATAATTATATCGCCATATTGGTTGACATATCCAGAACTTGTGAAAGTTAATGGCGGAAAACCTGTTGTTGTAGATGCTTTAGCTACTAATGGATTCAAAGTTTTGCCTAAAGACATTGAAAAAGTAATAACATCAAAGACAAAGGCGGTTATTTTTAATTCGCCTAATAATCCAACTGGCGCAGTTTATAATAGAAGCGAAATAGAAGCGTTAATGGAAGTGTTTATTAAGTATGATTTATGGATTATATCGGACGAAATTTATGAAAAATTAGTATATAATGGAGCTACGCACGTTTCAGTTGCGTCAATAAACGCTGAAGCTTATAAACGTACTTTTGTAGTTAATGGTATGAGCAAAGCTTACGCAATGACTGGATGGAGAATTGGCTATATCGCTGCTCCGAATGCTGAATCAGCAAAATATATGGGAGCGTTGCAAAGTCACCAAACAAGTAATCCTAATAGTATAGCGCAATACGCTTCAGTTACCGCTTTAAATGGCGGCGAAGATATTATCGCAGAAATGGTCAATAGATTTGCAATTAGACGTAATCTTATGCTTAACGAATTAAAAACAGTTAAATACGTTACCGCAGTTGAGGGCGAAGGCGCATTTTACGTAATGGTAGACGTTACCAAATTGTTTGGTAAAAACATTAAAGGAACAGTTGCAAATACCGCTTTGGAAATGGCGGCTGTATTACTTGACAAATGCGGCGTTGCTGTTATTCCTTGCGAGAGCTTTGGCGCTGACGGATACATAAGATTATCTTATACATTATCTGATTGTGATATAGTAAAAGGAATAGGCAGAATGAGAGATTTGTTTAATGACGTTTTATAAATAAAATCCTTATTAAAAATATAAGGTAAAATATAGTTAAGGAGAAATGATGCCATTATGATTAAGATTTTCTACGGAGAAAGAGGTAGCGGCAAAACACAAAAAATGGTGGCTGACGCCAACGAATTTGCTGAAAAAGCTATTGGATATGTTGTGTATTTAGACCGAGACTTCAACCGTATTCACGATCTTGTTAGAGAGATAAGATTAGTCAACTGTTTTGATTACGGAATTAAAACTGACGTTGATTTACTTGCTTTTATTAAAGGTCTAATTGCTGGAAATAGTGACATACAACGCATATATATAGATAGTATAGCAAGATTGACAGACAAATGTATTTGCGATTTAAATAGTATGTTTAATCAAATGAAAGAGTTAAATGAATCATTTGGAACAGAATTTGCATTAACCGTAGAAGGCTCATACGATAATTTGCCTTCTTTTGTAAAACAATACGCAAAAGAGAAATAAAATGACAAAATTCGAATTATTTTATGGAACAAAAAAAGGAAAAATTATAATATTTTCCATTTTAGGAATTGTCGTCGCTGCGCTTATAGTAGGGATTATTATAGGTATAGCGACAACCAATTCTTCAGGCGCATCGGAACTTACTGGACTGAGTATTTCCGAGATTAGAGAGCGTGTTGCAAAAAAGTACATTGTAACTAATTTTGATGGTTACAACGCTACTGGAATGTTGGTTTTTAATTCTAAATTATCCTATGAAGCTATGAAAAATCCAATAAACAATTCGCATATAGTTAAATACGAAATATCTTATACTAAGAAGGTAAGTGAATTAACTACAGGATTTATTGTTACCGCAACGTGCAATGAAGAAGCGACGCTAAATAAAGATTTACTTGGCTTAACAGAAAAGTATAAAGACCCTATTTATATGGAAAAAGATAAAGAAAAAAACATTCCCGTATACGTGCAAACAGTTTTATTAGACGAAAAAGCAAAAGAAACGAGCGTTACGTTATGTTTTTTATTTAACAGTCAAGTTTTTGGCGTTACTACACGGGTGCTTAACGATTCTGATATTGAAAATGCAGTCAAAGCGTTATCTAAAACAGTAAATATAATTATTACCGATATGTCAACAGAAGCGTAATAATTATAGCGTATAAAATCAATGGAAATCTTGTGTAGATACATAAGGTTTATATAATGACGCGTAATAATCCAATTTTATAGCAATTAAAAATTGGATTATTTTTAAATTTAAATATACGATTAAACTACCTTTGACACTAACAAAGGATTGTTATGACGTTATTATTGCGCATACGAAATGTTAAAACAAAAAATAGTTCAATTGGCTTTAATGACTGCATAATAAAAAAGGTGTAATATGCAAAAAGTTTATCTAACCGCTATAATAAAAGAGGATAAAACGCTTTTGGTAAAACGAAAAAACAGCAAAAGCGGTTGGGGTTTTATTGGCGTTTTGGGAAATAATGAAAGTCCAGCGGTTTTATTAATTAAAACATTGGAAAGTGATTTTGGTATTTATGCGTTGATGGGCAGCGCTATTTGCAAAAATGAATTTGTATATAAAGACAACAAAGCAGAATTAGTTTTCTATATATCGGAATATTTATATGGCGATGAAAAATCTGACGAATATTTTATGCAGTGGACGCCTATTGATAAATTAGAGGAGATTGAAATACGGAAAGAACATAAAATATTTATAAAGCCGCTGATGGATAGTCGTAATATTAAAGATAAAAAAGTTCGTAAAAACGTAATTGCAATATACGCTAATAATATTGCTTTGGACAACAAAACAACTTCTTATCAAAATAATAATTATACTAATAAAAAATACGCTGATAAAAAATACGCTGGGAAAAATAATTATAAATATTCAGATTATAATAAGACAATTAATAGCAATGAAATGGAAAATAAAGAAAACGAATCCGATAATAACAAGTATAAAGAAAAAAGTTCAAATTCTTTAGCTAAAGGGTATATAAAAAAGAGTAAAAAGATATACTCGTTAGAAAGCGTATTGGAATTTGGAAAATATAGAGGCGTAAAAATTAAAGAAATTGCGATAACTGACGGAAAATATCTCACTTGGGCGGAAGAAAATCTTAAAAATTTTAAAGTTGACGAACAGGTGCATAATTTAATCAACAAAAAACAATGATATATTTTATTAAAGCAAAAATTATTGTTAAATATGCTATTAAATAGAGTTATAAGGACTATAAAAATGAAAACAGGAAAATTAAAATTGTTGTGGGAGTTATTTATAACATTTTTTAAAATAGGCGCATTTACATTTGGCGGCGGATATGCAATGGTTTGCATTATCGAACGTGAAGTAGTAGCAAATAAAAAATGGGTAACTGAACAAGATATATTAGATATGTTGGTAATCGCAGAAAGCACTCCAGGCGTAATCGCAGTTAATTCCGCTACGTTTGTAGGATATAAAGTTGCAGGCGTTGTGGGCGGTATTATCGCAACCTTAGGCGTCGTCATTCCAAGTTTTATAATAATAAGTTTAATTAGCTATTTCTTTAGCTACTTCAAAAACAATGTTTGGGTTGCCGCTGCGTTTAAAGGAATTAGATGCGCTGTTGTTATTTTAATATTCAATGCCGTTGCTAAATTGTCAAAACCAATCAAAAAAACGCTATGGACTATTACTATCGCTGTAATTGCCTTTGTTTTGGCAACATTTTTTAATATTGATGTTATTTTTATTATTATCGCAGGCGGGCTGTTAGGAATTATTGCATACGCTATTTATTATAGCAAACACCCATATATTGCCCCTGAAAGAATAAAAGCGACAACCGAAAAAACATCAAATAACAACGTAAATAACATAGATTTTGTTGAAAACAACAAAAATATTTTAGATAAATCACAAAATGATGAATTAAATAATAACAATGAAAAATTAGATAATAAAAACGAAAAATTAGATAATAAAAATAATGAATTAAATAATAAAAATAATGAATTAAATAATAAAAATGAAGAATCGAATAATAAAACTGATGAATTTGATAGTGAAAAGGAAAAATTAAAAAAGGTAGCGGATAAAAAAGTAAAAAAGGGGGTAAAGAAATGATTTACCTCGAATTATTTTGGACATATTTTAAGATAGGATTGTTTACTATTGGTGGTGGGTATGCGATGTTGCCGATGGTGAGTAGTGAAATCGTAGATAAATTACATTGGTTGACAAGTGGTGAATTATTAGATTTTATAGCTATTGCGGAAAGCACGCCTGGGCCATTCGCTATAAATTTAGCTACATTTGTGGGGTATAATAGGGGTTCGCTTGCCTTTGATGGCAATGTATTTATGGGATTATTAGGTAGTGGTGTGGCTACATTTGCGGTAGTTCTGCCAAGCTTAGTTATAATAATGATTGTTTCTGCAGTATTTGAAAAATTTATTGGTAATAAGTATGTGCAAGGTTTCTTTTCGGGTGTAAGACCTGTTGTAATTGGGCTTGTTGTGTCTGCCGCTATTACAGTACTATGTTCGGTAGTTATACCAAATATCAATTTAAAGAACATAAATTTAGAAAACAAAACGTTCGATTATATTTCGCTCATACTTACAGCTGCATTTTTTGGATTATCAAGGATAAAAATCAAGAATAAACCGTTGCACCCGATTATATTAATAGCTATATCCGCTTTAACAGGATTATTATTATTCGGGGTAATACTTGCATAAAAGTGGTTAAAAATGTATAATTTATGTATTATATCATATTAATATTTGAATATTTGGATAAAAGAGATTAAAAGATAGAATTGATAAAATAGCCAAATTTAATAAATTAAGCTATTATAAATACAACAAAAACTATACAAAAGATAAGGCTTTAAATGATACGCAAAAGATATGTTTTTGTATTTATTGTTTTAGTTACAGTTTTAATAATTTTTATTAATGTTAGCGTAGTAAGCGCTGGCACAGATTTTGCGTCGAGTTTTTCCTATTTGCTGTATGATAATGGCGCTATAAAAATTAATACAGCGGAAGAATTTTTATATATTTCAAAAAAAATAAATGAACGAAGCGATATTGAAGTAAGTGGTTATGGTGAAAAGAAAACTATAAATTCCGCTGATATTTCTATAAGCATTATGCAAGATATTGATATTTCAAAAGTTAATTATGTTGGATTAGGAGATAAAGAAAATCCTTTTAGAAAAAATATTTTTGGTAACGGGCATACAATTACAGTAAACATAAGTAAAGCTGATGAAGTTTGTGGAATAATAAATTATGGCGTAGATAACATTGTAAGAAATTTGAAAGTAAATGGTAAAATATCGGGCGCAACAGCGGGAATTATTGGACAATACGAATACAATGGCGGTGGAGAATTGTATGAAATTGACTCAAAATTGCAGCTTTCAGTTACCCAAAACGGTGGATTGTTAATTGGCAAAATTGTTGGAAAAGAGATTGCGATTAATAAGATTCTAATTGGAGATGAATATAGTGAAGTAAATATAAATGCATCACAAGGAAGTTGTGTTGGAGGAATCATAGGTTATTCACTAAGTAATAGCGTAAAGTTTTCAAATTGTAATGTTAAGCTTTCAATTATTGGCGGCGCTTATTTTGGCGGACTTATAGGTAAAGCAGAGGGAAACATTACAGCTAATAAATGTAAGATAACTGCGCTGATTAAAGACACGACAAATGGAGCTGGAATAACGTCAGAATGCGATGAATTAGATATAAGGTATATGGATTGTAATAGTAATATTGAATTTATCAATGTTAAGAATGCAAATACTTTTGCAAATAATGTAAAAAACGCCGAATTATATAATACAAACATTACAAAAAAAGCAATTACTCAATCGCTGTTTGGTAAAGTTGAAGAATTAAACCTAAAACATTTAAAATTGTATGTTGATATAAAATCAAATAAAGAGTATGACGCTGCTATTGCAGAAAACTGTCAAATAGCAAAGGTAAGCGACTGCGAAATTTATGGTAGTATTGCATCAAAAGATTATGTTGGCGCATTTATTGGAAAAGCTGTGAATGTTAATTTTGAACATTGTAAAGTTAAAGCTAATTTATCGGCTAATAATGTTGGAGGATTCGTAGCTATTTCGCAGCAATTTAAAGCTAAAGAATGTGAATCGAATATAGAGATAAATCAAGCTAAATTAAGCGGTGGAGTAATAGCTAAAAGCGAAAAATTAACAATTGATAATTTTGCAGTTACTATCTCAAGTAAAAGCGGAATATGCGCAGGTATAGTAGCTGAAAGCGCCGAAACGCAGATAAATAATTGTAAAATTAAATTGTATAGCGAAGACGAATGTTGCGGCGCTGTTGCAAAATTGAATAACATAGGGGAAAGCTATATAAAAAATACTGTTATAAAAGTTACATCAAAGTCTTGTGGCGGCGGTATAATAGATAGTTTAGTGATGGAAAAAGGAACTTTATTAATAAATAAATGCGACGTAAGTATAGAAAATAACAAGTCAGAATTATGCGGCATAGCAATAAAAAAAGCGCAAATTGGAAATGTGCAATATAATACGCAATACTTAAATAATACAAATCAATTTTGCAATAGTAGTAATATCTCTATAATTATAGAGGACAATCGGTTGAGAATTTATAATTCTATTACAAACAATATTGGCGGAGTAGTTGGTACGTTTACTCAAAACAGTGACAATAAAAATGCTATTATTGAGATTAAAAACAATCAAATTGAAGGCGTTTTAAAAGCAAATTATTGCGCTGGCGGAATTGTTGCGATATTAGAGGGTGGCAATGCTCAATTTAAGATATTTGAGAATTTAATGGCAGCTAAAATTGAAACTTGCAGCGGAATTAAAGCAAACTGCGCCGCTATTATAGCAGATGTGGTTAACGATAGTAATACTCAAATTTACGAAAACTATTTATATGGCGCCAACTGCGATAGCTTGACTATTACAGAAATTGGATGTTTTTCGTCATTTGATGAAAGCATATTAAAAGCGACTAATTACTATGAATACATTTATGATTTATCCACGCCGTCAATTTATAACGAAAAAGAATTTAATCCTATATTAAGTAAAAATAACGATAAGGTGGAATGGAAAAGAGCAGAAAATATAGAAAAACTAATAAATAGCGGCGTTTATTACGCAAATTTAAAACTTAATAATGGAAAAACACATATTGTTAAATTTATAATTGAAAAATGTAATATTTCGCAAGCAGCTGAAAAAAATTATAATCAAACGCCACAATCAAACGAGTATAATGGAGAAAAACAATCTCCTATAATTGATTATAAAGATATAAAGGCAGAAATATACTTTTACGATAATACTTCTATTGAAAATCCTGTTGATGCAGGAAAATATTTGTTTATAGCAAAGGGTGAAAACGATAATTTTTGGTTTGAATATGATTCATATTTTATTATCACCAAAGCAAAATTACCAGAAATATATATGCCTTATTTTGAAGAAGTCAACAATTCAAAAGTATACGACGGAAAGCCATTTGATTTAAAAATTATAAAACCAATTGAAAATGGAATTGTAGTCAATATTGAATACTATGGCGTAAACTTAATGGGGAATAAATATAAAAGCAAAAACTTGCCAATTGACGCAGGCGAATATAAGGCTGTTATAAATATCAATTGCAGTAAAAATTATAATATTAAACAAAAACCTCCAAGTAGAACTTTTGAGTTTTCTATTAAAGCTATTGACTTAACTATTTCAACGACAAATAATACAATTGAATATGGAGAAAAAATACATTTTGCTTTCAGCGTAGACGGATTAATTGAGGATTATTTTGAAGATTTATGCGGTTACCAAACGACGCAAGTAACTGCTCAATCAGCAATTGCTTTAAACGAACAGAATTTAGCGCTTCCGGGTGTATACAAAATGAAAATCAAAAGCAAAATTATATCAAATAAATATAATATTAAATATAAACATCCGATTTTAACGGTATTAAAAGCGTCACAACCAACCCCAGAAGAAATGGATATTAAATTGGATATAGAGTTTGTAGTAAAAAACAAAACAATTTTTATTAATACTGATAATACCACCTATCAATTTGATTTAGATGATAACAATAATTTTATGCGTACAGATAGATTTTATAATACAAGCGTAGGAAAACATACAATTGCTGTTAGATATGCCGAAACAAACTTATTTAAAGCATCTTTGCCCTATTACGTAACAATTACTGTTACAGAACCATTTTATGAATCGATTTGGTTTGTAATAACATTGCCGATTCTTGCAATAATTCCAACAATAATAATTATTTATAAACGAAAAAAATCAAAAAAGCAAAAATATTAATATTTATATTGATGGAAT
>JAVVUQ010000024.1:5822-19139 GCA_036653075.1 Clostridia bacterium | reverse complement strand
ATTAACATTAAAAGCAAAAATATGAAAGTTTTTGATTTTTAATTTCACAATAGACTCAAAATATATAGTATAATTAAAACTATAATTACAGTTAATGGAGGAAAATATGGCAGTAGATTATAAACAAGCGGGCGTAGATGTTGAAGCAGGTTACGAAGCTGTAAAACTAATGAAAAAATACGTAAAAGAAACTTATGATAATAATGTTATGGGAGATATCGGAGGCTTCGGCGGAATGTACGCTTTGGGAGAAGAAGAAGACGCTCCAATAATGGTCGCTGGCACAGATGGCGTTGGAACAAAACTAAAATATGCTTTTGTGAGCGGTCGACACGATACAATAGGCATAGATTGCGTTGCAATGTGCGTAAATGACATAATTTGCCAAGGAGCAAAGCCTTTAATATTTTTGGATTATATTGCTTTATCAAAACTCGAACCACAAAAAGTAGCGTTAATTGTAAAAGGCGTAAGCGAAGGATGTAAACAAGCGGGTTGCGCATTAATAGGCGGAGAAACTGCAGAAATGCCTGGATTTTATGGAAGCGACGAATACGACATAGCGGGTTTTTCGTGCGGAATTGTAAAAAAGAATAAAATAATAAACGGCAGCGCTATCAAAATAGGAGACGCTTTAATAGGTATTAAATCTTCCGGCGTACACAGTAACGGCTTTTCTTTAGTACGTCAATTATTTAAACCTAACGATAAAGCTATTTTTGAATACGACGACGAATTGAAAGCAGCGCCTATCGACGTGTTATTAACGCCGACAAGAATTTATGTTAAACTTATTTTAAAACTTATCGAAAAATGCGAAATAAAAGGATTAGTTCATATTACTGGCGGTGGATTTATTGAAAATATTCCTCGTGTGTTACCTGAAGGCATTGCCGCAAAGATAAATAAAAATAGCTATAAATTACCAGCAATATTTACAGTACTTCAAAAACGTTCAGAGATTACTGACGAAAAAATGTACAATACCTTTAATATGGGCATAGGTATGGTTGCCGTAGTAGATAAAAATGATATTACAAAAACATTAAACACTCTAAAAGATTTGGGCGAAGACGCAATTTTACTTGGGGAATGCGTTAAAGGAAACGGAATAATACTATGACAAACATAGTAGTTATGGTTTCTGGAAATGGTAGTGATTTACAGAGTGTAATTGATGGAATAAACAATGGTAAAATTGATGGTAAAATAATGTTAGTTATATCTTCACGTAGTGGAGTTTACGCTGAGCAAAGAGCGTTGCTATGTAATATACCATATGAAGTGTACGAAAGGCGCAATTATAGTAGCGGCGAAGAAATGTTTTCAAAAATTGAAAGCAGATTAATAGAAGTCAAGGCAGAATTAATTGTTCTGGCTGGTTATATAAGCATAATACCTAATAGTATTGTAAATAGATTTAGAGGCAGAATAATCAATATACATCCTTCTTTAATTCCAAAGCATTGTGGAAAGGGATATTATGGATTAAAAGTGCATCAATCAGTTATAGATAGCGGTGATAAAGAAAGTGGCGTTACTATACATTTTGTAAATGAAGATGCAGATAATGGTCAGATTATTTATCAAGAAAAAGTATGTGTAAACGAAAATGATAGCGCTGAAACATTACAAGCAAGGATTTTGGAAGTAGAGCATAGAATATTGCCGATAATTGTTTCTTCATTATGTGATGAAATAAAAAAGACGCAATGATAAGCTTAATTAAAATAAAATAATTATTAAATAAAATTCATTGATATGAAATATTAATTGTAATGTATATTTAATTATATAATATAATTGAGAAAGTTAAAATCTATAAAATATGGCATAAAGCGGAGGGAAAAATGAAGAGGGCGTTACTCAGTGTATTTGATAAAACTAATATTATAGAAACGGCAAAAAGTCTTGAAAGTTTAGGATATGAAATTGTAAGTACGGGCGGAACGTTGACAGTATTGAAAGAAAACGGCGTTAAGGCTATTAGTGTCAGTGATATAACGGGATTTCCAGAATGTTTAAGTGGCAGAGTAAAGACATTACATCCTAATATTCACGCAGGTATATTGGCAAAAAGAGATGACGCAACTCATATGCAACAATTGAAACAATTAAATATCAGTGTAATTGATGTTGTTATTGTCAATTTATATCCTTTTAAGCAAGTTATTATGAAAGATTCGACATTTGATGAAGCTGTTGAGAATATAGACATAGGTGGTCCCACAATGCTTAGGGCGGCGGCAAAAAATTATAATAGCGTATATGTGGCGGTTGATTCAGAAGATTATCCTAAGATTATAGAAGCTATAAAAAGCGGTGAATCAAATATTGAATTTAAAAAGTATTTAATGTATAAAGTTTTTGCGCATACAGCAGCTTATGACGCAATAATTTCCCAATATTTAATGCAAAAATTGAGCATAGATTATCCTCAACATATGACAATGACTTTTGACAAAGTGGAAGATTTGCGATACGGAGAAAATCCGCATCAAAGCGGAGCGTTGTATAAAAATGCAATAAGTAAGCCAAACGCTTTGGTGAATGCGGTAATGCTCAATGGAAAACAGCTTTCATATAACAATATAAATGATGCAAGCGGAGCGATAAATTTACTTAAAGAATTTGAAAAGCCAACAGCGGTGGCTGTAAAGCACGCAAATCCTTGCGCGGTAGCATCGGACGATAATATATTAATGGCGTACAAAAAAGCGTATGAGAGCGATACAGTATCAATTTATGGTGGAATCGTAGCAGTCAATAGAGAAGTTGACGTAAATACGGCTATGGAAATGTCAAAAATATTTTTGGAAATAATAATTGCGCCTTCATACACAAAAGAAGCGTTGGAAGTGCTGTGTAAAAAAGTAAATTTACGTGTTTTGTGTATAAAAGATATCGAGAAAAAATGTAATGATATAGAATTTAAAAAAATAGATGGCGGAATTATTTTTCAAAGCGGTGATAATACATTAGTTGAAGAAATGAAAACGGTTACGCAAATACAGCCGACGCAGCAGCAATTAGACGATATGGTATTTGGAATGAAAGTAGTGAAGCACTGTAAATCAAACGCCATAGCGATAGTAAGCGGCAATGTAACCTTAGGGCTTGGAATTGGGCAAACCAATAGAATTTGGGCTACAAAACAAGCTATTGAGCATTCGATAAAAGACGTGAAAGGCGCAGTTTTAGCTTCTGATGCTTTTTTCCCTTTTGATGATTGCGTGGAAGTAGCGGGCGAAAATTTAATTTCGGCTATCGTTCAACCGGGTGGAAGTAAGCGTGACAGCGACAGTATTGCAATGGCTGATAATAAAGGAATAACAATGGTTTTTACAAATATAAGACATTTCAAGCACTAATTGCTTAAGGTATGAAATTTTAAATATTGTAAATAAAAATAATATATGCAATTATTAAATTAAGACAAATTATTAAAATAGATTAATTAATTACAATTTTAATATAATTATTGATGTTAAATAAGACTAACGACTGTTTTCTAATATTATTAGAAAATAGTGTAAGAGATGATAAGGAATAAATAATGAACAAGAAATATAATATAGCGGTAATAGGTTCAGGCGGAAGGGAACATTCAATATGTTTTGCGCTTAGAAAGAGCAAGAGGATAAACAATCTATATGCGTTGCCTGGAAATGCAGGAATAGCTCAAATAGCTGAGTGCGTATCCATATCGACAGCAGATTTTGATAATATTAGATTATTTTGTAAAGAATACGAAGTAGATATGGTTTTTGTAGCGCCTGATGATCCGTTGGCTTTAGGGTTAGTTGATTATTTACAAGAAAGTGGAATTAGGGCATTTGGACCAAATAAAGCGGCGGCGTATATAGAAGCGAGTAAAGCTTTTTCTAAAGATTTTATGAAACGGCATAAAATAGCAACGGCGCAATATTCTACTTTTATGGATATTGAGCAAGCAAAAGAGTTTATAAGAAAAGCGACTTATCCCTTGGTAATTAAAGCAGATGGTTTAGCTTTAGGAAAAGGCGTAATTATATGCAAAAGTTTATTTGACGCAGAAAAGGCGTTAGAAGATATTATGTTATTAAAGGTATTTAAAAGCGCTGGCGAAAAAGTTGTTATTGAAGAATATCTTACGGGCGTAGAGATGTCTATATTTATTTTTACTGACGGTACGAATTATAAGATTATGCCATCGTCGCAAGATTATAAAAAGGCGTATGATAACGATGAAGGACTCAATACGGGTGGTATGGGTGCAATATGTCCATCGCCGTTATTTACGGAAAGGCTGAAGATAGAAATTGAAAAAAGCGTAATTTTACCTACGCTTGAAGGGCTTAGAAGTGAAAATAGAACATTTAAAGGCGTGTTATACTTTGGCGTTATGGTAAAAGGCGATGACGTTAAAGTTTTGGAATATAACGCTCGGTTTGGAGATCCTGAAACACAAGTTATTTTGCCGTTACTTAAAAGTGATTTAGTAGATATTATGGATGCTTGTATTGATGGTAACTTAGATAAAATTGATATTGAATGGGAGGACAAGGCTTGTGTGACAGTAGTTGTGACAAGCGGCGGTTATCCTGGAAAAATTGTAAAAGGATATCCTATCGAAATTGGTAAAATGGAAGACGTAATTCTATTTCATATGGGTACGGCTATAATAAACGAACGATTAAGCGTAAATGGCGGTAGAGTTATTTGTGTGACAGCTATTGATAAAGATATAGAAAATGCGAGGAAAAAAATATATAGTCAAATAGATAAAATTAAATTTACTGCAATGCGATATCGAAGCGATATTGGAGCGATTAAATAATAAAGCTAATAAAATAAAAGATTTGTTTGCAATAAATTAAGATGGATTTTATAGTAATGCAACGGAGGAAAAAATGATATATCGGATATATATAGAAAAACGAGATAAAGAACGGACGTCAATAAAACTTAAGAATGAAATAAAGAGCATTACAGGAGTAGAAGCTTACAGCATACGAAAAATTTTAAGGTATGATATTGAAGGCATAGATAAACAAACGTGTGTTAAAGCGTATCCTATTTTTTGCGAAGCGCCAGTAGATGAAATTAGCGAAGAACTTAAAATAGATAAAAATGACAAAATAATCGTCAGCGAATATTTAGATGGACAATTTGACCAAAGAGCTGACAGCGCAATGCAATGCGTACAGTTATTGACAGGCGGAGTACGTCCGATTATTAAATGCGCAACGATATATATATTTAGTGGAATAGAAGATAAGATTGAATTGGTACAACAATATTTGATTAATCCAGTTGAGAGTAAACTTGGAAATATGCAAATGCCTGAAACTTTAAAAAATAAAGTTAACGTTTTAGGAAAAATGCGTGTAGAAATAGATGGGTTTATACAATTAAACGATGCTGAATTAGAAAAATATTATAGCGATAATGGTTTTGCTATGTCTCAAGAAGATTTGAAATATGTTAGAGATTATTTTAAATCGCAACATCGTCAACCTACCGAAACTGAATTAAAGGTTATTGATACATATTGGAGCGACCATTGTAGGCATACTACATTTTCGACTAAAATAAATAGCATTAAAATTATTAGCGATAATAACGATATAATAAAAGCAAAAAACGAGTATATTGAATTATTTAATAAATTGTATGAAAATAGAAGCGATAAATATCACTGTTTAATGGATATAGCCACAATTGCGGCAAAAAAATTAAAAAATGAAGGTTATTTAAATAATTTAGATTTAAGCGATGAAATAAATGCGTGTTCTGTTACTGTTGAGGTAGATGTAAACGATAAAATAGAGCAATGGCTTATTATGTTTAAAAATGAAACGCATAATCATCCTACTGAAATCGAACCTTTTGGCGGAGCTGCGACTTGTTTAGGCGGAGCAATTAGAGATCCACTGAGTGGGCGATGTTATGTATATCAAGCAATGCGCATAACAGGAGCGGCAAATCCGTTAGTAGATGTAAAGGAAACGTTGAAGGGAAAATTGCCTCAACGAGTATTGACTAAAAACGCATTAAGCGGATTTTCAGCGTATGGAAATCAAATTGGATTGGCAACGGGAATAGTTAGAGAAATTTACAATGATAAGTATGTTGCAAAGCGGTTAGAATGTGGATATGTTATAGGCGCAGTCAAGAAAGAAAATGTAGTTAGAGATAAACCTCAATGTAGCGATGTTGTAATTTTATTAGGCGGCGATACTGGACGAGACGGATGCGGCGGAGCTACGGGAAGCAGCAAATCGCACACCGAAAAATCAGTTGAAACGTGCGGAGCTGAAGTACAAAAGGGCAATGCTCCAGAAGAAAGAAAATTACAAAGATTGTTTAGAAATCCAAACGCATCGAAATTAATACTCAAATGTAATGATTTTGGCGCAGGCGGAGTATCCGTAGCGATTGGCGAATTGAGTGATGGCGTAGATATTTATTTAGATAAAATTAATAAAAAATATGATGGATTAAACGCTACCGAATTGGCAATAAGCGAAAGTCAAGAAAGAATGGCGGTAGTTGTTAAGAAAGAGCGCGCAAGCGAATTTATAAAATTAGCAGAAACTGAAAATTTAAAAGCAACAATAGTGGCTACGGTTACAGATAAATCTCGATTATATATGACTTATGGCGATGAAGTTGTTTGCGATATACAGCGAGCGTTTTTAGATACAAATGGAGTAAGACAGCAAGCAGACGCAGAAATAATTGAAAATAAAAGTGATTTTTTTGATATTATTGATAATGAAACTAATAAGGCGATAGAGGAATGTAATTTTGAAAAAGCTTTAAAAAATGAACTAAAAAAGCTCAATGTTTGTTCGCAAAAAGGATTGGGTGAAGTTTTTGATTCGACGATAGGAGCGGCGAGCGTATTGATGCCTTTTGGTGGCAAAAAACAGTTAACGCCATCAGAAATTATGGCATGTAAGCCAGCAGTAAACGGAGTTACACATACTGTGACTTGTTCATCATACGGAATTTATACAGATTTATTAGATAAAACAGCATTTACTGGCGCAATTTACTCAATTGTTGGCGCAGTTAGTAAATTAGTTGCAAGCGGCGTTGAATTAAGTACTATTAGATTATCATTGCAAGAATTCTTCAAGAAATTAAACAAAGATGAACAGCGTTGGGGAGAGGTTGTCGCTGCAATGTTGGGAGCGTTAAAAGCTCAGCTTGGACTGAAATTAGCCGCAATTGGAGGAAAAGACAGTATGAGCGGTAGTTATGAAAACTACAATGTTCCGTCTACTGTTATTGCATTTGCTATGGGAATAACAAAAGATGACACGTTAGTTAATAATGCGTTTAATCAAGATGGTTATGTATATAGATTTAAAATAAATAAAAATGAAAATGGAACGCCAAATTTCGACTGTTTAGTAGATATGTACCAAAAAGTACACGAGTATATTAAATCAAAAGAAGTATTGAATTGTTGCGTAAGCGGCGAAGGCGGATGCTTAGTAAGCGTAATTAAATGTTTAATGGGAAATGGAAAAGGTTTTATTAAAAGCGATGTAGAAAAAGAAGATTTCAAAGCAAGTTACGGCGATATTTTATTAGTTACAAAAAATAGAATTGAAGGGAAAAAGATTTATGGAGAAGTTAAGGGGTTTGGACAAGTAATAATAAATGGACAAAAAATCAATTTAGAAAATTTAGAAGAAGCTTTTTGTTCAACCTTGAGCGAAGTGTTTCCAGTAACAGTTAATTTACGAACAAATAAAATATGGAAAGAGAAAGAAGTTGAGATAATCAAAAAAAAGTCATCGTTAAGTATAGCGCAGCCGAGAGTATTTATACCGGTATTTCCAGGTACAAATTGCGAATATGATACAGCTAAGGCGTTTGAAAAAGTTGGAGCGAAAGCGGACATTTTTGTTATAAAAAATTTAAGTGGAAAAGATATAGAATATTCGATTACTGAAATGGCGAAAAGAATAAAGCAGTCGCAAATTATAGCATTTCCAGGTGGATTTAGCGGAGGCGACGAACCAGATGGTAGCGGTAAATTTATCGCAACGACCTTTAGAAATCCGATATTAAACGAAGCGGTAATGGATTTATTATATAATAGAGATGGATTAGCTTTGGGCATATGTAACGGGTTTCAAGCTTTAATAAAACTCGGGTTATTGCCGTGGGGAGAAATTAAAGATATGAACGAATTATCTCCCACTTTAACTTTCAATGATATAATGCGACACGTGAGTACAATTTGTAAAATTAAAGTAACGAATGCATCGTCGCCTTGGCTTAATATGTGTAATGGCAAAACGTATAGCGTTCCAGTGAGCCACGGAGAAGGCAGATTAATGTGTGATAATATTATAATGGATAAGTTGGTTGACAATAATATTATAGCTACTCAATACGTAGACAACAATGGAATTCCAACAATGGAATATCCATTTAATCCTAACGGATCTTTAAATGCGGTAGAAGGTTTAATTTCTAAAGATGGGAGAGTGTTTGGAAAGATGGGGCATGCAGAAAGGTACGAAAAAGGATTATACCAAAATATTGAAGGAGAGTTTGAAATGCCAATATTTTTATCGGCAGTTAAGTATTATGAATAACTATTATGAATTAGAAAGCGGTTTATTACAACTACCAGCATTTTGTGATATGCACACGCATTTACGTGAACCAGGATTTGCATATAAAGAAACAATTTATACAGGGACAAAAGCGGCTGCAAAAGGCGGTTATACTATGGTTTTGACGATGCCCAACTTAAATCCGCCACCTGATAATTTAGAAAATCTGAACGTACAAATGGACATTATAAAAAAGAGCGCAGTGATTGATGTTATGGCGTTTGCAAGCATAACCAAAGGGCAATTAGGAAAAGGAGAATTATCCGATATGGATAGATTAGCTCCATTTGTTGCAGGCTTTAGTGACGATGGCAAGGGCATACAAGATAAAGGATTAATGAAAGAAGCGATGTCGCACGCAAAAAAACTAAAAAAAGCAATAATTGCCCATTGCGAAGATAATTCTTTGATTCAAGAGGGAGGAGTAGTAGACGAAGTAGTAGCTTCAAAGTTTGGATTAATAGGAATATCACGAGAAAGCGAATGGAAACAAATAGAACGAGATTTAAATTTAGCCGCTATAACAGGTTGTAGATATCACGTTTGCCATATTTCAACTGCGGAGGGAGTAAACTTAGTTAGAGAAGCAAAAAAATCGCACATAAAAGTTAGTTGTGAAACAGCTCCGCATTATTTATCGCTTAGTCAAGAAGATATGGTTGATGACGGAAAATTTAAAATGAATCCGCCGTTACGAAGTCGCTTTGATAAAGAAGCATTGATTAAAGGTTTGTGGGACGGAACGATTGATATTATAGCTACTGACCACGCTCCGCATACGGCAGAAGAAAAATCCAAAGGACTTAAAGGTAGCTCTATGGGCGTCGTAGGCTTGGAAACTGCATTTTCTGTAATGTATACAATGCTTGTAAAAACAGGCATCATTGATTTAAATAAACTTATAGAATTAATGGCAATTCGTCCAAGACAATTATTGAGATTATTTGATGGTTCAAATGAAAAAATAGATAAAATAAACGCTGATTATATAGTGGATAAATTGAAAGATTATGTTATAATAGACAGCGATAAATCGTTTGTTATAAAAAAAGAAGAATTTATGTCTATGGGAAAATCAACGCCCTTTGAAAATATGAGCGTAATAGGCGAAATTCAAAAAACAGTGCATAGAGGTAGAACAGTTTACAAAAAATAGAATTGATGTGATAATTAAAATTGATAAAATTTTAATTCAAAAAAAACGGAGAATATATGATTAAACAATTACAATTAATAAACAAAAGACAACTAAACGAAAAGGTTTATGAACTCACTTTGCAAGGAATTGACGATATAAAAAGAAGCGGTGAGTTTATAAATATTTCAGTTGATGGTTTTTATTTACGTCGTCCAATATCTATTTGTGATTACAATAAAAAGGACAGTACGATTAAAATAATTGTTCGTGTTGTCGGAGGCGGTACAAAAAGCATCTGCGACGAAGAAAAAGGAAAAGTATTTAATTGTTTGACGGGCTTAGGCAATGGTTTTGATATTTCAAAACGTTGTTGTAAGTCCGTTTTTTTAGGTGGAGGCATAGGAATTGCGCCATTATATTACGCAGTAAAACAGCAATTAACTATTGATGACAATTTCGTAGTAGCGTTAGGATTTAATAGCGAAAAGGACGCATTTTATATAGATGAATTTAAAGCGTTATGCGATAGTACAATAGTTTCGACAATGGACGGAAGCGTAGGCTTTAAAGGTTTAATAACTCAAGCGGTTGAAAGTACTATGTTAGAATGTAGATATGTTTACGCTTGCGGGCCAATGCCAATGATGAAATCTATTGCGCAAATGAAACAGTTTGATAACGGACAAGTATCTTTAGAACAGCGATTTGGTTGCGGATATGGCGCTTGCATGGGCTGCAGTATAATGACTAAAAGCGGAAGCAAAAGAGTATGTAAAGACGGACCTGTCTTTGATATAAAGGATATAATATGGTGAAAATCTATGAATAATAGGATAAATTTAAATACAGAAATTTGTGGCATACAATTAGAAAATCCAATAATGGCAGCAAGCGGAGTGTTTGGATACGGATATGAAATGCTTGAATATTTTGATATCAATAAGTTAGGCGCATTTTCATTTAAAGGAACGACAGTAAAAGAACGTTTTGGAAACGAAACGCCAAGAATTGCCGAATGTAGCGGTGGAATGTTAAACGCTGTTGGGTTACAAAATCCAGGGCTTGAAAAAGTTGTTAGCGAGGAATTAGTAAAATTAAAAAAAGTATATAATAAGCCGTTATTTGCTAATATTAGCGGATTTTGCGTTGAAGAATATATAAATCTTGCAGAAGTTTTAAGCGAACAAGACAGCGTGAACGCAATAGAAGTCAATATAAGCTGTCCAAACGTTAAACACGGCGGAATGGCTTTTGGTACGACTGCAAATGGCGCGGCAGAAGTAACAAAAGCGGTTAAGAAAGTTTCAAAAAAGCCGATTTTTATAAAATTAAGTCCTAATGTTACAGATATAACAGAAATAGCTAAAGCAGTCGAAAACGAAGGCGCCGATGGAATCAGTATGATAAATACTTTACTTGGAATGAGAGTAGATATATATAAAAGGAAACCAGTTTTGAAAAATATAACAGGTGGTTTATCGGGAAACGCTATTTTTCCTATCGCATTAAGAATGATTTGGCAAGTGTATAACACAGTAAAGATTCCTATTATTGGAATGGGCGGCGTAAGCACAGCTGAAAATGCGATTGAAATGATGATGTGCGGAGCATCGGCGGTACAGATTGGAGCGGCAGGATTAGTTAATCCATATGTTTATATGGAAATAATTGATAAATTGCCAGAAATTTTAAATAATATAAACGTTCACGATATAAAAGATATCGTTGGCGCAGTATTAGATAAATAGAGATATTTATATAAAATCACGATTAATTATCAAGGAGATAAAAGATGAAAAAAGAAATTGCAAAAGGTTTGTTGGAAATTGGAGCGGTATTTTTACGTCCAAATGAACCATTTATTTGGGCAAGTGGAATAAAAAGTCCTATTTACTGCGATAATCGGTTAGCTTTAAGCTACGTAGTGTTAAGAGAAATGATTGAAGAAGATTTAGTAAAATTAATACAAGCAGAATATGAAGGTTGTGAGATATTGATGGGAACATCAACAGCAGGAATTCCTCACGCAGCAATATGCGCGTCAAAAATGAATTTGCCAATGGGATATGTAAGAAGCGAAGCAAAAAGTCACGGACGAAATAATCGCATAGAAGGGAAATTAGAAATAGGACAAAAAACAGTGGTAGTTGAAGATTTGATATCTACTGGCGGAAGCGCAATAGACGTCGTAAACGCTTTAAAAGATAGCGGCGCAAATGTTATGGGAATAGTTAGCATATTTACATATGGTCTTAATAGCGGCATTGAAAATATGAAAAACGCTAATATCAAATGCGTAAGCTTAATTAATTTAGACGACATAATTGAAGCGGCATTAGAAATTGGCAAGATTAACAAAGAAGATGAAAAAAAATTAAAACAATTTCGTGAAAATCCAGCTGAATATAGTAAATTATTTGATAATTAAATAATAATGCCTGTACATATGAAAAACAAATAAAGTAAAATAAAATTAAATTAATGTAAGTATAAAAATGATAGAATACTAAAAAAGTAAGTTACCAAAAAAAAGTAAGTTACCAAAAAAAAGTAAGTTTACCAAAAATAAAGTGGATATATATAAAAAAGTAAAAGTATTATAATTAAAAACAATATAAATGGAGGACAGTGTATGAGAAATTTAATAGACATAATTGATTTGACAACAGAAGAAATTGATGAATTAATTAAAGTAGCTGAAGATATTATAGCTAATCCGATTAAATACCAAGATGCGTGTAAAAGAAAGAAATTAGCGACATTGTTTTTTGAGCCAAGCACAAGGACAAGATTGTCTTTTGAGTCAGCGATGATGGAATTAGGCGGATCGGTATTAGGATTTTCGTCAGCAAACAGTAGTTCGACAGCGAAAGGCGAAAGCGTAACAGATACAATAGTAACAGTGGGTTGCTATGCGGATATTATAGCGATGCGTCATCCAAAAGAAGGCGCGCCTATGGCTGCAGCAAGACGCGCTATAGTGCCAATAATTAACGCAGGCGACGGCGGACATAATCACCCAACACAGACATTAACAGATTTATTGACAATACATAGAGAAAAAGGACGTTTAGATAATTTTACAGTTGGATTTTGCGGCGATTTGAAGTTTGGCAGAACAGTCCATTCATTAACGAATGCTTTATCCAGAAATAATAACGTTAAGTTTGTATTTATATCGCCTGAAGAATTAAAGATTCCTGAATATATGAAAACCGAAGTATTAGAGAAAAAAGGAATAAATTATAAAGAAACAGACAACTTAGAAGAAGCTATGCCTAATTTGGATATATTATATATGACAAGAGTTCAAAAAGAACGCTTCTTTAACGAAGCAGATTATATAAGATTGAAAGATTCATATATATTAGATATGCCAAAAATGGAACACGCTAAAAGCGATATGATAGTTTTACATCCGTTGCCAAGAGTAAATGAAATAGCAAGGACAGTAGATGACGACCCGAGAGCAGCATATTTTAGACAGGTACTCAATGGAAAATATATAAGAATGGCGTTAATTTTAAAATTACTTAATATTGAAGTAAAATAAAA
>JAVVUQ010000024.1:0-5722 GCA_036653075.1 Clostridia bacterium | reverse complement strand
CAATATTTATAAAAGGATATTAATCAATTATTATAAAAAATGGAGGAACAAATATGAATATAGATAGCATTAAAGACGGAATCGTGTTAGACCATATTACAGCAGGGAAAGCAATGGATATTTATAAGTACTTAGATTTAGATAAATTAGATTGCAGCGTAGCTATAATTAAAAATGTGAAAAGTAATCGATTAGGAAAAAAAGATATAGTAAAAATCGATTCGCTTATAGATTTAAATTTAGATATTTTAGGATACATTGACCCAAGCATAACGGTTAATATTATAAGAAATGGTAAACTATTAGAAAAACGTGAATTACACCTTCCTGAAATCATTACAAACGTAATTAAATGTAAAAATCCACGCTGTATAACCACAGAAGAACAGGAATTAGACCAAGTTTTTAAATTGACAGATGCAAACAAACGTATTTATCGCTGTATGTATTGCGAAACAGAAAACTCAAAAAAGAATTAGAGATAATATCAGAAAATATTATGCTTTAATGTTATTATAATCTAACTTAAGCTGCTTAGAGAAACTAAGCGGCTTTTTAATTTAATCATTGTTAAGTAAAAATCAAATATCTATAAAAATTATATAAAAAACAATAATATATATATAAAGACAATAATACATACAATTACATAAAACACATAAAAACACCAAAATAAATATATAAAATGCCAATAATTATATAATTACACTAATAATATACAAACATACGATTAAATGTACAAATATGTAAAAATCAACGTATTAAATAAATTTGTTTATAATAGGTATATTTTTAAAATTTACTTGATTTAATTATTGATATATGTTATGATACGCATAGGAGTAATAGTAATGAGAATAGTTGAATTGTCGCAATAAATAATTGCATTGTATTATATGAATATAATATATATTGAGTTATCTTATTTTGTTGATAGATTGTTATTACAAAGGAGAAATGAGTGTGAATGTAATTTCGGCAGATATGTTACGTGGAAACGTAGATACTTTTATTATGCGAGTGTTGATGGATGGCAAAAAATATGGTGTTGAAATAAAAAATGAGATTTCACAAAAAACCAATAATTTATATGTTCCTAATGAACAGACGTTATATTCGGCATTTCATAGATTAGAGGAAATGGGGCTTATTGTAGGAGTTTGGGGAAACGATTACATAGGAGCTACCAGAAAGTACTATGAAATTACTGAAGATGGAATCAAAGCGTATGAACAGAATAAACGTAAGTGGAATAACGCTAAAAAACTAATTGATATTTTGATAGGATAAAATAATTTCATAATAAATTTAGGGCAGAATAGATTTCTGCCTGTGTTGTAGGGTGCAAAAAATGGAGTATATAGAAATAAGTGTAAAAACTACTACTTTCGGCAGCGATTTAGTTGCCGATATTTTTCAAGAGTTAACAGGTGAAGGCGTATCAATATACGATAAAAATGATTTAAATGTGCCAACTTGGGACTATATTGAAGATGGCTTGAGAGAAAGTTACGATAAAGAGGTAATCGTAAATGGTTATGCAAAAAAAGAAAACAGTGAAAAAGTTTTGAGTGAATTGGCTAAACGCTTTAAAGACCTTAAGAACCTTTCGTTTGACGTCGGAAGTTTAGATATATCAATAAAAATAACCGAATCGGATACTTGGCGAGATGTTTGGAAAAAGTATTTTAAACCAATAAAAATTAAAGATATAGTTATATGTCCAATGTGGATAGATTATCAAGCAGAAAAAACTGAAAAAATAGTTAAAATAGACCCAGGATTTGCTTTTGGAACAGGCGAACACGAAACGACGGCAATGATTATTTCATTTATGCAAGATGTTGATATAAAAAATAAAAATGTAATTGACGTAGGTTGCGGAAGTGGAATCTTAGGATTATGCGCTAAGAAATTAGATGCAAAAAAGGTTGTTATGATAGACATAGATGAACAAGCTTATGAAGCGAGCGAAGAAAATGTTCAACTAAATGGATATGAAAAAAGTATAGAAATTCAATGTAGTGAGTTATCACAACAAAAAGAGTGTTATGACGTAATTTTAGCGAACTTAACAGCGGATATTTTAAAAATTATATCTCAAGATATCTGCAATCATACAAAAGATGAATCGATAATTTTAATATCGGGAATTTTAATATCAAAATGCGAAGAAACAATAAAATTATTCACTTCTTTAGGATTTAACTTGTTGCAAAAAACTGAACAAGGAGAATGGAGCGCATTAAAAATGCAAAAAGCTGTAAAAAGAGAATAATAGAGAAATTTTAAAAAAATAATATAAAGTTGAGTTAATTATGAGCGAATATAGAAGATTTTTTGCCAAAAATAATGATAGAATAGACGATATAGTCTATATTTCAGGTAACGAATATAATCATATTTCTAAAGTTTTAAGAATGAAAATAGGCGATAACGCTATTGTTTGCGTTGGCGATGGCAAAGATTTATTTTGTGAAATCATTAATTTTACAAAAGATGTTGTGCAATTAAAAATTTTAGAAGAAAGAATAAACAAATCAGAATTACCTATTGCGATAACACTTTTTCAAGCTGCTGTAAAAGGTGATAAAATGGATTTTATTATACAAAAATCAGTTGAGTTGGGCGTGGATACGATTGTTCCATTTCAAAGCGCTTTTGCAATCGCAAAAGTTGATGAAAAAACTGAACGTTATAATAAAATTGCTTTAGAAGCTTGTAAACAATGCGGACGAGCAACAGTCGTAAACGTAAATCAAGCTATGTCATTTCAAAATATGCTAAAATCTTTAGATAATTACGATATTGCGCTGTTTTGTAATGAAAATGAAGAATACTCCACTATACATAGTATACTAAAAACTTTAAAAAATGAAAGTACTATGTCAGTAATAGTAGGTTCTGAAGGTGGTTTTTCCAAAGAGGAAGTTGAAGCTATAAAAGAAAAAGCAAAATCGGTATTACTTTGTAATAGAATACTTAGGGCGGAAACGGCATCAGTGTTTGCGCTATCGGTAATAGTATCGCAATTAGAAGGGTGAGGAAAGAAAAGAATGAGAGTTAGCGTATTCAATTTAGGGTGTAAAGTTAATCAATATGAAGGTGACGAGCTGATAGCGAAATTGAAAGCTCGAGGAGAAGATGCGTTTGAAGGATTTGAAAAGGCTGATGTATACATCATAAATACCTGCGCTGTAACAAATGAAGCGGAGAAGAAATCTCGTCAAGCGATAGCGAGAGCTCGAAAGTATAATCCTCAAGCAAAAATTTTAGTATGCGGATGCGCCTCGCAGCGCAATGGAGAGCAGTTTTTGCAACTTCCCAATGTAACGTATGTAAAAGGAGTTGCCAATAAAGCAGATGTAGTGGAACATTTATATGATATAGTTGCGAGTAAAAATGTGGAAGCATTGCCAAAGATTTATAAAGAAAGCGGTTATTCATATGAAAGTAATACTCGAGCTAATATTAAAATATGTGATGGTTGTAACAATTTTTGTTCATACTGTATTGTGCCGTATTTACGAGGGCGCACAAGAAGTCGCAATGTAGAGGATATAAAAAATGAGTTTGAAGCGGTTAAACAAAATCATAAAGAAGTAGTATTAACAGGGATAGATATAAGCGCATATGGTATTGATATAGGAAGTAACTTGACTATATTATCTAAGAGTTTAGGCGATAATGTTACGAGAATAAGATTCGGCAGTTTAGAAGTTAGAGTCATAACCGAGGAATTTTTAATAGCGCTATCGGAGAATAAAAGTTTTTGTGACCATTTTCATTTATCTTTACAAAGTGGAAGTGAAAGTGTGCTTAAACGAATGAATCGGCATTATAAGCCAAGCGAATATGCTAAAGCGGTGGAAATGATAAGAAAAGTATATCCTTGTGCTGCAATTACAACGGATATAATAGCAGGATTTCCCACTGAAACGGAACAAGAGCATAAGGAAACGTTGCAATTTGCTAAAGAAATAGGATTTTCGGATATACACGTATTTGAATATTCTATTAGGGAAGGAACAGTTGCCGCATCAATGGAACAGGTTGATGACATAATTAAAAAATGCCGAACGAATGATTTAATTGAACTTAAGACGCAGCTTAAAAATAAATACATAAGAAGCAATATAGGCAATGAAATGGAAGTCTTGTTTGAAGAAAATTGCGGATATACAAGTAATTATATCAGAGTTTATTGCGATGGCGCTAAGGAAGGAGAAAAAGTAAAGGTAAAATTGATAGAACCATATAAAGATGGCGTTAAAGGTATTATAATTAAAAATAGATAATAAATGATTGGGTTTAAAATTGAAGATTAAATAATTTGATAAAGAATTATTAAATTAAGCATAAAATTAAAAAATAAAAATGAGAGGTTAATAATGGAAAATTGTGTATTTTGTAAGATTATTGAAGGAAAAATCGGGTCAAAGAAGTTGTATGAAGATAAAGATATGATTATTATAAATGATATAGCGCCTAAAGCGAAATATCATTATTTAATGATTCCAAAAGATCATTATCCTTTGCTTGAAAACTTAGATGATGAAAAAGGAATGAAGTTACTTAGATGCTTGAGAAAAATCAAAGAATTAAAGACGTTATTACATTTAGAAAGCGGATATAGAATTGTTATTAATCAAGGTGAAGATGCGGGGCAAACAGTGCATCATTTACATATACATATATTAGCAGGGCAAAAACTGCCTTGGGAAGATGCGAAATAAATTCAATAAACAATCTGTCGAATTTATATGTGTAAAATTATAAATTTTAATTACGTAATTCAATAATAAAAGTTAATAATAAAACTAATAATAAAACTAATAATAAAATTTAAAATAAAAGTTAATATAGTAAAATTGTACTATATAAAAGAACGTATATTAAAAAGAAAATCAAGTAATTGTATAAAAGCGAGCAAAACTATAATTAATTAAAAATATTTAGAATAAACAGTTGACAATATAGAAAAAATATGTATAATAAATAGAGCAACATAGTTGTAGTAAATCCTTATAGGAAAGGGGGCGAAAAAATGTCAGTTATCAGAGTTGGTGAAAATGAAACCTTAGATTCAGCTTTACGCAGGTTTAAGAGAAAATGCGCCAGAGACGGCATTATAGGCGATCTCAGACGTAAGGAACACTATGAAAAGCCAAGCGTACGTCGTAAGAAGAAAGCGGAAGCGGCGCGCAAACGTAATAGTAAAAGTTAATAATTAAAATTTAATATTATTTAAAAACTGCTTATCTTGTACGATAGGCAGTTTCCATATATTAAGAACGCAGAAATTGTCGAAAAATGTTATATCAACGCTTACATATTTAGTGATTTAATTATATTAGTTTAAAAATAAAGAAAAAGGTGTGATAATATGAAAAAAGAATACACATTTAAATTTTATGCAAAAGAAGCTAAAGAAAGATTAAAAAACGGGTTTTGGGAAGAAAAAGAACAGCATTGGAACAATTTAAAAAATCAAGCGGCGAGCGAAGGTAGAAGCGCCGAAAGCGATGTTAGATATGAACGAAGCGAATTAGCAAAGAAATTATATAACAGAGATTCATACGAGGAAGAAGACCGATTTTACAAAAAAGTTTGTGAAATAATGAGTAGCGAAAAGGTTATTACTAATCCTATTAAAGTGCTTTGCGATATGGAAGGCGTAAACGAAATGCCAATTGAAAGACGATCGCAAATGGTTTTAGAG
>JAVVUQ010000023.1:8210-20034 GCA_036653075.1 Clostridia bacterium | reverse complement strand
ATACTTACCATAAAGCTGCTGTTTAAACCGTTTTTAAGTTGGTCGTTTACGCCCATCGACGTAGAAATACGACTAATTAAGTGTTTTAAAAAAGTACCGCCCGCTCCTTGTTTTGTTGAGCTGCCCACTTCTTCGTTGTCAAAGCAGACGGCGATTGCCGTGCTGTTACAGCTACAACGAATTAACGCTTCAATCGCTCCATAAACTCCGCATAAATCGTCCAATCGAGGAGAAGACAAAAATTCATTTTTAATTCCACTTTCAAATGGCTCAACGTTTGGCGTAACATAAATATCACTTTCTATCATTTCAAAATCTGTCGGAATTTCTCCTACAACAGCTTTTAAAACGTCTACGTCACCGTCAGTTGACACTAATGGCAACATATCTATTTGCGGATTCAACGCTAAACTCTTGTTCGCTTCTCTATTCATATGAATCGCCAAACTTGGAATAATCACGTTAAAATCACTTTTAACAAGTTTTGATTGTATTTCGCCTGTTTTACGATTGAGCAATATCGCTCTGCCCGCAAGCTTTAACGGCCTATCTAAAAAGCTATAATATAATCCGCCGCCATAGCTTTCAGTATTCAACTTTACGTATAAAGCGTCTTTAATTAGCGGATTGCCCTTGACTTTAAACGAAGGCGAGTCAGTATGACAAGCGACTATGTTATAGGAATTTTCGCCTACTACAAACGCCGCTAACGCCGAACCATCTCGAATAACAAAATATCGTCCGCCTTTTACAAGTGAAAACGTATCGCTTTCGTTTAATTCTATAAATCCTTTTTCCTCAAGGTACTTAGCAACATTCGCAACTGCGTGATAAGAGGTGTATGATGATGAAACAAACTGTGTGAAATCCATTTTTAATCTCCTATATTATTTTATTTTAATATTAAATTTTATAATTGTCTTTTTGTCAAAGAATTTAATTTTTCGCTAACTACAATTAATACAAGCAAAATCACCCCTGCAACGTATGGCATAATCTCAAATGATGTTTTTTCAGCAATAAATCCAAAGGCTACTGGAATTACAAGAATACCAAGGTTTGCCGCAGCCATTTGTAATCCAATAGTATTACCTGCTGTTTTTTTGTTAAATCTTAAAGCGGTTTCGTGCATAAGCGCTGGGTATATAGGCGCTAATCCAAGACCAATAAATAATGCGGCGCATAAACACAGTATTGTTGATTTTATAGTCAGTAAAACAAACCCTAACATTGCAACACAAATGCCTATTCTAATGGCGTTTCTATTACCTAACTTATTAGAAAATAATCCAATAATTATTCTGCCCACCATAATAGCGCCAAAAAATACTGATACGGCGGCGCTTGATAGATTCGTGCCAAGTTCCCTTGTTTCATAAAGAAGCGTTTTAAGCCATACGCCATTTATCATTTCTATTCCGCAATAAAGAAAGAAACAAAGAATCGACAGCCACGGCGCAAGATTTTTCATTGTCATTTGAGGCGCTAATGGCGACAATTCTTCTTTTTCCGCTACTTTACTCTCTTTTTTCCAAAACTTTGAAGTGAAAAAAAACATTATAGCCATTGTCGCTTGCGCTATTCCCACTATTAAAAATCCGCTTCTCCAACTGCCGCTTGCATTTAACGCTCCCGTCATTATAATAGGACTAAGCATAGCACCTAATCCCCAACAAGAATGTAACCAATTCATTATTCTCGAACTGTAATGTTTCGCTACGTAATCGTTTAACGTTGCATCAACTCCGCCACCGCCAAACCCTGTCAACATCGCAAATACACATACTTGCCAAAATGCGCCCGATATAGAGTATCCAAGCATTCCAACTGCCGTCAACATAGAGCTTACAGCCGTAATTGTTCCAACATTAACCTTTCGACTCAATCGAATACATACAACTGAACTAATACTACTCATTACTGTGACAGTTATTGTTATTAATCCTGCCAAAGAAACATTTGCGCCAAAATCTAAACGCATATATGGCCACATTACGCCCATTCCGCTATCTGGCAAGCCGAGCGATATAAAAGCCAAAAAAATTACACACAAAAAGAAAGTAACCATATTAAAATTTTATCACAATTCATTTGAAAACGCAACTATATTCTACACGGCAAAATCGCTATGAAATCTAATATTAAAAAAATCTTTAATCTAAACATATATTTATTTTGTCATTTTATACCATTAAAAATATATCGAATACTATTTTACATAGATATGATAATATATAAGCTTTATACGGCGTATATATAATTATGAAGTTTTCAATCGCTGATTTATTGATACCGCTAATGATATTACTACTTATAGCTATCGGCGCAAAAAAACGTATAAACGTATACGGAAGTTTTCTTATGGGCGCAAAACAAAGCATTCCTTTGTCGGTCAATCTGTTTCCGTATATCGCAGCCGTTTTTATTGCTATCGATTTAATGCGCGCTTCGGGGTTAATTACGCTTATTTCCACCCTTTTAAAACCAATCCTCGTTCCTCTTGGCGTTCCTACGGAATTACTTTCGCTCATAGTTATCAAACCTTTTTCTGGCGGAGGCTCGCTTGCTGTTTTAAACGATATATTTGCGCACTATGGAGCCGATTCATTTATCGGTCGCTGCGCAAGCATTATTATGGGCAGTAGTGAAACTGTATTTTATATTTCTGCTATTTATTTCGCTACTTCTAAAGTTAAAAACCTTTTTAAACCTATTTTAATAGGACTTATAACTACTTTGATTTCCGTCGTCTTATCTTGCCTTTTTTGCCGTCTTATGTAAAAATCTATAAATCTATTATATAAACTTTTGCTTATTTTATATCATAACATAACATCTAAAATTTCTTTCTTTTTTTTCTTTTTTCTGCCTTTTTTTGCGTTTTATTTTAATTATATTAATATTATTATAGAGATATATTTGTTATGTTTGCCATTAATGATATATTATTACCTAATAAATCTATGTAATGTTTGCTTTTATCAATGGAAAACAATTGTATAATTTATGATTGAAAAACACTTGACTTATTTTTTTTATTAGTATATAAATGATGAGCAATATAGATGAATAGTGTTAATGGCGTTATTTTTTGTTTTTGCCGAAATATTATTCAAATATAATTTTTATGCAAGGAGGCTGCAAAAGTTGATAGATACAATAATGAAGTTAATTAAAGAAAAGGATTTTCAACGTTTGAAACCTTTGCTTAAGCAATTAAATCCGTCAGATATTGCTGAAATATTGAGCGATATTTCAAAAGAAGATTTACCAGTATTATTTAGATTACTACCTAAAGATGTAGCCGCCGAAGCTTTTGTCGAAATGGATTCCAATACGGAAGAAATACTTATTAAATCGTTTTCCGATATCGAATTGAAATTGATTTTGGACGAATTGTTTGTAGATGATACCATTGACTTAATTGAGGAAATGCCCGCAAACGTCGCTATAAGAATACTCCAACAATCCGATAAGGAAACAAGAGAATCTATTAATCAGATTTTACGTTATCCTAAAGACAGCGCCGGTAGCATTATGACAACAGAATGTATTAGCTTGCGCCCTCAAATGACAGTCGAACAGTGTTTTGATAAAATTCGCAGTCAAGCATTGGACAAAGAAACAGTTTATACTTGCTATGTAACTGACGATTTTAAAAAATTGCTCGGCATTGTCACTATTAAAGAATTACTCTTAACAGACAAAAAACGTCCCATTTGTGAAATTATGGAGGATAATCCTATTTTCGTTACTACTTCAACAGACAAAGAGGACGTAGCTAATACTTTACTGAAATATAACTTCCTTGCGCTTCCTGTCGTTGACGCCGAAAATAGACTGCTCGGCATCGTCACCGTCGACGACGCTATGGACGTATTAAAAGACGAGGCAACTGAGGATATAAGCAAAATGGCAGCTATTATCCCCAACGGCGATAAACCTTATTTACAAACAAACATTTGGCGCATTTGCCTAAGCCGTATCCCTTGGCTACTTATTTTAATGGTTTCCGCTACCTTTACTGGTATGATTATAAGCAAAAATGAAAAAGCGCTGAATATGAAAACTATCGGCATTATCTTAACCGCTTGCATTCCTATGCTTATGGATACTGGCGGAAACGCTGGTAGTCAAGCTGCGGTTACTGTTATTCGTGGAATTGCTTTAAACGAAGTCCATTTTAAAGATATTTTTAAAGTTCTTTGGAAAGAATTACGTATTTCTATTATTTTAGGCGCTATCTTATCCGTTGCTTGTTTTGGAAAATTAATGATAATTGATGAGCTTTGGAAAAATGGAACATTAGGCTACATCATTGCCGCTGTTGTTTGCTTTTCGCTTTGGGTGACTGTAATAATAGCAAAATTAATAGGTTGCGTTTTACCACTTGTTGCAAAAGCTTGCAAATTAGACCCCGCAGTTGTCGCCAGCCCTTGCATAACTACAATTGTAGATGCAGTATCGCTTTCAGTTTATTGCTATATTGCTGTTACCGTATTAATTCCATTAGTTCAATAGTAACTTATACGAATTAAGTTTTATTAAAATTAAAAGGAACGATTTATTTTTACATCGCTCCTTTTTTTTATTGCAATTTAAATTACTCTAACGCTACTATTGATTTTTTAATTAAAATTTAAATTACTCTAACGCTACTAATGATTTTTTGATTAAAATTTTTGATTTTTTTGTTGCATATTTTGTTAGAAACGGCAATAAAAAAGGAACAAGATATTGTAAAATAAGAGCTGCATATTTTCCAGCGCCATTTCTAAATAGAAAGCGAATACAAGCTTCCATAGGAAACAATATAGGAAGTATCACAATTAAAGCGCAGTACACTGTAATAGCTACAATAGATGGAGATTTTGTTGATTTTATAAAAATGCTATCAAAACTCTTAAAAGCGCAGAAACTCATTATTGCAAGTTTAATAAACACCGAAAGCAACCAAAATACTAAGGCTAACCAATCCAACCTACCATTAGATGTAAGCTGAACGTTGAATTGCGATACCTTGTCAATTGCGCCGTCAATCATCCACGTTATTGGTCCAAATATACCATAAAAAACTGCATACAGTCCAATTGTCATAACTACGCCTACAATAAAAGCTACTGTCGGAACAAGATAAAAACTTTTTTTACCCTTTACATTTTCTATCATAAATACAATAAATAAACTATCCGCAAACCAAAAAGTATGGTCGTTGATTGCTTTAAAAACAGGCGTAAATCCATTTACTAATACTGGTTTCAATTCGGTTAAATCTGTTTGTTTTATTGATAAAGTTATCATCAATACAGCAGCTAAAATAATAGCTCCTCCTAACAATTCAGTTATTCTCGCCGTTGCTTTGATTCCAAGTTTTGTAGCAACTATTATATAAATAGCGATAGGAATTGCAAAGCCTAACCAATTAGTCTTTAATGTTAATGTTGCAGAAAATACATTTAATACCGACGTCATTAACCCCATTATTCTAAACATATAATAAGCAAAAAACATCGCAAATATAATTTTTGTCGCTACAATACCTATCGTCGATTTTAAAACTTCGTATAACGACAACCCCTTTGTATTGATTTTAATGGCGTATAACATACAAAATAATGCAATATAATCTACTGCATAAATTAATAGTAATGTCAACCACCCGTCTTGCTTCGCTTCAGCCGCTATCAACGTAAGTACATTTAAAAACTTGCTCCCTGCCATTATAACTACAATTATCATCGCAATTTGCGTTATTTTTATTTCGTTTTTATTTATTATTTTTTGCATTCATATATTTCCTTGCTATTTAACTTGATTTTTTACCAAATTTTTTGCTTTTATATTTCATTTACAATATATTACAATTTCTATTATGCTAATCTCTATAAATAATCTTAATATTTCTATTTACATTTCTATTTGTGTTTTTGTTTTATATTTCTATTTTTATTTCTATTTTATAATTTTATTTTATATTTTTATTTTATATTTCTATTTTATAATTTTATTTTATATTTCTATTTGTTATTTTTGTTTTTTGGCGGTTTATCCATATCTAACCGTGTATAATTTTTGCTGTTTAGGCTTTTTGGACGTTTTATACCTTTAAAAAATGGAGCTTTTATTATTGCGTCTTTTTTATCCGTTGGAATATTAGGAGCAAACGGAGCGAGGTAAGGCGTACCATAGTTAGAAAGCGAAGCTAAATATGTTAATACAATTAAAGATGAAATCATAATTCCATATATTCCTATTACGCCGCCAATTATAGTTACAAAAAGACGTAAAAGCGTAAAAAGCATAGTATTATCTGGCATTGTGTACAGTCCTATTCCCGAAAGCGCTCCTATCATAACAGCGGGAGCGCCTAATATACCTGCTCGCACCGCTGCATCTCCTAAAACTATACCTCCTACTACACTGAGCGCTAATCCCGCAAATTGAGGCATTCTAAAGTTAGCTTCTCGTAATACGTCAAATAAAATGAGTACTACTATCATTTCGGAAAGAGGTGATAGCGGAATTGCTTGAGTAGAATTCATTATTGTCAATAAAAACTTAAGCGGAATTATTTGATAATTGTGCAATTGCAGCGAAACGTATAATCCTGGTATAAATATTGAGCCTAAAACTGACAATAATCGTATATATCTTGCGTTTGTTGCGGTATATGGCGACATATAATAATCTTCTGCCGTTTGTATATCTTCAATAAACATATACGGTAGCGTCAATGCAATAGGACTTCCATCTACAAATATTATCGCTCGTCCCTCTAACATTTTTGCTGTCGCTATATCGGGCTTTTCTGTATTTCCTACCGTCTTAAATAACGTCGAACGACAAGTATCTATAAATTTTGCTACATAACTGCTATCTATTATTCCATCAATATTTATATTTTTGATTTTTGTAACTATTTCGTCTACTACTTTTTGGTCGATAACTCCCTCTAAATAACAAACTGATATCGCCGTGCAAGTATACTTTCCCGCTGTCAATATAATTTGTTTAAAAGATTCTGATTTTAATCTTTTACGCATTAAATTAATATTAGTACGCATATTTTCCACAAATCCTTCTCTTGGCCCTTTCGTTACGTGCGACGTTGGCGGTTCGATAATGCTTCTACCATCAAATACTTGCGTATCTAAAACTAATGCGTCTAAACAGCTATCCATAAACAATAACGAAAATCCTGCGAGCAGTTTCGTTACCATTTCTGAAAATGACGTTTCTATATTCAAATTGATAATCGCCATACTTTTAGATTCTAAATCTTTTAAATCAAAAAATCCTTCCGAATCTATAATCGAACGAGTTACAAAATCTGATAAACGAGCAAAATTAGCCAATCCATCTAAATGTATAATGGTTATTTCGTGCGTAAAGGCAGATAATTCCCTTATTCTTAAATCGGGATCGCTTTTAAATATCTCATAAATACGTGTTTTGTTATTCATAATTATAGTATGAGTTTTTGCTAAATTTTAAATTCATCATTCACATAACTTTTTGATTTTACATTATATGATATATAAGGAAAGAGCAAAGAAATAGTAAATTCTTATTTCAATACCAATTTATATTTATTATTGAACATTTTACAATTCATTAGCTTAATTTAATGATTTTGACAGCTACAAAAATCGGGTATATATTGCTGCAATTATAGCTGCATATGGGAGGGAAAAATAGTGTCTGAGATTTTGAAACTTAAAAATGTAGGGCTTACCTATTATACAAAAAAGGACGAAACTCAGGCGCTCGAAAATGTATCGTTTTCAATAACGAGAGGGGATTTCGTAGCTGTCGTAGGTCCGTCAGGATGTGGAAAAACTACATTGTTATCCCTTATTTCAGGAATTTTGACGCCTACTTTCGGAACAATTGAATTATCTGGGTGCGATTTAGGATATATGCTCCAACGAGATCACCTATTTGAATGGCGCAGCATCTATAAAAATATTTTGTTGGGACTTGAAATACAAAAGAAACTTACTAAAGAAAACCTCGAACACGTAGATTCTCTCATAGAAAAATACGGACTAAGCCAATTTAAATATAGTCACCCTTCACAGCTTTCAGGAGGTATGCGTCAACGAGCTGCGTTAATTCGAACACTTGCGCTTAAACCAGACTTACTTTTATTAGACGAACCTTTTTCTTCTTTGGATTTCCAAACAAGAATGGAAGTTTGCGACGACGTTTATAGCATTATAAAAAAAGAAAATAAAACCGTTTTGTTGGTAACTCACGATATTAGCGAAGCTATTTCTATGGCAGACAAAATCGTTATATTATCTAAACGCCCCGCTAAAGTTAAATTAATACACGAAACACACCTTTCTCACGTCGCTTCACCTCTAAAAAGACGAGAAGATAAAAGCTTTGCGTTGCAATTTGAAACTATTTGGCAAGAAATTAATAAATAATATTTCTTCCTTTTTATCTAATATTATATAATTTATCCATATATTATATATTAATGCGTTAAATTGCTGTCAATACGCAATTTTTTACTATTAATTACGGAGGCGATAATGCTAAAAAACAAAATAGCTTATTCAAAAGCGCATCTAAAATATTTGTCGAAATTGAGGTTACATAGCAGCATTATTATCCTATCTATTATAGGCGTTTTAGTATTTTTTACTATTTTCTGGGAAATTGCAGCTAAATTACAATGGATTGATCCTTTTATTTTTAGCTCCCCTTCCAGAATATTTAAAACTTTCGTACAACTATACTCTAATGGCACTCTTATGAAACACGTTTGGCAATCAACTTATGAAACCATCTTGGGTTTTGCCTTAGGTTCTATTATCGGTATGATAATTGCAACAATTTTATGGTGGTCGCCTCTATTAAAAAGTATTTTTGAACCTTATTTGGTCGTTATTAATAGCTTACCGAAAATCGCCCTCGGCCCTATCATTATCGTTTGGGTTGGCACTGGCGCTGCAAGCATTATCACAATGGCAATTCTAATCTCATTTATTATTACCGCATTAAATATGCTTACCGCTTTTTGCGAAACCGATAAAGATAAACTACTCCTTATGCGCACTATGCGAGCTAAAAAATACCAAATATTCACTAAATTAGTTTTCCCTTCTAATACCGTTTCCTTACTCAATACACTTAAAATTAACGTCGGTATGTCTTGGGTCGGCACTATTATGGGAGAATATTTGGTTTCTAAAGCGGGCTTAGGCTACTTGATTGTCTACGGCGGTCAGGTATTTAAATTAGACTTAGTTATGACTTGCACTATTGCCCTTTGCATCTTAGCCGGCGGTATGTATGGCTTGGTTGCTCTTATCGAACTTATTGCTCGACGCCATAGATAACTTTAAAGTCGCTATGCTTAATTGCGCTATGTCGTATTTTTGCTATATATTTTCATTGGTTACATTAAATTCATCAGTTTTTATATCAAATTTCTAATAGATATATCTGTTTTTTTAACAATATTTATTCTATTTCTATATTAAATAATTAATTTAAATTAATTTATTGTTAAACACTTGACATATATTTTCTAAGTAGTTATACTATATCGGTGACTGCATATGCAGTTAATATAGTACGAGGTAATGGCTATGAAAGAAAACATACATCCACAATACCACGAAGTGACTGTTGTATGCGCATGCGGAGCTTCATTTAAAACTGGAAGCACTAAAAAAGGCGATATAATTCACGTTGATATTTGCAACAACTGCCACCCATTCTTTACGGGCAAACAAAAATTGGTCGATGCTGGCGGACGTGTTGATAAGTTCAAAAAGAGATACGGAATTTAATATATATCACTTCAACTTATCACTTCAGCGGAATACTTTTTGTATTCCGTTTTTTCTTGCGCTTGTTACACTTTTTATATCAGCAATACCTTTGATTTCTTTATTGCAAATCATTATTTATGCAAATCAATTGACACCGTTTAATTAATATGTTAACATAATTGTATAGTCATTGTATAAGTAATTGTAAATTATTAAAATATATTTTTAAATTATAAGATTTATTAATTATTATTTTATAATAATTACATTATTTTACAATAATTATATTCGTATTGTAAATTGTACAACAATATAATACATATATTTTCGTTGACTTAATGTATTGTATTAATTATATGATTTATTCTATTATTGAATATCAATTATTCAAAATTCAAGCTGACAAAATGTATATTTTATATAATGACATAGTTATGGCAACTACAAAAGGAGAAAATTCACCTATGAAAAAACATATTTTATTAATTACAAATATTATAATCTGCCTTGTTATAACTTTTGGTTTTTTTGTAGTAACTTTTAGTTCAAAAAATGTACAAAAAAAAATAAGTTCCGAACATATTGAAAATATCTCTAATCTTACTTCGCTCAATATTCATTCGCAAATAGTAAATACATTTTCTGAGTCTGTGCACGTTTCGCAAACAATGAGTAACGACGCTTTCTTAGTTGATTGGCTTTTAAATAGTGAAAAGCAATTAGAAAATACTGATATAACAGATATTATTAAATACTTGAAAAAATATCAGGTTGAAAATAAATACGATAATGTGTTTTTGGTTTCCAATAAAACATTAATATATTACTACAATGAGGGTATCAATAAAATTGTTAGCCCAGAAGATAGCCATGATGTTTGGTATTATAATTTTGTTCAAAGTATGGAACAATATAATCTCGTTGTAGATTACGATGAAACAAATTCAAATTTGATTACTTTATTTGTTAATTGCAGAATTGAAGATGAAAATGATAATTTCTTAGGGGTGGTGGGCGTAGGTTTTAAAATCAATAAAATTCAAAGCGTTTTGGTTGAACACGAAAATCACTACAAACTTAAAGCTTCTTTAATTGATGAAAAAGGAAATATAATGGTTCGTTCAAATATCTCAGGAATAATTAAAGAAAACTATTTTGATTCAGTTAAAGACAAAGCGTTCATTGACAATATAATAGCTAATAAAACTTCTCCCGAAATTCAATGGGTAAATACAGAAAATCTTGAGAAATGCGTTATTACACAATATGTTAAAGATTTCAACTGGTACTTAGTAATTGAAAAAGATAACAGCGAAGCTAAAGCTGCATTTGATATGCAATTTAAAAATAATATGATTATATTTATTATTGTTACAATTATAATTATGTTATCCGTTTCCTATATTATCAAAATATATAATGACATCGTTCGTAAAACCGCCAATACCGATCAACTTACAGGATTACAAAATAGAGAAGCTTTCTATTCAAATTACGATAAAATAAAACAAAAATCAGAATTTAAAAACGGAACTTTCTTTATTTTTGATATCGACAACTTCAAAAACATTAATGACAAATATGGACATAATTATGGCGACGATATTTTAAAATATGTCGCTACCTCCGCTCAGAATTTTTTCAACGAATGCGGTATTCTTGCTCGCTGGGGCGGTGATGAATTCGTTGGTATTTTAAAAGAAAATGCGAATAATAAAAAATTATTAGAAGATTTTATCGATTTCCTTTTAAAAAAAGAAAATCCTTTTGGCCATCCAATTAGCATAAGCATAGGAATTTCTAAAATGTCTTTGCAACCTAATATCAAAGATTTGGTTATTATAGCGGATAGAGCAATGTACCAAGCTAAAGAAAATGGCAAAGGTAAAGTTATGTAATATATTGCCTTTTAAATATAAATAGGGTTAGTTTTTTGTATAACATATGTTATTTTAAAAACTAACCCTTTTTTTAAGTATATTTTATCAATTTAAACTATTTATTACAATATGTTTATTTAATTATTGATTTTA
>JAVVUQ010000023.1:0-8110 GCA_036653075.1 Clostridia bacterium | reverse complement strand
TATTTTATCAATTTAAACTATTTATTACAATATGTTTATTTAATTATTGATTTTAAAAATTTTAGATATTCTTCTTTTAATCCTGGACGACGCAAAGTATATTCTGTTACCGCTTCGCTATATCCTTCTTTACTGCCAAGGTCATATCGCCTGCCTATAAAATCATAAGCGTGTATTCCTTTCTTTATAGCCATTGAATTTAAAGCGTCGGTTAAGACTAATTCGCCTTTACTATTTGGTTTTTCTACCATTAAATAATCGTAAATATCAGGTGTTATAATGTACCTACCTAACGCAGAAATAAATGAAGGCGCTTCTTCTGGCAGCGGTTTTTCAATTATGCCGTTTATTTGATAAGCTCTATCTTCTTGCTTAACTATTTTAATTGCGCCGTATTTTGATATTTGTTCCGCTCCGACATACTGCACTCCAATAATAGATGTTTTACATATCTCATAATAATCACACAACTGTTTTGTCGCTGGAATTGTGTTTTCGTCCGTGTAAATAAGATCATCGCCATTTAACAGCGCAAATGGTTCGCCTTCGCAAAAATCTTTTGTCAATAATACAGCAGCCCCCGTTCCGTTTGGAACGTTTTGATATACTTTCTTGACATACGCATCCCCTTCTGTCATTGTAAAAATATCAAAAAATGAATTCATTGTATGCTTCTCTGGATTGGTAACTACACATATATCTTTAATTCCTGAATTGATTACTTCCTCACAAATAAGCTGTAACGCTGGAACATCTACAATAGGTAACATTTCCTTTGCAACATATTTTGTGTACGGATAAAAACGTGTGCCACGCCCCGCTGCAAGTATAACTGCTTTTCTTATCATATTTACCTCCATATTCGTTGTTTATATTTATATTTTATTATAATAAAAATTTATTAACATATTATCCATAATGATTTTTTTATATTATTTAAAATCATTTTTTTATTTTATAGAATCATTTTTATTTTTTATTTAAAATCATTTTTATTTTTATTTTATTGTCAAGCACATTACGCTTTCGCTTGTTATTGTTTGGGGAAATTGGTCAAATACTTTAGCATATTTTATCTCATAGTCATTTGAATCCATTATCATTCCGACATCTCTTGCTTGCGTAGCTACGTTGCACGAAATGTATATTATTTTCATTGGCTTAAGATTTTTAATCAGTTCGACTGTGTCACTATCTAATCCCTTGCGTACAGGGTCAAGTACAAGCGTAATTTTTTTGCCGTTATACTTGTCAAACACCTTTTGCAACAACTCATTTACATCTCCATTTAAATTCGTTTGTCGTAATGTCTTGTTCCTTTTCGAGATTTTATCTGCATCTTCTACTGCGCTTTTTACGATTTCTATTCCTATTGTATCATACCTTTCACTTGCAAGTAACGCCGTAAGTATACCTATTCCACTGTATGCGTCAATTACTACTTCAGTATCGGCATCTATCAAACTTTTGACAGTTGTATAAATCTTATCTTTAATCTCATCATTTACTTGGAAAAAACTACCTGCATTTAAAGAATACTCTATATTCATAGTACTACTTACTATCTCTTTTATTCCGCATAAATATTTAATGCTATCTCCAATTATTACATTTGTTATATTGGTATTTATAGATTCAAATAATCCATACTTTTCAAAATATTTAGAAACACAACTTTCTAATAATTTTACATTCTTTAATCCTTTTGTATTATTAACTACTACTATTAACAGTAATTGTCCATCTATATACCTACCTGACAAATGTTTTATACTACCCGTATGCGTCGATTCATCGTAACTCGTTTCTCCCGATAAACGCATATATTCACTTACCGCTTTTATTACCTTTTCCGCCCATTCTCCGTGCAATGCACATTTATTTATAGGTATTATTTTATGCGTATTAATAGCGTAAAATCCCATCTCTGTTTTACCTTTATTGTTACCTACTTGCAACACTAATTTGTTGCGATATCCATATTCTTGACTCCCCTCTGTATCTAAAGGCATATAATCGTATCCGCCTATTTTTTTACCACAATTATATAATTGGTTGCGCTTAAATTCCTTTTGTGATTCGTAATCCATATGCAAAAACGCACAACCACCACACTTGCCAAATACATCGCATCTTGGCTTTCTGCGCATCGGCGACGCATCGAGAACTTCAAGCAATTTTGCATTAATTATATTTTTCTTTACGTATTTGACTTTCGCCCTAATACGCTCGCCTATCAATGTGTATGGAATAAAAAATGTATCCTCGCCTTTATGCGCTATTCCAGCTCCATCTGTTCCTAACGCTTCAATTGTTAATTCGATTATATCGTCTTGCTTCATTTTTACCGCCTTCGTAAATTTGTAATTATTGTAATTATTTATTATATTAATTGTTTTAATTTATTGATTTTAAGCAATAAAATTAAATTAACGCTCGTAAACGTTATATATTAAAAATTATAAATCATTTATTATTCATAAACTTTATGTTACAGTTAGATAAAAGCGTTTCAAGTTCTGAAATAAGCGCATAACATTCTCTAACTTTATTTTTAGATTTGAATTTTGTCTTAGTGGTATCAAGTACGTAAATAACGTCTATCTCGCCTGGATAAGATTCAATAATTGATTCGGCTGCATCTAATTGAGTTTGATTTATTTTTAAATACAGTCTTTTACGAATTGGTGTATTGACTGTTTCTAAAGGTTTATCTGACCAAGGTTGTATGGCATTTACAAATAGTGATGGCTTGAATCCCGTACGAACGCTTAAAGTGCCACTGAAACTTCCGATTAAATCCTCTGCTATTATATCTTTTAGTTTCTCATACTCTCTCGACCAAATGGTAACTTCAATAACTCCGTACAAATCCTCAAGTTTTGCTCTTGCTATTTTATGAGCATTTCTATCCGTTGAAATCTCAACTTCTGTCAAAATTCCGCCCATAACAACTGATTTACGATCAAATTGTTCATAAAATATATCTTTTTCGCTGTCTTCTAATTCTTCATCTGGTATTATTGCGCCCGTATTCCATAAATCCTTAAATCTACTTTTATATACTTCAAGCGGACTGCCTGACACGTACATTCCTAACACTTCTTTTTCATACGCATATTTCTGTTTGGACGCATATTCTTCAACGTTTGGCAATGGAATATCTGCGCTTTTGCTATTTTTATCCCCTTCCATATCAAAAAAACTAAACTGTCCTGATTCTTTTTGTTTCTTTTCGCTTGCAGCTGAATCCATAATCATTCCATATATCTGCATAAGTTGCGCTCTTTTTGCGCCCGTACTATCAAATACGCCCGCTTTTATAAATCCTTCAATCATTCTCTTATTTAATGCGCTACTATCCACTCTATTAATAAAATCATATATATCTTTAAAATCGCCTCTTTTCTCCCTTTCTTCAATGATTTTATTGATAGCTACTAATCCCACACCTTTAACAGCCAATAAACCAAACCTGATTCTACCATTATCCACGTCAAATTCAGCTTGCGATTTGTTTATGTCTGGTTCTAACACTTTAATTCCACGTTCAATACAATAACCAATGTATTTTATTATTTCATCAGAATTGTTTATTCTATTATTTAAAACCGCCGCCAAATACTCAATAGGATAATAGTATTTTAAATACGCCGTTTGATAAGAAACTACCGCATACGCCGCTGCGTGCGCTTTATTAAAGGCATACTGAGCAAAAATCTCCATCTCTTTAAAAACTTCTTCCGCTACGCTTTCCGATACGCCATTGTTTACAGCTCCTTTAATTATAACATTTCCGTCTTTATCCTTTTTTCCGTGTATAAAATATTCACGATTTTCCGCCATTGTTTTGGCGTCCTTTTTTCCCATAGCCCGACGTATTATGTCCGCTTGTCCTAAGGTATACCCTGCTAACTGTTGAACTATCTTCATTACCTGCTCTTGATATACCAAACATCCATACGTCGTTTCTAATATTGGCTTTAATAAAGGATGCTTGTACTTTATATTTGCGCTATCTCTTTTAGCCGCTATATAACTATCTATGCTATCCATCGGCCCAGGACGAAATAATGATATCCCTGCCGTCACGTCTTCTAATGAATTAGGTTGCAACCGTTTCATTAAATTTTTCATTCCGCCACTTTCAAGTTGAAATACAGCGTCAGTATCGCCTGATGACATCAATTTGTATACGTTGGGGTCGCTGTAATCTGTATCATATAAATCAATAGTTATATTTTCATTCTTTTTTACAAGCTTTACAGCTTTATCAATATCTGTTAATGTTCTGAGTCCTAAAAAGTCCATTTTTAGTAATCCTAATTCTTCCACTTCTTTCATATTATACTGAGTGGTTATATCATTGCCATTACGTTGAAGCGGAACGTGGTCGCTAATATCGTCACGACATATCACGACGCCCGCTGCGTGCATTGATGTATTACGTGGCGTGCCTTCTAAAATCACAGCCAAATCTACAATGCGCTTGATTTCACTGTTCTGGCTATAAACTTCACGCAATTCTGGCACGTTTTCTTGTATGTGCGCTGCATCATTTATAAGCGGTTCTATTCCAAAAAGTCGTTTAAGCGATGCTTTTTGCGGTATCAATTTGGTGATCTTATCCACTTCGCTATATGGAAAACGTAATACTCTTGCAACATCTTTAAACGCCGCTTTAGTCGCCATTGTTCCGAAAGTTACAATTTGAGCTACTTTTGGCGCGCCATATTTTTTTATTACATAATCAATAACTTCGCCCCGTCTATCTACGCAAAAATCTATATCAAAATCGGGCATACTTACTCGTTCAGGATTTAAAAAACGTTCAAAAAATAGATTGAATCTAAGCGGTTCAATTTTTGTAATTCCTATTGCGTATGCAATAATACTACCCGCTCCGCTACCACGCCCCGGGCCTACTGGAATGCCTTTGCTTTCGCTGTAATGTATAAAATCCCAAACTATGAGATAATATTCGACAAAACCCATTTTGTTTACCACATCAAACTCGTATTCTGCTCTATTACGAATTTCTGGCGTTATAACTTTGTACTTTCTAAGCAATCCATCTTCCATTAATTGTCGTAAATACTGCGACGGCGTTAAATTGTCAGGCGGAATATAATTAGGTAATAATTTTTTTCGTTCGATTTTAACATTACATTTATCTACAATTTCCATTGTGTTGGTTATGCTTTCTGGAATATTTGCAAATCGCTCCGCCATTTCCTCATACGATTTAAAATAAAATTCATCATTAGGAAATTTAAGTCGATTTTCATCATCATCAAACTTGCCCATTTGCACACACATTAATATGTCTTGCGCTTCGGCGTGTTTGCGTTCAAGATAATGCACGTCATTTGTCGCTACTAACTTAACATCATTTGCGCGAGCAAGTTTAATTAAAAAAGGATTTACATATTTTTGTTCCTCTAAATTATGGTCTTGTAACTCAATATAATAATCCTCACCAAATATAGCTTTAAACTCTTTAACCGTAGCGTCTGCATCATCATATCTGTTTTGCAATAATAACTGCTGCAATTGCCCCGCTAAACAAGCTGATAAACATACTAAACCATTACTGTATTTTCGCAGTAAAGCCATATCAATACGTGGCTTATAATAAAATCCATCCACATAAGCTATTGAATTAAGTTTACATAAACTATGATATCCGTCATCGTTTTTTGCTAATAAAATTAAATGATTAAAATCGCCTGCCACCTTTCCTTGCTTAACCATAATGTCAGGACACATATAAAACTCACAACCAATTATCGGCTTGATTCCAGCTTTTACAGCAGCCATATAAAAATGATATGCGCAAAACATATTGCCGTGATCTGTAACAGCAACCGCTTTCATATTGAATTTTTTGCATTGCTCAAGCATTCGCTCAACTCGCAAACAACCATCTAATAAACTATATTCCGTATGTACGTGCAAATGCGCAAAAGGCGCCGCCTTATCTACTATAACTTTTTTATTAAACATTTCTTTATTAGCGCTGTCATTTACAATATCATTTGCTTGGTTGCTTTTTTTGACAATATTGTTTTCAATATCTTCAACGTTTTGCTTATCATCATAATTTAACATATTTCTATTGTTTTTTTCATCCTTTGAGATAATATCCATTTTTTATTTTCCTTTTAATTATCATAAGCTCAATAATAAATATAACCTATTGAATTTTAAATATTAAATCAAGCAACTCAACACTTAGAGAATTTTACAATTAAAGCGTGCGGAAGCAATTTTGCTAAAACACGATAAATCTTAAATATTAGTTTTGGCGTGTAAAATGCTTTCCCCTTTTTTGCAGCTTTAATAGCGCCTCTTACAACAAATTCTACCTTTGTATGTGGCAATGTATCAAATGTTTTACTCCCTTTTTGCGTAATGCCAGCCACTGACAAAAATTCCGTATCCATTGGCCCTGGACAAATCGCTAATACATTAACTCCTCTATCTTTTAATTCATAATTTAATCCTCTTGAATAGGCTGATACATAGGCTTTTGTTGCGCTATATACAGTCATTTTAGGCGTAGGGGCAAATGACGCTATTGATGAAATATTAATAATCGTTCCTCCCTTTACCATATATGGTAAAACTACTGTCGTTACAGCAGTTAACGCCTTAACATTTACATCACACATATTTATTTGCGACTTTACATCCATTTCAATAACATTACTTAGTACGCCAACGCCACTATTGTTTAGTAGAATTTTTACTTGCGGTTGTTGATTTATCAGCAAGTTCTGCAACTTGTCATAACTACTTTCTAAAGATAAATCCATAACTAAAATCTTACAGTTTGTTGGCTTCATTTCTTCAGCCAATTGCTGTAACCTCTCCGCCCTTCTCGCTATAATCCAAAATTCATCAATCTCACTATACTCATTTTTTAACTGAATAGCAAACTCTCGCCCTACGCCAGACGACGCTCCCGTAATTATCGCAATTGTCATATACACCTCTTAAATATTTTAATCTATTGTTGTTGATTACACGTACTATTAACTTGCCTTTTTATATAACATTTCATCTTTATTCATTTTTTATATTTTTCTTGTTTTTTTGTATTTTTTATATATTATTTTTTCATATTTTTCATATTTCATATGACTATTATTTATTTGTATTACATAATCTAATTATACCATACTTTCATATATATTTAAACCCTAATTAGCAACATTTTTTATTTTTTTGTTTCAATTCATTTTTTTGCTTTTATTGTGACAGCACGCTGTCATAACTCATAGTTTATATTAAAATAATAAACTATATTTATGTACGTATGCTTATTATATTAATAATTTATATTAATCTATATTTTTATTAATAATTTATATTAATCTATATTTATATTAATCTATATTTTTATTTAACTATATTTAACTATATTTATATTTAACTATATTTAACTATATTTATATTTAACTATATTTAACTATAATAATTCATATTTTATTATTTTTATTCAACATAAATAAATTCATATAGTTTATAAAATATTTTCGAGGTAATTTTATGAACAACATAATTGAAACTTTTGTACAAAATTTTGGAAACACTGCGTTATTATCTGCCTTTATAGTATTGATAATCACAAATACTATTAAGCCTTTTTACAAAAAAAAATTAGCTTACATTACGGATATAAAAATATACGATGACAAACTGTCCGACTTGTGCTTTTTTACTACATTCTTACTGTCAATAATCGCAACATCACTTTATTTTTACATTGCTAAAATGTCCTTTACAGTTAATCTATTTGCTGCTTATTCGCTAAGTATCGTTACTGGAACAGAATTGCTTTATACACTATACGAAAAAATCGGACTAAAAAACCTTTTAAAACAGTTGCTTTTGAAATTAAAACAATAAATATTTATCAAATTTAAAATTTATGTAACTATGTATAATTGTAAATAAATTTATATAAATATGTATAAATATGTATAATTTTGAATAAAACTATATAAATATGTGTAATTTTGAATAAATCTATATAAACCTATATAAATATGTATAATTGTAAATAAACCTATATAAACCTATATAAATATGTGTAATTATAAAT
>JAVVUQ010000022.1:18451-20501 GCA_036653075.1 Clostridia bacterium | reverse complement strand
CACCCTAATCACGCTGAAAAAAACGACCCAACAAACAAACCTACAATGAACGGGGGAGTCGTAATTAAACACCACGCTAACCAAAACTACACATCTGATGCAGTAAGTTCTGCGGTTATAAAATATATTTTTAGCAAAGCAAATGTAAAATATCAAGATTTCTATATGCGTTCGGATATGGCTTGCGGCGGCACGCTTGGCGCAATAAGCAGCGGACAACTATCAATTCGTAGCGTGGATATAGGCTTAGCTCAACTTGCAATGCACAGCGCTGTCGAAACAATGGGCGCATCGGATATTGACACTTTAGTTTGCGGACTAACAGCATTTTATAACAGTAAAATCAATACAATAAATTATGACAAAATATCAATAATATAACAACAAAGCGACAATATTATAACAACAAAGCGACAATATTATAAAATAAAACAACAATAAATGTACGATAAATCAAGATTAATTACTATATTTTAGATAATATTGAAATTATATTAAAAAATATGAAATAAATGTATAGTAAAAATCAAAAAACAAACAATATAGCGTTAATACTATAATAATGGCGTTAACGCTATTATATTGTAGTTATAATAGATAAAGCAATGGTTGTGTAAAGATAAGCAATTTAGTCAAGTTAAAAATAATTATCGAAGGCAAAAGCTATTGCAAGAAACAAGGGAGAAAGATTTTTTATATTTAATAGAAATATAATTGAGTGTTGCATTGAGGTAGCGCAATTAAATAGGATAAAACATAGCAAAATTATCTAAATAATGGTTGAAAACTTGACAAATATTGAGAATAGGTGCTATAATAAAATGATACAGTGGACGTCATAGTTTTTGGTGCATTATTTTATATTTTTGGTGTTTGCTGCAATATAAGAAGTCGGAGTTATTATTATGGTAGAGATTGTAGAGATTAATCCAAAGGACAAGAGGCTATTTAAAAAGTTTATTGAGTTTCCCAATAAGCTATACAAAGGAAATTCGCATTATGTACCCTGTCTTTACGGCGATGAGCTGAATTTATTAGACCCGAGTAAAAATGCAAGTTTTGAAAACTGTAAAGCGAGGTATTATTTAGCATATTATAATGGCGAAATTGCAGGACGAATATGTGGAATTATACAAATGTTGAGTAACAGTATTCACAACGAGAAAATCATTAGATTTTCAAGAATCGATTTTATAGAGAATATTGAAGTTGTAAAAGCGTTACTTAGCGCAGTTGAGCAGTTTGGTAAAAGCGAAGGAATGGAGTATATTCACGGACCGTTAGGCTTTAACGATTTAGATAAAGAAGGAATGTTAGATGGTGGCTTTGAATATGACGCAACGTTAGCAACTCTTTATAATTATGAATATTATCCAAAATTACTCAAGCAATGCGGATATGAAGAAAAATGTATATGGCAGGAATATCGGTTGACAGTACCAGAAAAAGTACCCGATAAAGTACTTAGAGTGGCTGAAATTGCGGAAAAGCATAATAAATTGCGTTATTTGGTTATTACGAAAAAAAGTGATATCAAAAAAGATTGGATGCATAAAATATTAGATTGTTATGATGAAACCTATTCGGTATTGCCAGGGACTGTGCCATTATCACGTAAATTACGTTCACAATTAGCCGACCAGTTTATGATGGTAGTAAATTTGCGTTATTTACCCGTGATAATCAACGAAAAAGACGAAGTAGTAGCGTACGGATTAAGCTTTCCGCTTGTAAGCAAATGCGTAAAGAAAAGCAGCGGACATTTGACATTACCTACGCTTTTAAAAATTCTAAAAGAAGTAAAAAATCCTACGGGATTAGAATTAGGCATTGTAGGCGTAAAATTAGAATATCGCAAAACGGGCGCTATCGCTATGGTACTTAAATCAGTTATCGAACAACTCAATAGCGACGGAATCGCCGAAGTTGAAACGAATCCAGAACTGATAGACAACCATAGTATGCAAACTCTTTGGAGTTCATTTGAACGCTTACAGCACAAACATCGTATTTCACTCATTAAAAAAATTGATTAAGCTGATAATAAATT
>JAVVUQ010000022.1:14514-18351 GCA_036653075.1 Clostridia bacterium | reverse complement strand
TGATAATAAATTTAGAAATTGATAATAAATTTAGAAATTGATATTAATGAAATACACTGATTGAGTTTAAGGTTATAGATAAAAAATGCGCAAAAAAGTAGATTTCAAAGTCTACTATTATTAAGATGTCAATTTACATAAAAAATTAATACAAAGCGTTGAAGCGTAAATATAGAGCATAGGTAGGAGTAAAAGTTATGATAGACATTAATTTAATACGAAAGAATCCAGAATTTGTTGTTGAATCATTAAAAAAGAAGGGATACAGCGCAGATTTTACGGAATTTTTCCAATTAGACGGAGAAAGAAAGGCGTTAATGGTAAAAGTTGAAGGGTTGAAAGCCGAAAGAAATAAAGTAAGCGCAGATATTCCTAAACGTAAAAAAAACAATGAAGATGTCGAACAAATTTTTGCTCAAATGCGTGAAATTGGCGACCAAATAACAGAAGGGGACAACGCTATAAATGATATTAACGCTAAAATCGATAGCGTATTAATGTATTTGCCTAATCTCCCTGACGAAGATTTATTGGCTGGCGATAAAGAAAACAACGCAGTAGTGGGCGTATATGGTAAGATGCCTATTTTTGATTTTCCTATTAAGCATCACGTAGATTTATGTAATGATTTAGGGCTTATAGATTATGAAAGAGGCGTTAAGTTGTCGGGTGGCGGATATTGGTTATATCGTAATATTGGAGCGCAACTTGAATGGGCGTTGCTTAATTTTTTCATCTCGCAACATATTAAAGATGGGTATGAGTTTATATTACCTCCGCATCAATTGAGTTACAACTGCGGATATGGTTCAGGGCAGTTTCCTAAATTTTTAGACGAAGTATATTGGCTTGACGAACAAGAAGATAAAAAGAAAAAACACTTTATGTTACCGACAGCAGAAACAGCGCTTGTCAATATTTATAGTGGTGAAATTTTAAAAGAAAGTGATTTGCCTAAAAAGATGTTTGCTTATACGCCTTGTTACAGAAAAGAGGCAGGAAGTTATAGAGCGGAAGAGCGTGGAATGATAAGAGGTCATCAATTTAACAAAATTGAAATGGTGCAATATACTACGCCTGAGCAGTCGAAAGGAGCTTTTACAGAATTAGTTAATAAAGCGGCTTCATTGGTAGAGCAATTAGGATTGCATTTCCGCATAAGTAAACTTGCCGCTGGCGATTGTTCCGCATCTATGGCAAGAACATATGATATTGAAGTGTGGATACCATCAATGGGAATATATAAAGAGGTTTCTTCAGTTTCTAACGCAAGTGACTATCAAGCGCGCCGTAATAATACTAAATATCGTGAAAGTATAAGCGGAAAAACAAAATATGTGCATACGTTAAATGGTAGCGGTTTGGCAACGAGTCGAATCATTCCAGCAATCGTAGAACAATACCAAAACGCAGATGGTTCAGTTAGAGTGCCGCAAGTATTGCAAGCATTTATGGGCGGATTAGAAGTTATAAAAAAAGGATAATAAAATGTCAAAAATGATTAAAACAGCTAATTTAATAGATTATAAAATAGATATAGTTACAATTAAATAAAGATGAGATTAACAACAAGCGTTAAATGACATAATAACAGTAGAATTACTTTAAAATTGGCAAAATATTAAAAAACAGGTGAAATATGGAATTAAAATTATATAATACATTGACACGCACAAAGGAAACGTTTACGCCTATTAATGAGTTAGTAAGAGTGTATTCTTGCGGTCCGACAGTATACAAATATGCGCATATAGGAAATTTGCGTACCTATATATTTATGGATTTGCTTGTGCGTATATTGCGCTATGATGGATTTAACGTAAAAAATGTTATGAATATAACGGATGTGGGACATCTACTTAGCGATGGCGATGAGGGCGAAGATAAGATGGAACGTTCGGCAAGAGAGCAACAAAAAACTCCGTACGAAATAGCGGATGAAATTACTGCGCAATTTTTCAAAGATATTGATAGTTTAAATATAAAGCGGCCAACTATTACGCCAAAAGCGACGGAAAATATTCCTGAGATGATAGAAATAGTGCAAGAATTATTAAAAAAAGGATACGCTTATGAAATTGACGATGGTATTTATTATGACGTATCAAAATTTAATGGTTATGGCAAACTTTCAAGAATAAATTTAGACGACCAAAAAGCAGGCGCTCGAGTAGGCGTGAATAGCCAAAAGCATAACCCTATTGACTTTGCGTTGTGGAAGAAAGCCGAACCAAACCACATTATGCAGTGGGATAGCCCTTGGGGAAAAGGTTACCCAGGTTGGCATATAGAATGTACGGCGATGTCCTTTAAATACTTGGGAAAACACTTTGATATTCATACAGGCGGCGTTGACCATATTCCAATACATCACGAAAACGAAATTGCGCAAGGCGAAGCTACTACGGGATTTAAAAATACTAATTATTGGATGCATAGCGAATTTATGCTCTTTGACGGCGGAAAAATGAGTAAAAGCTTAGGTAATTGCTATACTGTTACCGAACTTGCTGAAAAAGGGTATTCTCCAATTGATTTTCGCTATTTTTGTCTAAACGCCCAGTATCGCCAAAAACTTAACTTTACATTTGACGGGTTAGCGTCAGCAAAAATTGCTTATGAAAGACTACTTGCGCAACTTAGAGCGCATAACGAATGTAATGAAAAAACTGATTTAGACATTTTAGAAAAATATAAGCAAGAATTTATTGAAGCGATAAATGATGATATAAACGTTCCAATGGCGTTAGGCGTACTTTGGAAAATGGTCAAAGAACCAAAGTCTAAAGATATCTACTCGCTTGCTCTTGAAATGGACAAAGTCTTAGGCTTAAATTTAGATAAATTATACGAAATAAAAGACGAACAAACTATCGACGAAAACATTATTTCAATCGCTCAGAAAAGACTTGAAGTTAGAAAAGCTAAAGATTGGAAGGAAAGCGATAGACTTAGAGAGCAACTTAAACAACTTGGATATAATATAAAAGATACAAATAATGGCTATGAATTAGAAAAAATTCAATAAAATATAAATGAAATTATCAAATATTATGTAAAATAAAAAGCATAATATTATGTAAAATGAAATAAGAGTATAAATTATAAATATTATGCAAAAAATGGTGGTTAGGAGTAGTTATGGGAAAAGCGGTTATTATAGCTTGTGATTTTGCAAACAAAAAAGAGTTATATGGATTTTTAGATAAATTCAATGGAGAAAGTTTATTTTTAAAGGTAGGAATGGAATTATTTTATGCTGAAGGAGCGGGAATAGTAAAGGAATTAAAAGCTCGTGGGCATAAGATTTTCTTAGATTTAAAATTGCACGATATACCAAATACTGTAAAGGGAGCAATGAAGGTACTAAGTAAGTTAAATGTAGATATAATTAACGTACACGCATCTGGAACAATGGATATGATGGCGGCGGCGAAATCGGCGTTTGACGGAATGGAAAAACATCCGCTTATAATAGCGGTTACACAACTTACGTCTACAGACGAAGAAACGATGAGAAGTGAGTTACTAATAAATGCGCAAATTGAAACCGTTGTTGTTAAGTATGCGCAAAACTCGCAAAAAAGCGGATTAGATGGAGTTGTTTGTTCGCCAAAAGAAGTTACGTTAATTAAAGAGCGTTGTGGAAAGTCATTTATAACTGTTACCCCTGGAATAAGATTTAGCGGTAATGCGGCAGATGACCAAAAAAGAATAACAACGCCTGGCGATGCTAAATTGCTTGGTTCAGATTACATTGTTGTAGGCAGACCGATAACTGCCGCAGAGGATGCAGTTAAGGCATATAGACGTTGTTGTGAAGAATTTTTAGGTTAA
>JAVVUQ010000022.1:3865-14414 GCA_036653075.1 Clostridia bacterium | reverse complement strand
AAATGATATAGTAATTAAAATTAAAATGATATAGTAATTAAACAATAAAATGTCGAATATAGACAAAAGCAAAAATGAGATTGAATTTAAAGATTATGAAAGAGAAATTGCTTTATAAGGAAAGAGATGAAGGAAATAATAAAGGTTGATAATGTAACGTTTTGTTATGGACAAGAGAAAGAAGATAAAGTGAAAGCGTTGAGTAATATATCTCTTTCGGTATACGAAGGGGAATTTTTGGCGCTTGTGGGGCATAACGGAAGCGGAAAAAGTACGCTTGCGAAGCTATTTAACGGGCTTATAACGCCTACAAGCGGAACAGTAAGGGTATTTGGAAAAGACACGTCGGTAGAAGAAAATGTAATGGAAGTACGGCGTAATGTTGGAATGGTTTTTCAAAATCCTGACAATCAAATGGTTGCGAGTATAGTTGAAGATGATATAGCGTTTGGCGCAGAAAATTTAGGAATACCGCAAAAGGAAATAGTTGAGCGAGTAACGTGGGCTTTAAAAAGCGTAGGAATGTACGAATACAAAGATCGAACGCCGCACAAGTTATCGGGTGGGCAAAAGCAGCGTATAGCGATAGCGGGAGTATTGGCGTTATTACCAAAGGTAATAGTATTAGATGAAAGTACGGCAATGCTTGATCCAAAGGGCAGAAAGGAAGTAATGGATACGGTGATGGAGCTTAAGCGTAGAGATAATTTTACGGTTATAAGCATAACGCATTTTATGGATGAAGTGCTTAATGCGGATAGAGTTATCGTATTAAATGGCGGAGAAGTGGCGATGATGGGAACGCCCAACGAGATTTTTGCAGATAGTTTGAAGTTGTACAGTTACGGATTAGATGTGCCGAGGGTGATAGGGCTTGCGCAGCGGTTGCGTAAAGCAGGAATAGAAATACCGATAGAAGCGACAAATGCGGTAGCGTTAGGGGAGGAGATATGCCGATTATTGTAAAGGGGTTGAACTATGTTTACAATGCAGGCACACCTTTTGAAAAGCGCGCATTAGTGGATGTAAATTTAAAAGTAGAAACAGGCGAATTTTTATGTATAATAGGGCATACTGGAAGTGGTAAGTCCACATTTATACAGCACTTAAACGGACTTATACGAGTGCAAAGCGGAAGTATAATAGTAGATGATATTGATTTATCGGAAAAAAAGCCCGATTTAAAGACGCTTAGAACAAAAGTAGGAATGGTTTTTCAATATCCAGAGTATCAGTTGTTTGCTGATACCGTATATAAAGATGTGGCGTTTGGACCGATGAATTTAAAACTTTCAGTAAAAGAAACAGATGACAGAGTAATGGAAGCTTTGAGTTTAGTGGGATTGAATCCAGAATTATTCAAGGATAAATCGCCTTTTGAATTATCAGGTGGTGAAAAGCGTCGCGCTGCGATAGCTGGAGTTATAGCGATGCGTCCGTCTGTATTAGTGTTAGACGAACCGACAGCAGGCTTAGACCCACGTGGAAAACGTGAAATTTTAAATTTAATTATTAAGCTAAAAAAAGAAAGTTGTCCGACAATAATAATGATTAATCACGATATGAACGAAGTAGCGGAATACGCAACGAATGTTGCCGTTTTTTGTGATGGAACAATAAAAAAATGCGATTGTCCACAGAAATTATTTAACGAACAGGAATTTTTAGCGAATGCGGGGTTGGAATTGCCTAAGATGGCGATTATCAAACATATGCTAATTGAAAAAGGATTTAACGTTAACGACGATTGCCTAACGGTAGATAAGATGTTTGATGAAATCATACGATTAAAAAAGGAAAAAGATGCAATGACGGGACAAAGTAGATTAAAGCGGGAGGGAAAAAATGTTTAGAGATATTACCTTTGGACAATATTATCCCGTTAAAAGTTTCGTGCATAGTATGGACCCACGGGCTAAATTGGTACTATCAATTGTATATATGGTAGGTGTATTTTTAGCTACAAGTTTTTTTGGTTTTGCGTTTGTGGCATTGCTGCTATTGTTAATGGTAATTGCGTCAAAAATACCTCTAAATATGGTGCTTAAGACGGTAAAACCCGTACTAATATTAGTTGTGTTTACGGCAGTATTGAACTTATTTTTTGTAACGGACGGAAAAGTCCTTTGGCATTGGTGGATAATTACGATTACCGAAGGCGGACTGATTTTTAGCGGAAGAATGGTGTTGCGTTTATTATTTTTAGTAATGGGGGCGTCAATATTGACATTAACAACGACACCCGTGGATTTAACTCACGGCTTAGAAGTGCTGATGTATCCGCTAACGTTTATAAAGTTTCCTGTTCACGAACTTGCATTGATAATGAGTATAGCGCTGAAGTTTATACCCAATTTAATGGACGAAACAGACAGAATTATTCGCGCGCAAAAAGCGAGAGGCGCAGATTTTGATACTGGAAATATATTTAGACGAGCGAAAGCTTTTATTCCAATACTTATTCCGCTACTTATATCTTCATTTAGACGCGCAGACGAATTAGCTTTAGCAATGGATAGTCGATGTTATGGTTACACAACGAAACGCACAAAGATGAAGTTGTTGAAATTCACTTATAGAGATTTAATAGGAACAATTATAGTAGTAATTATTATAGCCGCTATGATTACGCTTAATTCAATGAAAGGAACGCTTGGCGGCATATATCCTTGGATGTATATATAATGAGAAATTTAGTTATAGTTATAGAATACGATGGAAGTGGATTTTGCGGTTGGCAATCGCAAAAGAATGGAATTACAATTCAAGACCAAGTGCAAAAAGCCCTTAAGTCTGTGCTAAATGAAGATGTGATTTTAACAGCAAGCGGTAGAACGGACGAGGGCGTACACGCAAAAGGACAAGTAGCTAATTTCTATACAGAAAATCCAATAAAATGTTATAAATTGCCACTTGGCGCAAATTTATTGCTTGCTCCGAAAATAGCGATAAAAGAGTGTTATGAAACAGATTTAAATTTTAATGCGCGAAAAAGCGCAGTTAAAAAGACTTATTGTTATCGCATATATATGTCAGCTACTCCGAGTCCATTGAGAGATAGAACTTATTTTCAGACATATCGACAGTTGGATATAAAAAAAATGAAAGAAGCGGCTACCTATTTTATAGGAATACACGATTTTGTTGGATTTATGGCGACAGGAAGCAATAGTTTTACAACTATTCGTGAAATTTATTCTTGTGAAATCATTAACATCGGCGATAGCGTAGAGATCTATGTGTGCGGAAATGCCTTCTTATATAATATGGTTAGAATTATTGCTGGCACATTACTTGCAGTTGGACAAAATAGAATAAAACCTAACGAAATATCAGCGATTATTGAAAGCAAAGATAGAAAAAGAGCGGGGAAAACGCTATTGGCAAAAGGACTTACGCTTGAATCAGTTGAATATTGAAATTATTTACAATTTGATATAGAAATACTTGTTGAAATAAAACAATAGTGAATTAGCGATAAATAGTAATATTAAAATAGAATTATTTACAATAACGCATTGAAGTAAAAAGTTTTGAAAATATACTGAAATATGTTGAAAATCCACGCAGTATGAGTTATACTGTATATGTATTAATATGATTGACTTAAAAAATAAAACATTTTGCCAAATCGTAGACGTATAATTTTATTATGTAAATATAAAAACTTAATTAACGATGATTATATTAAATTATATACTTTAGGATAATATAATTGAAAAATTCATCGGTAATAGCTAATAAAAAATAATTATAGGAGATAAATAAAATGAAGTATATTCCTGAACCATTTAGAATTAAGAGCGTTGAACCAATAAAAATGCTCACACGTCAAGAACGTGAACAAAGAATAAAAGCGGCAAATTATAATATGTTTTCACTTAATAGTGATGATGTTTATATTGATTTAATTACCGATAGCGGAACAAATGCAATGAGCGTTGAACAATGGGCAGGCGTTATGCGAGGCGATGAAAGTTACGCAGGAGCGCGCAGTTATCGTAATGTAGTTGCAGCGGCGCAAAAGATTTTTGGTTATCCAATGGTACAACCTGTTCATCAAGGCAGAGCAGCAGAGAAAGTATTATTGCCAATACTACTTGGACCTGGAAAGTTTGCAATTTCCAATATGCACTTTGATACAACACGTGCGCACGTAGAACTTTCAGGCGCGCGCGCAATTGATTGCGTGAACAAAGAAGCTTTGGAAACAACAAAACGAGCAGATTTCAAAGGTAATATGGACAATGAACACCTTGTGGAATTGATTGAAGAACACGGCGCAAAAAATATTGGAGTAATTATTATTACAGTTACAAACAACAGCGCTGGAGGACAACCAGTATCAGTAGCAAATATGCGTGAAACATCAGCTATTGCTCGTAAATATGGTATTCCCGTTCTTATTGACGCAGCAAGATACGCAGAAAACGCATACTTTATTAAACAACGTGAAAAAGAGTTTAAAGATAGTACGATTATAGAAATTGTTTCAGAAATGTTTGCTGTGGCAGATATGTATACAATGAGCTGTAAGAAAGACGCAATCGTTAATATGGGCGGACTTATAGGAATTAAAGAGGACAAAGAACTGTTTGAAAAGGTTAAAGGACGCTGCATTTCATTTGAAGGATTTGTAACATATGGCGGAATGAGCGGCAGAGATCTTGAAGCGCTTGCTATCGGACTTGAAGAAGGCATTGATTACGAATATTTGAATTATAGAATCGGACAAATGGAATATCTTGGCGCTCGCTTAGATGAAGCTGGCATAGCTTATCAGTCACCAGCAGGCGGACACGCAATATTCGTAGACGCTAAAGCTTTACTTCCAAATATTCCTTATAATGAATTTCCAGCGCAAGCCTTAGCTATTGAATTATATGTACAAGCAGGTATTCGTGGTTGCGATATCGGATCGTATATGCTTGGCAATGACCCAGATACAAAGAAACAATTAAAAGCAGATTTTGAATTTACACGATTGGCTATACCACGTAGAGTGTATACGCAGGCGCACTTAGATGTCATTGCAGACGCCCTAATTGAAATAAAGAAAAACGCTGCCAACATCAGCGGCTATCGCATTACTTGGGAACCGCCAGTACTTCGCCATTTTACAGCGCATCTTGAACCAATTAAGAAATAATAATATTATAAATTAATAAATTCATAATAATATAATTGAGTTAATAAAATCATAATATAATTGAATTAATAAAATCATAATATAATTGAATAAATAAAATTGACTTAATAGAGAAAAGATAATTAATAAAGACAACAAAAAGAGGCAAAGCTGAGAAGTTTTGCCTTTTTTATTGTGTACGAATTAAAAATATGATAAAAACAGTAAATAAATATTGTGTAAATAGTAAAAATTATTTAATTCATACAATTTAGATTGCCGCTGCAATCAGAGCAAAGATAGAAAGATTTCTCAGCGCAGTCGCTGCACACGATAGAGCCGCATTTGTTGCAGACGCAAGCGTCAGAAAGTTGCATATTTTTTCCGCATTTATTACATCTAATATCCATAATTAACCTCCGAAATGATTTATTAGATTTATTTTAAGTACGTTTTATATTCTTGTCTTAAATTATTGATTTTATACGTTGAATGTGTTATTATATATAAGCGTGGACGTATATAGAAATAATTTATGACGTTTATGGTAGGAAATAAGAGAAATATTAAAAAGTACCATTAAAAAAAGATAGTTAAGAATAGATAAATAATAAGGAGATTAAAATGAGATACGAAAATGCAATTGATATGTTTTTAAAGTTGGTGTCTATTGAAAGTGAGTCATTACACGAATCTGAGATAGTGGAGTTTATTGAACAGTACGCAAAAGAGAATTGGGATTGTAAAATAAGACGAGATGAGATTCATTTTGCTGATTTAGAAGAAGATGTAAAAAAGAGATTAAGTCAAGAGGATAAAGATGCGAGTACGGAGCAAATATATATTGAAATTCCGTCAAATGATGATACTAAAGCATCGATAATGTTAGGAGCGCACGTAGACACAGTAGCGCCATGCAAGGATATAAAGGTTATATTTACAGAAGATGGAAAAATTAAAACAGATGGTACGACGATATTGGGTGGCGACGATAAATCTGGTGTTGCTGGAATAATGTGCGCAATTGATCAGATTACGAAAGATAAGCGACCGCACGGAAAGATAGTATGCGTGTTTACGGCGTGTGAAGAAAAGGGATTGCTTGGAGCAAGATTGACGCCTGTAAATCAATTTGGCGTAGATTATGGATTTGTATTTGACACGACGGGAAGCGTTGGGAGCATAGTAGAACGAGTTCAGTATTCGCAAAATGTTGAAATTAATATTGAAGTTAAAGACATACCGACACACGCAATGTGTTTAACAGTAGAGAACGCATTGGGAATAGCTGGAGATATCATTGGTAAGTTACCTAAAGGATTGTGGGATAAAGCTGAATATACAATGAGTAATATAGTTAGTTTAAAAACCGAAAATGAAGTAGGACAAATGGTTCCAAATAAAGCGATTATAAAATACTCAATTAGAAGTTTTATAGAAACTGAATTAAAAGTAATGAGGGATATGTATACTAAGATAATCAGCGCAATCAAATATGAAAACGCAGAAATTACATTTACCGTAACGCCAGAAAAGACAATGGGATACGATAATACACAATCGGAAACAGGTCGCAAGATGATGGGACACGCCGATGAAGCTTTAAGGGAAATGGGAATAACGCCATATTATTTAAGAGATGGATTGGGCGGACACGACGCAAGCGTTTATCGTAGAAATGGAGTACCATCGGTAGTACTTTCAAGCGGAATGCAAGATATTCATTCTACAAAAGAATGGATATACAAAGACGACCTATTGAAAACGACTGAATTGATTTTAAAACTCATAGACAAAGCATAATGATTACAGATAGGAATTTTATGTTGATATACATAAAATAACGGTGTTTATATGAAATATATTGAAAAGAAAGATGTTACAGAAATAAATCGTTCAAAATACGCATTTGGACTATGTATTTACTATATTTTGTCGGGCGTTTTGATAACGATAATAAATACAATTATACGTCCAAACTATTTTTGGGAACAATGGGCAGGCATTGTAACAATAATAATTATAGCGATGTCTTTAGCTGCGCTACCGCTTTACATTTTAATAAAACTTAAAGCGAGTTTGCTTATTTTATTATCATCGACGATATTAGAAATAGGTTTTGCTATAGTAACATTGATAGGCGGCGTATATTTTGAATTATTCTACCTATATTTTAGTGCTATTATTTGCGTAGTAGCGGCAGTTTACGCCTTTCAAGAAGTGAATTTTTCACGTCAAAAAGCAGTAATTATATTTTCAAGTATTGCGGGGGTTGCAATTGTGCTTATCTCCGTAATAGTAGCAGTAATATTTCCTGTTGATAATGGTATTCGCTATAAAATTCAAGGCAACCATGCTATCGTGGTAGGCGCAAGCAACACAAAAAATATAGTTATAAAAGACAAAATCAGAGATTTAAATGTTACGGAAATAAAAACATCAGCTTTTGATAGGAACGGAAAGGCAGAAAGTATTATTATACCACGTTCAATATCGAAAATAGGACGCAATGCCTTTAGTTCAATGCAAAAATTAAGTTCAATTACTTTAAATCCAAGTAGCATTGCTGGTAAATACCTTGGTTCGCTATGGACGACAAAGACGAAAATTGAAATATTAGAAAATCCGATTTATGTACCCGATAGCGTAAAACATATCACAATTTCAGGCAATGTGCCAGACTATTGTTTTTATATGCTTGAATCTATAACAGACATAAAGTTTATAGATAAAGTAAAAACAATCGGCTCGTACGCCTTTGCGCTTTGCTCGAATATAAAGGAAGTAGAATTACCTAAGGGACTTATAAGCGTCAAAGACGCAGCATTTGCCTATTGCGATAAAATGACAAAAATTACAACGCCAGACACATTGAAAGAAATAGGCAGCGCCTCATTTATGCAATGTTCATCATTGAAATCATTTTTAATTCCGCTTAGCGTAACGTCAGTAGGGGATTACCTTTTTATGAAAGCATATCCGCTATTAGTTGTCAATATCGAAGCAGATGCGGCAACAGTAGGTAAAAATTCCAACTGGTCTAAATTTTGGGCAATGGTACCAATACAGTTTGATGAAAAAGGCAATCCAATAAATTGGGAAGCTCAAGTAGTTCCAACTTCAATACATTACTCATTTGGTCAGTCCGTAATAGAATGATTAAATAATATAATATTAAGTAGAACTTACAAACAACTAACAAACAACTAAAAACTTAAATAAATGCGCCTTAGAATTTGAATTTAATTAAATAATTCAAAATAAGGCGCTTTTTTATATGGCGCATAAAAACACAAACTATTATAAATTTAATAGTATCAAAACTATAAAATCAAAATATCATAAAAACTATAAAATTAAAATAGCATCAAAACTATAAAATTAAAATAGCATAAAAAAACGCAACAATTTATGTTGCGTAAAGGTTAATAATTTATTTTTCAAATAGTGAAATGCCTGTCATTTCTTTAGGCGGCTTAAGTCCAATTATTTCAAGCATAGTTGGAGCGATATCGCATAGTGAACCATTCAAAAGTTTTATACTATTATTATGATAGGCTTTTTTACTAACAAATATAAAAGGTACGGCATTAGTGGTGTGCGCTGTAAACGCAGTCCCGTCGTCATCGATAAGCTTTTCTGCGTTTCCGTGGTCAGCGGTTATAAAAGCGTTTCCGTTTTCTTCTAATATTGCATCTAAAACAGATTTAACGCAAGTATCTACCGTTTCTACTGCTTTTTTTGTTGCGTCTATTACTCCTGTATGTCCAACCATATCACAATTAGCAAAATTCAATATCATAACATCGTACAATCCACTTTTAATTTGCTTAATTGCTTCCGCTGTAACTTCAAATGCGCTCATTTCGGGCTGTAAATCATAAGTAGCTACTGTAGGCGAATTTATTAGCAAACGTGTTTCGTTATTATTCGCTTTTTCAACTCCGCCATTAAAAAAGAAGGTAACGTGCGCATATTTTTCGGTTTCGGCGATACGTAATTGAGTAAGATTATTTTTATCCAAAAACTCGCCCAAGGTATTAGATAAAGTCTGTGGTTTAAACGCAACTTCAATCCCTTTAAAGGAAAGGTCATATTGAGTAAAACAAACATAAGTCAAATTTTTAGGCAACTTTTTTTGTTTAAATCCAACTTCGCCTTGCGTTAATGCTCGAGTTAATTCACGAGCTCTGTCAGGGCGGAAGTTGAAGAAAATAATGCTGTCATTGTCATTTATTGTGGAAATCGGCTCATTGTTTTTTATAATAACCGTAGGTAAAATGAATTCGTCCGTTACGCCGTTGTCGTAGCTATTTTTTAAAGCGGTAGTTGCGTTTGTTTCTTTTTTACCTTCGCCTAAGGTTAACATATTGTAAGCTTTTTCCACTCTGTCCCATCTATTATCACGATCCATTGCGTAATATCTACCACATACGGTAGCGGTAGAACCAACGCCAATATCCTCCATTTGTTGTTGCAACGCCGTAACAAAACCGATGCCGCTATTAGGCGAAACATCTCTGCCGTCCATATAGCAATGCACAAAAACCTTTTCTAATTTGTGCATTTTACATAGTTTTAAAAGCGCATATAAATGGTTTAAATGACTATGCACGCCACCATCGCTACAAAGTCCCATTAAATGCAATTGAGCGCCATTATTTTTTGCGTTTAATACAGCTTTCAATAGACTTTCATTGTTAAAGAAATCTCCATCATCAATAGATTTTGTGATTCTTGTCAATTCTTGATAAACGACTCGCCCAGCGCCAATATTTAAATGTCCGACCTCACTGTTGCCCATTTGTCCATCTGGCAATCCAACTGACAAACCCGACGCATCTAAAGTTGAATGTGGATAATTTTCCATTAAATATTTTATATTCAAACTGCCATCGCCAATACAATTACCTTTGCAATTGGGCGCTAAGCCATATCCATCCATAATTATAAGCGCAGTCATTGTTTTTTTCATTTAATTCTCCTCGTGTAAAATTCAAAAATCTCAGCAATATTCATAGTTGGCGCTATCAACCTCAGTAGTTGGTAGCGTCAACTGCCATAGTTCGTAATAAAAACTGCGTTATGTTAGTGTAACCGCAATAATTATTTATTAAAGCTGAAATAAAATAAAACGCTAAAATCAAGTTAAATATTCATTATAGTAAATATTAATTCAAGCGTCAAAAAAAATCATTATTGATGAAATGCGTTAATTATAGCGGCAAATTTATCTGATATTAAGCTTGCGCCGCCTATTAATCCGCCGTCAATGTGTGGCATATGCAACAAATCAGAGGCGTTTTTCTCGTTCATTGACCCACCATATAATATAGGTAATGTGGAAGCTATAGAACCATACATATTCTCAAAAACACTGCGTATATAAGCGATTGTATTATTTGCATCGTCGTTAGTAGC
>JAVVUQ010000022.1:0-3855 GCA_036653075.1 Clostridia bacterium | reverse complement strand
AGCAGTTTTTCCTGTTCCAATAGCCCAAATAGGTTCATAAGCAACTATAATTTGAGAAAGCATTTCGGGAGTGATTCCTGCAAAGCTACGAGCAATTTGATCTTTTAAAAATTTTTCTGTATTTGAATTATTGCGATCGAAAAGAGATTCGCCAATGCAAACAATAGGTTTCAATCCGCCGTTAATAACGGCGATAGTGCGTTTTAAAACAGTTTCATTAGTTTCGTTAAAATACTGGCGTCTTTCGCTATGCCCGATAATGACATATTTAACGCCAATTTCCTTTAACATTTGAACGCTAATTTCTCCAGTGTACGCTCCGTTTTCCGCCCAATGCGCATTTTGCGCTCCTATAATAAGTTTGCTATTTTTTGCGCATTCGACTGCGACGGTTAAGTCCGTAAATGGTACGCAAGCAATAACAAGGTTGCTCGATTTATTTGCCGCATCGCAAATTTCTTTAATTAATACTTTGGTTTCTGCTTGAGTTTTGTTCATTTTCCAGTTACCAATAATTATTTTCATATTTTACCTCCAATAATTACAAAAAGCTTTAACTTTAAAGCTACATTCCGTTACTTGCAATAAATTAATTCAATCTTTATTTAAACATTAACAATTAAAACTTAAAGATAAAGTAATTACAATTATTTGTCGTTTAGGCAAGCAATCCCAGGTAATTCCAATCCTTCCAAAAATTCCAAGCTTGCGCCGCCGCCTGTGCTTATGTGTGTAATTTTATCTTTATAGCCCATTCCGATGACAGCTGCAGCTGAATCTCCACCGCCTACGATAGTAATAGCGTTACTATTAGCGAGAGCGTCGGCGATAGCTTTAGTGCCATTTGCAAAATTTTCCATTTCGAACACGCCCATAGGACCATTCCAAATGATAGTTTTAGCTGATTTAATGATGTTAGAATATAATTTTATAGTTTGAGCGCCGATATCAAGCCCCATATAATCAATAGGATTATGTTCAATATCAACAGTTTTAAATTCGCAATCGTTATTAAATTCTTTTGCGACGACATTATCGACAGGCAATAATAGTTCTACGCCCTTTTCAGCGGCTTTTTTAATTAATTTATCCGCTAAATCCAATTTATCGTCTTCGCAGCGAGATGCGCCAATTTCTTTACCTTGTGATTTAAAAAAGGTATAAGCCATAGCTCCGCCGATTAAAAGAGTATCAACTTTATTCAACAAATTTTCAATAACGCCAATTTTATCCGAAACTTTACTTCCGCCTAAAATAGCGACAAAAGGACGAGCGGGATTTTCCAAAGCTGATCCCATAACATCCAATTCTTTTGCAATAAGGAATCCAGCTACGGCAGTGGTTAAATATTTTGTAACGCCAGCAGTAGAAGCGTGCGCGCGATGAGCTGTTCCGAAAGCGTCATTTACGTAAATATCAGCGAAAGACGCTAATTTTTTACAAAACTCATCGTCATTTTTTTCTTCCTCAGCGTGAAAACGTAAATTTTCTAACATTGCAACTTCGCCATTTTTTAAATTAGCGATGATACGAGTAGAGTCTTCGCCAATAACATCTGTTGACAAAGTTACTTCGATGCCTAATTCTCTAAGACGCTTAGCGACAGGCTCAAGAGAATATTTTTTATTAAACTGTCCCTTTGGACGTCCGAGATGCGAGCATAAAATAACTTTAGCGCCTTCATTTTTAAGATATTCAATTGTAGGCATAGCGCCAAGTATGCGATTATCATCAGTAATCACATTATTTTCATCTAATGGTACGTTAAAATCTACACGCACCAAACAACGTTTTCCTTTTACATTAATGTCTTTTACTGTTTTTTTATTCATATAATCTACCTCTTATATCAAAATTTATATTATTTCATCGATATACGCAACACAGAAAATCAATTTTATACTCTTGCGCATAATATTAATATAATTATGGACACATTGTCAAAAAACAATGCAAAAGTATAATTGAAATAGTAACGAACTTAAATATTATATAGTATTTATTAGCACAATAAATTGCAATTTACAACTTTGCATTTTTATTATTAGTATTAATAAATATAAATAATCATTAACAATACTTCAACGTATAACATTATACGCCAAAATCGAAAATTAGTCAAACGTTTATATAAAGTCAAACGATAATGATATTACTTATAAATATAGAATTAATGCAGAAAAACATACGCCATTTTATATATAAACTAATGTATTATAAAGTAATATAGAAAAGTATTGGTGAATTTTAGATAAATTAATGTATTATAAAGTAATATAGAAAAGTATTGGTGAATTTTAGATAAATTAATGTATTATAAAGTATCATAGACAAATATTGTGATTTTATAGATAAATTAATGTATTATATAATAATTTAGAAAAATATTTGTTAGTTTATTAATAAATCAACACTTAAACAGTTGACAAAATCAATAATATGCTTTAGTATTGTAATGAAGTTGTAATTATTCATTGTTTACTGTTAGTATTATGAATTACATAATTTTTGCATGTTTCAAGTTGCTATTTTTATATTAACCTCCTTAATTATATTATGAAAAATCCCCTTAAATTCACATAAGGGGATTTTTTATAAAACTTAGTATTATATTATTATACATATTAGATAACAATTTATTGTAAGATAATACTATATATCGTAAATACTATTTAGTATTTATACTACATATAACATTTTACAGTAATTAATTAGGAAATTGATTTTTTTTGACTGTAAGATTCACTATCCATTTGTTCTTTTTGACGAAATAGGTAGAAAGAAACAGTTTTACGATATCGCAAATATGCGCAATTGCGAAGACGGTGGCGAGAGTGAGTCCCCAATTTTTAGCGTTTATGCCTAAAACGATAGCTATTGGTAAGCTAATCAAGTAGGTGGGCATTTGGTCGAGGATAAAGGCTCGAAGGCTATCGCCGCCTGAGCGCAATATAAAGAAGCAAACGGAGTTGTAGGCGTAGATAGCTAAAAATATTGATGTAATATTGATGATTTCAATAGTTATTGCTTTAGTAGCGGCATCGGGGTGGAACATATCGGCGATAAAGGGGCTTGTAATAGCCATTAATACGCCCAAGCCTAATCCTAACATAATGCCGAGTCCTTTCATTCTATCGGCGTTAGCTTTAGCTTCTTCAAATTTGCCAGCGCCCAAGCTTGAGCCTACGATGATGGCGGTTCCGTTGCCTAAGCCTGCGAACATTATGAAAAACAAGTCGGTAATGTTCTGAGAATAGGCAAAAGCGTTATACCACATATCATTTTTCCAAGTATAGAACAATGCAAAAAGCACAACGGCGACAGACCACATTAATTCGTTAAAAACGAGTGGAACACCTTTTTTAAAATACTGTTTAAGTAAATCGATACTGACTTTAAGTTTTGCAAAAGCCGATTTAAAATAAGATTTTTTAGGAATTAAAGCGATTGATAAAATGATAATGAGTTCGACAACTCTGGATAAAACGGTAGCGATTGCAGCGCCAGCGGAGTCTAATTCAGGGAAGCCAAAATGTCCAAAAATCAAGCAATAGTTAAAGAAAATATTGACGACAATACCTGCTGCGGCAGATATGAGAGGAAGCATAGTTTTTTCAATAGATCGGAAAGCGTTAGAAAAGGCAATAGTTACGGCGGTAATGATAGTGCACCATTTTATATAATCAAGGTATCTATAACCATAGTTTCGACCTTCTGGATTTGTCAAGAATAAATCCACGATAGAATTTCCAGCGAATTGAATAACAAGGAAAGAAACAATGCCAATGACGACAGCCGCATAAACAGACAGTCGTAAAGCTTCGTGAATTTTTTCTTTATTTTTTGCGCCATAGT
>JAVVUQ010000021.1:13694-21076 GCA_036653075.1 Clostridia bacterium | reverse complement strand
AGAGAGAAAATTTTGTACTGTTAATCCTATCATTTGAGATAAATACGAAAGTTGCGTTTCGCCGCTATACGCTTGCCAATTTGTATTTGTAACAAAACTAACCGCCGTATTAAACGCTAAATGCCAACTCATTCCATCAATATGATTTGGATTTAATGTAAGTAATGATTGCGCCATAAGTATCGCAATTAAACCAACTAATCCGACCACACTAAAGCAAATTATGCTTAACGTATATTTTTTTGCGCTCATTTCCTCTGTCGGATCAATACCCATCGCTTTATAAATCACTTTTTCAATATTGTCAAATATTTTTGATGTCAATAATTTTTCTCTTTTATATACCTTAAAAAAACTTTTACCAAATATATAGCCTATTCCAATCAATAATGCCAAAAAAACAATATCAGCTATAACTGTAAAAATTATTTGTTCTATCATTATTTTCCACCTCTAAATAGCTTATACATTTGAAATGCTAATAATCCTAAAAAAACCACTCCACATATTATTTTTACAATCAACATTTTAATTTTCCTCTCTTTCTTGTTCAATAATGTCTATTGATTTAATAAATTTTTCAGCGTAATAAGTTATTTTTGAATTTAATAAATTTCTTACTATTATAAATCCATTTTTACTATTTAAAAACTCACCGCTTGTTGCAATCACACCATATCGGGTATGAACTTCTTGAACAAATACAATATGTACTTTCTTATTTATTAATTCGTTCATAATTCTCCTTTTTGTAATAAAAATATCCTTGCCTATTTATTACTACTTATATATTATTACATTTAATATAAAAAAAATCTTAATACTTGGATTAAAAGCATTAAGATTGTATTAGTATTTAAATATAAGTTGATATTTTAAACTATTACATTAAATTTTATTCATTCTATACCCGACGCCGACATCTGTTCGTATTATTTCATCGCAATAAGCGTTCTTTTCTATTTTTCGTCTTATCGCTGCCATAAAGACACGCAATCCGTTTTTGTCGTTCCCGCCCATTCCCCAAATTTGCGAAATAATATAGTTGTGCGTCAATGTCTTGCCTACATTTTGAGCAAGCAAACAAATAACTTTATATTCAAAATTAGTAAAATGCACTTCTTGACCGCTTAAATATATACTGTGCGCTATATAATCTATTACTAAATCTCCATTTGTAAAAATTGAATTTTCCTCTAAAATTATATTGTTACGTAACGATACTCTTATTCGCGCAAGCAATTCCGTTGTAGAAAATGGCTTTTGAATATAATCATTTGCGCCATTATCCAACGCATTTACTTTATCAGTATCATCGCTTCTTGCGCTTAAAATCAAAATCGGCAAATTTTTTGTCCAACTTCGTATATTTTCTAAAACATACATACCATCTTTATCTGGAAGCCCTAAATCTAAAATTACAAGATCTACGATATTTTTAACACAATAATCTATCGCCAGTTCCGCAGTATTAACAATATCTACTTTATAATCTGTTTTAAGCGCTATCTTTAATAAGTTTTGTATAGCTTTATCATCTTCCACAATAAGTATAACTTTATCGTCCATTCTACTATTCTCCTAAAGGCAGCGTAAATTCGAAAACTACGCCATCATCACTATTTCTTGCATCAATACTGCCTGCGTGAGCCATCACTATCGCTTTGCAAACAGCAAGTCCTATACCTGTACTTGACCTATCAGCATTAGTGTAATAAAGATCAAATATTTTAGATATTTTATCTTTTTCTATCTTTTCGCCATTATTGTAAATTCTAAAAATTGCATTACTTCCCGTTGTGAAAACATTTATTTTAATTTTACCATCATCGGCTGTAAACTTTATAGCATTATTTAATATATTACATATAAGTTGTATTACTAAAGTAGCGTCCATCGGCACTAACATTAAATCTTTAGGAATATCCACAGTAATTTGCCTATTACCTTTAATAGACGCAACATTTCGTATCGCTTCAGGTATTATTTCTTCAATAGCTTCTTTCTCTTTAATAATTTTTAAATTGTTTGATTCGACTTTTGTCAATAATAATAAATCTTCAACTAATCGCACCGTCCAATTAGATTGATCAACTAAACTTTTTAGAATCTCTCTCTTTTCGTCTTTATCTAACTTATTATCTGCAAGCAAAAGCTCCGCTCCGCTCGTAATTGCCGTTAGCGGCGTACGTAAATCGTGAGAAATACTGCGCAACATTGTCGCCTTTAATTTTTCCTTTTCGGTTTCTTGTTCAATTCTATATTTTTCTTTATTAAGTTCATTTATTTCTATCAACTTTTTTTTAAGTTTAAATGTCATAGTACTAACTATTAAACTTATTGCAAACATAATAATAAATGTTACTATATATTTTAAATCAAAAACTTCCAACGACATTCGTGGATAGGTAAAAAAGAAATTATAAGATGCGACACACAATAACGAAAATAACAGCGATACAACATATCCATCAGTAATTATAGCGATAATCAAAACGCCCAATATATAAATCATTATAAAATTCAAATTGTCTATTTTAAATATGTCTAATAAAAAACATATCGCCGTACAGGCAAAATATATTAAAAAAAATAATAACGTCGTTTTTAAAAACTTTTTAGATTTTTCTTTCATATGATTATATTAACACAAAAAGTCCCAAAAGTCAAAATAAATAATATATCTCATTTGTTTTTTTTTAATAAGTTTTTAAACTTTATTTTTTGCTTATGTAATTAAAATAAAAATGATTAAAATTCAATTTGTGTTTATTTATTAAAATTGATTAATTAAAAAGTTTGTGATATAATTATGGCATAGAGTATAATAATTTTTTTGTTGGAGATTATTAAAATGAAACCAACGAAAAAAATAATTGAACATAAAATATTACAAATTTAAAAGAATTTTTAACAATACAACAACATCGCCATATATGATAATTTAAAATATTAAATAAAACTTAAATTTAAATATTTGTCATTTATAAGCAAAAAATTAAAAATAATAAAACTTATGACTATCGCATTAATTAGTAAAATAAACTAATGATTAAATGGAGCAAATTATGCAAGATAACAAAAAAAAGGCGGATAATCAAAAAATAATATTTACTGATTGCTTTAACACCTTAATTGGCAGAGCAAAAACTCCTAATGATGTTATTTATGATTGGAGCGTAGAAATCAACAAGACTTATCATCAATTTTCTCCTATTGAATTTTTTAAACTTTTTATGAGAAGTTGGAGAAACTATGAGCGGTTTGACATTATAGAAAAAGAAAACTCTGAATTTTTAATGGATATTAAAGACATATTTAATGATATTTATTGTATATTACAAAAGTATCTTCCAAAAAACGTTACGCTAAACGAATTTGTTGAACTATCATACAGCGCCTATTTTAATGCGGAACACAACAGTCATTATTTAAAGCGTAATGTCGCTACGTATCTTTATAAAAAGAAGAAACAAGGTTGCAAAATTTACTTAGTATCAGATTTTTATTGTAATAAAGAAATAATTGAAAAATGGTTAAAGGAATTAAATTTTGATACTTTAAATATTTTTGAAGATATATTTGTTTCGTGCGATTTAAAAAAATCAAAAAAAACAGGCAGTATTTATAGCGAAATCATAAAAATGAAAAATCTCAACCCAAAAAACATCACTATGATAGGCGATAATTTATGGTCTGATGGTATTATGGCGCATAAAGCGGGTCTAAAGACTAAAAGCGTTTTGCCACAAATAAGACGAGATTGTAAAATTTTAAGAAAATCAAAACAAAAAATCCAAACGCCAACAGCATATCAACAAATTTTCAACGATGACATTACGGATACTTGCTATTCAAATAATGCCTTTCCTTTATTCCTATTTACAAAGAGATTAGCTGATTGTTGCAAAAGAAAAAACATAAGCAATTTATTTTTTTTAGCAAGAGAGGGGCAATTTTTAAAAAAGATTTTTGATTATTATTGTAATGCTAATAATTTAAATATAAAATCGCACTATATTTATGTATCTCGAAAAAGCATAATCAATACTTCTTGTAAAAATTATGACGAGTCTTTTATGGGATTGTCAAATATGCCCCTTCTAACTTGTAAAAACTTCTTAAAATCATTAAACTTTAACGATAATGAAATTAATCTTATTATTAAGGAGGCAAATATAAAAAGCAATAAAGCATATTTACAATTTTATAAATCAAAAGACTTTCAATCATTGATAACTTCAAAAACGTTTAATACATTATACCAAAAAATGCGCGACGAACAACGACAAAGTTACACCTACTATCTACAAAGCTTTAATGTGGATATTTATAAAGACGGTTTTTATATCGTCGATAGCGGTTGGATTGGTAATATGCAAAGATATTTAGGAAATTATTTTGATAAAGAAATTAATCTCCAGGGATTTTATATAGGAAACGTAAATAAACATTCTGTTAATAAAAAATTATATGGTTTGTTGTTTGCCACAAAATTAAAGGGATTGGGGTATCAAGATAAAATATTTTCTTACCGAAGATTTAATTGGGAAGAATTTTTAAGAACGGAAACTGGCTCTTGTAAGAATTATGACACAAAGACAAATCTTCCAATTTTGACTAATACGCCAATAGAAACAGCTGCCTTTTATCAGTATATTGAACCATTACAAAATAAAATTTTTGAAAAATTCCAACGAATCACAAAAGTTTTTAATACAACATATTGCGATATCGACAATGTATGTATGTATATGTACTATCAAATGTTTAAACATACAAATAAAACAGATAGAACAACGTTTATAGAAATACAAAATACTTTTTTTGACGGATTTGGTTACTTTCGACTAAATTATTCTTTAGTATCTAAAACTTTAAGAAAATTCATTTTTTATGTTAAAGATAAATTATTTGTATTAAAATACGCTAAAGTCATTAATAAAAAACGATTGTTTTAATTATAAATAAAATACAACCGTTTTGTAAATATACTTTTTATTATAAATAAGCATTTTATTGTAAATATACTTTATCGTAAATATACTTTTTATCGTAAATAAGTATTTTATCGTAAATATACTTTTTATCGTAAATATACTTTTTTTCTTGTGTTTTTTACTTGACATCAATTTTAAAATTAGTTATAATTATAACTGTTCTATTTAGAACTAATTATTAAGATTAATTAGTCATAGAGTTTTATATTAAATAATTATAATATAAGAATTTAAGATAAAGGAGGAAAGAATGAATAACAGTGAAATTTTGTTTAGAAGTAAGCATATTAGTAAATTATATATTGAATATATGGCGCCTATATGTAGTAGTTACAATTTGACGCAAATGGAAGTTAATGTTATTGCCTTTTTGCATAACAATCCAAAGTATGATACGGCGTCGGACATTGTAAATTATCGAATGTTGTCAAAATCAAACGTATCGACAGCGGTAGAGAATTTAATTAAAAAGAAGATACTATGTAAAAAAGCAGATGAAACAGATAGGCGTAAGGCGCATTTAATTTTAAATCAATGTGATGAAATAACGGCGTCGATAGTAGCAATGCAGTTGAAGTTTGTTAAGACGGTATTGAGTGGATTTACGCAAGAGGATAAGCGGATATTTTTCCGATATTTAGAACAAATTGATAATAATATAATAAGTAATATTGATAATCTGGGGGAATAAAACAAGTATGAGTGAAATTAAAGCGAGCAATTCAAATAGTAATGAATTTCTTGGAACAGCGCCAATAGGCAAGTTATTGTTCAAATTAGCTGTTCCATCGATAGTTGCGCAATTAATTAATATGTTATACAATCTTGTTGATCGTATCTATATTGGGCATATTGCAGATATCGGGTCTTTAGCTTTGACGGGTGTTGGAGTATGTTTACCTGTAATAATGGTCGTATCGGCGTTTGCTATGCTAATAAGTATGGGTGCAGCGCCACGTTCGTCTACGTTTATGGGAAGCGGAGATAATGAAAAAGCTGAAAAGACAATGGGTAACGCATTTGTTTTATTGTCTGGAATATCAATTATATTGACGATAATTTTACTTATTTGGAATGAACCTATTCTTATGCTGTTTGGCGCAAGTAAAAATACAATTGGTTACGCAACGGAATATATGAATATTTATTGTATTGGAACGATTTTCGTACAAATGGCATTGGGAATGAACGCATTTATATCAGCGCAAGGATTTGCAAAAGTTAGTATGATATCTGTTTTGATTGGAGCGCTGCTTAACATAGTTTTAGATCCTATATTAATATTTAGTTTAAATATGGGAGTGGCTGGCGCTGCGCTTGCAACAATAATATCGCAAGCGGTTTCCGCATTTTTTATAATAATATTTTTATGCAGCAAAAAAACTATTCTTAAACTCAGATTCAGGCATTTTGCGCTTAAAGCAAAAATCGTATTGCCCTGTTTAGCGCTCGGACTTGCGCCATTTATAATGCAAGCTACTGAAAGTCTTGTGGCGCTATGCTTTAACTCCTCATTAAAGCAATATGGCGGCGACATCGCAGTTGGCTCAATGACAATACTATCCAGCGTAATGATGTTTGCAATGTTACCTTTACAAGGATTAGCTCAAGGCGCTCAACCGATATCAAGTTACAATTTTGGCGCGCGCAATCCGCAACGAGTAAAACAAGTATTTAAATTACTTTTGATATGTTCTCTCATTTATTCGACAGTTATGTACCTTGGAGTAATGATTTTTCCCGAAGGGTTTGCAAAAATGTTTACCGACAACGCCGAACTCATTGCTTTTACAAAGGTTTCTTTGCGTATTTATATGGCAGTTTCTCTAATTTTCGGATTACAAATAGCCTGTCAAATGACATTTATATCCATTGGAGACGCAAAATCATCACTTATTGTCGCCTTAATAAGAAAAATTGCCCTTCTTATCCCCTTAATCTATATCGTGCCACTTTTGACACCCGATAAAACTATGGGCGTATTTTTAGCAGAACCAATTTGCGACTTAATCGCCGTAACTTTCACCGCCTTTTTGTTTGCTCACCAATTCAGAAAAGCTATGAAAAAACTTAATGAACCACTACCTATCATAGAACAAATATAAAAACTTAATGAACCACACCTATCTGGGAATATAAAAAATTAAATTAATATAAATATTATATATTTTTTCATACTTAATTAAATATATAATAATAATTAAATAATGAATTGTATTTTTATTGCGATAATGCAACGACAAAAATAGGGCAATATATAACACATAACTGTCATAGCATTGCCCTATTGTTTTTTATTATGTTATTTTATATAATATATTAAAAAGACAATTTTTTGTTTTTGCTTTCCTTTAATATTTATACTTTCATTTTTGTATTTGC
>JAVVUQ010000021.1:7997-13594 GCA_036653075.1 Clostridia bacterium | reverse complement strand
TTACCATTACTAACACTATAACTAATTTTTTCATCGTTCATTTCCTCCAATTTTATATTTCGTTGTTCCATTAAATAATTGACTTTATTATACAGATATTTTATCTATATTTCTATCATAGTCGACATTATAAAACTGTAACACGATACACATATAATACCATATTATAGTATATTAAGCAAGCATATTTGATAAATATTTTAAATATTTTTTATAACATCTTATTTTACATATTATGCAAAGAATAAGGCAATATATAACGCATAACTGTTATATTATTTTTCATATTGAATTATTTTGTATATTATTTATATTACAATAAATATTTAAAGAATTTTTAATTGACCTTATGTTAATGTTGACAATCAGTATGAATTTTGATACAATTATACTTGGATTGGTTTGCTGATTGCTATAATATGTTTTATGTTGTTTTTTTAATGTATCTAAAACGCATAGAAAAAGATTTAATATTATTTAAACGTATAATAATAGCATTACAGCGCATCAAACTACAAAAAAGGAGACGAAATTTACATTTATGTTAGACCCTGACGGACCCCGATGGTATTTGTATATTGTATTTTTGGTATTGGTTTTAGCTGGCGGCTTTTTTGCTTTTTCGGAAACAGCATATTCTTACTGTAATCATTTTAGGCTAAAGATGTGGGCAGATGATGGTAATAAAAAGGCAAAAGTTGCGCTAAAGATAACAAGTAAATTTGATAAGGCGTTGACGACTATTATGATTGGAAATAATATTTTCCATATCTTAGCGTCGGTATTAGGTTCAGTAATTGCTATTAAGTTAATAAAAAGCGAATCTATTGGTTCATTAGTTGCAACAATAGTTACAACTTTATTAGTTTTTATATTTGCTGAAACATTACCTAAAAATATCGCTAAAGCAAATAGTGACAAAGCAGCGTTGATTTTAGCCTATCCTGTTTACGCATTAATGTGGTTGCTTACGCCTATATCTATAATATTTCAAGGTATGATTTGGGCAGCGAAAAAATCCTTTAAAAAAAGTGATGACGAAGACAAATTTACTGAAGATGATTTTAGTGATGTTATTGATTCCGTAGAAAAGGAAGGCGTATTAGACAGCGAGCAAAGTGATATTATTCAAGCCGCAGTTGATTTTGGAGATATTGCGGTTAAAGATGTATTGACTCCTCGTGATAAAATCGTTGCGATTGATATTAAAACTCCGCAAGAACAGCTTAAAAAGTTTCTTTCCGAAGTTAGTTATTCTCGATTGCCCGTTTATGACAAAAACATTGATAATATCGTGGGAATTTTGCATATTAGGCGATATATGAAGCTGCTTGCTATGAGTGGAAAACATAATATTAAAGAAGCGTTGACTCCTACCTATTGTGTTTTGCAATCTATTACGTTAAACGATATGTTTGAGGGATTTAAGCGTAATAAAACGCATATGGCTATTGTTACGGACAGCAATAAAAAGACTATTGGAATGGTTACAATGGAAGACGTACTCGAAGAGCTTGTCGTAGGTATAAACGAACCGCCTGTCGCTCCTAATAGGAGAACAGTATGATTTACATTTGTTTGGCAATAGGATTACTTATTTGCATAACCTTATCCGCTTTCTTTTCTGGCTCAGAAATTGTCTATGCAAGCGTAAATAAATTAAAATTAAAACGCGCCGCCAATAATGGCGACAAAAAAGCAAAACACGCTTTAGCCGCTATTGAATCTTACGCCGAAACCATAAGTACTATATTGATAGGTAACAATTTAGTTAATATTGCCGCTTCAAGTATGGCGACAGTAATGGCGATAAAGCTTTGGGGAAACGTAAACGGTCCAATTTACGCAACGTTGCTTATGACTATGATTATATTAACTTTTGGCGAAATTTTGCCTAAAACATTAGCTTTGCCGCATAGTTATATGCTTTCTAAGTTATTTACGCCGATTTTAGACGTGTTTAAGTTTATATTTAAACCAATAGTTAAAGTAGTAACTATTATGGTAAATAAACTTAGCGTATTATGGACGCCAAAAGAAACCGAACACACTACGGACGAAGAACTTATTACTATGGTAGACTCTATCGAACAAGAGGGTGTAATTGATAAAAAACAAAGCGAACTTATTCGTTCCGCAATTCAATTTTGCGACGTGGAAGCGTACGAAATAATGACGCCTCGAGTAGATGTCCAAGCATTTGATATTGACGACGATATAGAAAAGTTATTCGAAAATCAAAGCATTTATAATCACGCGCGTATTCCTGTTTATGAAGATAATATCGATAATATTATCGGTGTATTGAATGGCAAATTTTTGCTACGCAAACGATTAATTGGAGAAGTTATTACTAAACAAGATATAAAACGAATGCTTATTGAACCATTGTATGTTTTTAAAACAAAAGAAGCAAGCGCCCTATTACAAGAGTTTAAAAAGAATAAAACGCATATGGCAATTGTTACTGACGAATTTGGCGGCACAATGGGCATAATTACTATGGAAGATATTTTAGAGGAAATCGTTGGCGATATTTGGGACGAAACAGACGAAATCGAAGAAGAATATATCGAGCAATCTAATGGCGAATACGTCGTCGACGGCGATATGAATATTTATGACTTTTTTGAGTTGGTGGGTTATGATGACAAAGACTTCGATAGCGACTACTCCACCGTAGGCGGTTGGGTAACAGAAATATTAGAACGCTTCCCTATTGTAGACGATACTTTTACATTTGATAATTTAATTGTCAGCGTCTATGACGTCGAACCGCATAGAGTCCTTTCAGTAAAAGTTAAAATCATTCAAAAAGATGAAATTTTATAAATAATATCCATTTTTAAATAAATCAAAAATTAGAAATATCGTTTTAGATAAAAACATAGATTAATTATAAATATGTATTGTAGATACAGCTTCAATAGCTGTAAAAAATATATAAGGAGCAATATGTTAACATTTAATGATGTAAAGACAAATACTGAAGTCAACGCATACATTATGGCGGGGAACGAAGTGTTAGGAGAAATGGGTTATACCGAACACGGATTTGGTCACGCAATGAAATGTTCCGTATTAGCAGGACGCATTGTCAGCGAATTCGGCGGGTCTGCTCGAGAAACAGAACTTGCGGAAATTGCTGGTTATATGCACGATATAGGAAATATGATAAACCGAAACGATCACGCTCAAACAGGAGCAATTTTAGCTTTAGATATATTACGTAGATTAGGAATGTCACCTGAAGAATCTGCAAAAATTTCCACCGCTATTGGCAACCACGACGAGGACACAGGAAAAGTGGTAAGCACCATATCAGCGGCGCTAATTTTAGCCGATAAGGCGGACGTACATCGAGCGAGAGTGCGCAGCATTGTCGTAAATGACGATATTCACGACAGAGTAAACTATGCAGTTACCGAAAGCGCTTTGATTATCGATGAGAAAAAAATAATGCTCAAACTTAAAATTGATACTGAAATATGCTCTGTTATTGAATATTTTAAAATATTTCTCAACCGAATGTATATGTGTCAGGCGGCGGCGCACTACCTTGGAACACAGTTTTCTTTGAATATTAACGAAACTGTTTTGATGTAAACAACCCCTATTCTTATGGTAGGTGTTGAACATTTTACTCCTACCACAAATTTATTGTCACAAAAAACCTTTCATTACACATTTTCCAAATTGTATATGTTGCAAAAGTTGCGTCTATTACATTCCATAAAAAATCTGTAATGAGTGAATATATAACGTTTTTTACCTTTAATATATTGAGTTATAAACATTAAAATTTACCTATATGGCAAATTACAATATTTATTAAAGTAAAATTCCAAAATAAGGGAAACAATCTATTTAAGAGGAGTAACTAAAGAATGAACGATATTAACACAATTATATCCAATATAATGTTGTTATTTGCAGGAATTGGCGTATTTATGGTCGCCATACATATGACAAGTGAGAGTATGGAAAAAATTGCAAGCGATAAGCTACGCAAACTACTCAATAAAGTGTCCGGAAACAAATTAATGGGCGTGGGAATAGGCGCTGGCGTTACAGCCCTAATTCAAAGTTCATCAGCTACTACCGTTATGGTCGTAGGTATGGTAAACGCTGGTATTATGACGTTGGCGCAAGCTGTAAATATTATTATGGGCGCTAACATCGGCACAACCATCACTGGCCTTTTATCCGCTTTACCCACTATGAGCGGAACAACAAGCTTTCCGATAACTGACATATTTATGCTTTTATCTTTTATGGGTATTATTATTAATATCATTTCGAAAAGCGACAGAATTAAAACTTGGGGCACTTTCTTAGCAGGACTCGGCTCTATATTCGTAGGATTAAAATGCATGTCCATTTCAATGGAATTTATGCGTGACTTACCTGCGTTTAGAGATGCTATCACTATGCTCTCTAACCCTTTCCTTTTACTTATCTTAGGCGCCGCTTTCACAGGCATTATTCAGTCTTCTGCCGCTGTAACTGGTATCTTAATCACTATGGCTGGTCAAGGCGCTATCATCGGCGGCGGCGGCAACGCTATGCTCTATATCATCTTAGGTACTAACATCGGAACTTGCGTAACCGCTATGCTCGCAAGTATCGGTACTTCCGCTAACGGCAAACGAGCTTCGATTATCCACCTAATGTTTAACGTCATCGGCTCGGTAATTTTCTTCGTAATACTCTGGGCTTTTCCTTCTTTCTACGACGTTGTTATGAAAGGCATCTTCGGCAATAACAACGGACTCATTATCGCAGTCTTTCACGTCGTGTTTAACTTGGTAAATACTATTATTATGCTGCCATTCGCTAACTGGCTCGTTAAAATATCTACTTTCCTTGTTAAAGAAAAGAAAAAAGCTGGAAAATATTCCCTTCAATACATCGACGACCGCATCTTGAAAACTCCTTCTATCGCTTTAGACCAACTTCTTAAAGAAGTCGCAAGATTAGCGCAGGTTTCAAGAAAAACTTTAAAACTAAGCGTCGAAGCTTTCTTGGAAGGCAAATCTACCCTCCAATATCAAGTCAAAGATACTATGGAAGAAATAAATTACCTAATGCAAGAAATTACTAAATATTTAATTAAACTCAACGGCTACGACTTGTCCTCTCGTGACGAAATCACCGCATCAAGCTTACACTATATCATTAGCGACTTTGAACGTATCGCCGACCTTGGCACTAATATTATGCGCTATACCGTCAACGCTCAAAATAAAAATTTAACTTTCAGCAACGCCATCAATAAGGAAGTTATGAGTATGTACGAAGCCATCGACCGCATGTATGAACTTACCTTAAAAGGCTTTTATAAACGCAATAACGCCTTTAAACGTGAAATTAATATCATCGAGGACGAAGTCGATAGCTTGAGAACTCAAAATCTCGAAAATCATATCCAAAGAATGAATAAAGGCGAATGTAACCCCGAAAGCGGCGGAATTTACGTCAATACTATTAATAACTTGGAACGCGCCGCAGATCACCTCGTTTTTATCGCCGAAAGACCAATTTAACTTAAGGAGCTTTTTGAAAAAAGCCCCTTAAGAATCTCTAAAAACTTTACT
>JAVVUQ010000021.1:0-7897 GCA_036653075.1 Clostridia bacterium | reverse complement strand
TTAACTTAAGGAGCTTTTTGAAAAAAGCCCCTTAAGAATCTCTAAAAACTTTACTATTTGGCTTTTATCGCTATCACAAGTGATTTTTTATGAACATTAGTGTAATTTGCACTATCTCTGTTTTTGAAAAAAGCCCCAAAAAATCTCTAAAAACTTTACTGTTTAGTTTTTATCGCTATCACAAGTAAATTTTTTAGAGATATTATGGCGCTAAAAAAATATATAATTAAAACTAAAACTTATATAATTAAAACAATACCTATATTATTAAAACAAATACATATATAATTAACGTTAAATTAAAATATTACTTTAAAAGGCTTAAAAAGATTTTTAAAGCAATAAGGGACGAAAAATAAACGTCCGTAAGGAAAAAATGGAAAAACAATATGATGCAAGTTCTATTGAAGTATTAGAAGGGCTTGAAGGGGTGAGGGTTCGGCCGGGAATGTACATAGGTACAACGGGGAGCAAGGGACTACACCATATACTGTGGGAAATTGTAGATAACGCTGTAGATGAAGCGGCTAATGGTTATGCTTCAGTAGTTGACATTACGTTAAATTCAGATGGAAGCGCAAAAGTATCGGATAATGGAAGGGGAATACCTATAGGAATACATCCTATACACAAAGTACCTGCTATACAATTAGTATTTACGCAGTTGCACGCAGGCGGAAAGTTCAATAATGAAAACTACAAGACGTCAGGTGGATTACACGGAGTGGGAGCGAGTGTTACGAACGCATTGAGTGATTGGCTTATTGCGCAAGTATTTATAGACAAAAAGAAATACACGATGAAATTCCATACATATGCGGACAAAAATGGTAAAATTCACAGTGGCGAAGTAGATGGCGAATTAATAGTTGAAGCTTGCAAAGAAAAGCGTACAGGCTCAGAAATCACCTTTATGCCTGACAAGCGTATATTTTTAGAATGTGAGTTTGACACAGAAACGGTAGAAAATAGGCTTAGAGAGCTTGCTTTTTTAAATAAAGGAATCACCTTTAATTTTGAAGATAAGCGTTTTGATAAAAAAGAAAGTTTTGTATATAATGGTGGAATAGTTGATTATGTAACATATTTAGATGAAAACAAAGAAAAGATTATAACGCCGATATATATTGAAGCAGAAAATGTTGAACAGCACATAAAGGTAGAATTAGCTTTTGAATACACTGATACTTATGCAGAAAACACCTTTTCTTATGTAAATAATATTCCAACTAATGAAGGTGGCACGCACGAAACGGGGTTTAAATCAGCGTTGACAAAGGTATTGAATGATTTTGCAAGAACAGCAAAGCTAATTAAAGAGAAAGAAGAAAACTTAATTGGTGAAGATTATCGAGAAGGGTTAACGGCTGTATTGTCAGTCAAGCTTAGAAACGCTCAATTTGAAGGACAAACAAAGACGAAATTAGGTAATCCCGAAGTTAAGCAAGCGGTTGAATCGTTAGTTACTGAAGGATTGACGAAATTTTTCGCTATTAAAAAGAAAATTGGTGAAATTATATTAAAAAAGGCTTTAATTGCTGGTAAAGCAAGAAAAGAAGCTTCGCTTGCAAAGGAAATTACAAGAGCAAAAAATTCCATTGATAATAGTAATTTAGTTGGAAAATTAAGCAGTTGCACAGGTAAAGATTACAGTAAAAATGAATTATATATTGTTGAAGGCGATAGCGCAGGCGGAAGCGCAAAGCAAGCGAGAGATAGAAAATTTCAAGCTATATTGCCGCTTAAAGGTAAACCATTAAACACTGAAAAAAAGCGGTTAAAAGCCATTTTAGAAAATGATGAAATTCGTAGTATAATAACTGCGCTTGGCACATCGATAGGCGATAATTTTGATATTAGTTTGCTTAAATATGACAAAATAATAATACTTAGCGATGCTGACCAAGACGGAGCGCATATACGCGCGATACTATTGACATTCTTTTTCCGTTATATGCGAGAATTGCTTGTTGACGGTCACGTATATATTGGAATGCCGCCGTTATATAAAGTATTTAAAAAGGATATGATTTTGTATTGTTACGATGATATTGAATTGCCTTCGGCTATGGAAAAAGTAGGAAAAACCGCATCTTTGCAACGCTATAAAGGGTTAGGAGAAATGAATCCTGAGCAGCTTTGGAGTACTACTTTAAATCCTGCAACTCGCTCGCTTATGCAAGTTACGCTTGATGATGCAGCTGCAGCCGAACGAATCACTACAATACTAATGGGTGATAGCGCCGATGTTAGAAAAGATTATATAATATTACACGCTGACTTTAATAAAGATAAAGATGCTACTTTGGAAAAATATATTAAATAATTCATATCCTTTAATTGTACTTTTAAGTATTTACTTTGCATTATCTCGCTCATTTTTTATTGTATTCTTAAAAATTCAACGAAATAAAAATAAATAGCTGCGACGAAAAAAACAGATGCAAAGAAATAAAATATATACATTTTAGTTAAAAGCGCAGCGATGTTGTCTTTAGTTTATATAGTGGCAAAAGCGGTATATTATTATCTATCGAGATGGAGAAATTATGGTAAAGACTGAAAAAGTAGGTAAGCAAACGGACGGAACAAACCTAATATTAAAAGATATGGAGCAAGTAATGCACGATTCTATGATGCCCTATGCCGAGCACGTAATAATGGATAGAGCGTTACCTCGAGTTGAAGATGGACTTAAGCCAGTGCAAAGGCGGATATTGTACGCAATGTACGAAATGGGCGTAACTCCAGATAAGCCATATCTTAAAAGCGCGCGAATAGTCGGCGATTGTATGGGTAAGTATCATCCGCACGGAGACAGTTCGATATATCAAGCGATGGTAAGAATGGCTCAAGGTTTCAGTTTATGTATGCCACTAATAGACGGACAGGGTAATTTTGGTAGTATTGATGGAGATAGCGCCGCAGCGATGAGGTATACAGAAGCTAAGCTTACGCCGCTTGCGTTAGAGTTGCTTGCAGATATAGACAAAGGAGCGGTACCATTTTGTCGTAATTATGATGATAGCAGAAAAGAGCCTGAGATGTTACCTGGGCGATATCCAAATTTGCTTGTAAACGGAGCAAGTGGAATAGCGGTAGGACTTGCCACAAACATACCACCGCATAATTTTGCCGAAGTAATAGACGGAGTAGTAGCGTATATAGACAATCGCAAACTCACTTTAAAAGAGCTGCTTAAAATAATAAAAGGGCCTGATTTCCCAACAGGCGCTTACATAATTACTGATGATTTAATGAATTTATATGAAACGGGCAAGGGGAAATTTATATTACGTGGAAAAGTAACAATTGAAAAGGACAAAAATGATAAAAAGAATATTGTTGTAACGCAATTGCCCTATCAAGTAAACAAATCTGAATGGTTAAAGCAAGTATTAGATGTTAGAGAAAAGTATAAAGAGCAGTTGTCGTGTATCTCAGAAATAGTAGATGAATCAGACAAAGACGGAATGCGCGCAGTTGTGCGACTAAAAAAAGATGCCGATGTTGACATAGTATTGCAACTATTATATAAAAGCACTAATTTAGAGATAGGTTTTTCAATGAATATGGTGGCGATTGCCGATGCAAAGCCGATGCAAATGGGACTACTTGACGTAATAAAATATTATACGCAATATCAAGAAAAAGTAGTTACGAATAGGACAGCGTACGATTTAAACGAAGCGAAAGAGCGTGACCATATTTTAAGCGGTTTAGTAATAGCGGTAAAAAATATAGACGAAGTAATCGCAATAATAAAATCAGCTAATGGCGCAGCAGATGCAAAAGCAAAACTTAAAGTAAGATTTAATTTAAGCGATGCGCAAGCGCAAGCAATATTAGATTTACGATTAGTTAGGCTAAACAAATTAGAAGTAGACAAATTAATAGAAGAACAAAAGCAGTTACGAGAATTAATGGCTCGTTTGACAGCAATATTAAAGGATAAGCAATTACTTACCGACGTGATTAAAACAGAATTATTAACAATAAAAAAGAATCACCGAGTAGCAAGACGAAGCGTGATTGTCAGTAACGCTGATGAAATTAAAATTGTTAGCGACGACGATACGCCCCTTGTAGAAAATTATATTATAGCGCAAACAGCCGATGGTTATATAAAAAAAATACCGCAAAAAAACTATAATTTATCCAATCGGGAAATAAATGCCAATAGCTCTATATCGGAATATTTTATTAATACAGTTAATTCAACCACAATAGACACCCTTATAGGTTTTACAAGCAACGGCAACGCTTTTAAAGTAGACGTTCAAACAATTGCGGAGTGTAAATATAGAGATAAAGGAACATTCATTAAGGATATGTTTCCCGAAATGTCAGAAAACGAACAGGTAGTCGCTATGTATTCGTTTGACGAAGTTTTACAAACGGACTGCATTTTTATAACAAAAAGCGGAATGATTAAGCGTAGTAATTTTTCTGAATGTATACTATCCAAAACACAGTTTTATACTGTTATGAAACTAAAATATGAAGATAACGTAATAGCGGTAGATTTATGCAAAGAAAACGCTTCTATAATGCTTGTTACACAACTTGGAATGTGTTTAAATATAGATATTAACGATATTCCTACTCAAGGCAGAATTGCAGGCGGCGTAGCGGGAATGTTGATTGCCGATATTGATAGTGTTATTTTTGGCGGTATAATAACAGAAGAAGGCGAAATTGCGCTTGTTACAGATAAAGGACACGCAAAACGAGTTTTATGCTGCGATTTTGAAATATCTCAACGTCGAAGAAAAGGAGTTAAGATAATCGAATTTGGCGTAAATGGCACAGCTTTAAGCTATGCAAACTATGTAACAAAACCATATAACATAGCCCTTTGCGACAACTCTACAACTATAACGCAAGTATTTTCTACTGAAGAATTATCGATACAATCTCGACAACACAAAGGTAAACCTTTAATGAAAGGTAACGAAATAAAAGTTTATACTATTTTCAATTGAAAATATTGATAAATGGAGCGCGCAATGACCTTCAATCAAAGTGTAAAAGAAGAAATAATAAATACAATGAAATTACCGCCCTGCTGTAAAAAAGCGGTTATTTCCGCATTTATACGCACATTAGGCGAATTAAGCCTCGACCAAAATGGATTTGGACTGATATTACACTTTAGAATAACAGAATTGGCGCAGTTAGCGGAAAAATACATAGTGGAATTATATAAATTAAAGATAGAAAAAACTATAAATACACAGAATATAACTTTAAGAATATATAATTGCCGCCAACTTCTATCTGATTGCGGTATAATCAAAACAGGAAAAGAAATAGAACTTATCGATGGAATAATAAATACCTTTACAGAAAAAGAATGTTGCGCTAAAAGTTACCTAACAGCGCTGTTTTTAGGTAGCGGAATGGTACGCATACCAATAACCGAACTAAGCGACGAAGTTAAAGGCGGCTATCATATGGAATTATCCCTTGTAACATTAGAGTTAGCTTTAGATACAGTCAATTTATTTGCCGACTACGGATTTGACGCAAAACTATCCTATCGAAAAGATAAACAGTTGGTTTACTTTAAAGATAGCGAAAGCATAAGCGACTTGTTAGCCTTTTATGGCGCAAGCAAAGCCGTAATGGCAATGCAAAATTCAATCGCTGCGCGCAGCATACGCGCGGAGGCAAATAGAACAAGCAATTGCATAACAGCAAACATAGACAAAAGCATAAACGCCGCAGCCAAACAAATCACAGCGATAGATAACATCAACCAAACAATCGGATTGCAAAACTTAAGCGAAGCATTACAAGAAACCGCAAGATTACGCAAAGCCAACCCCTCCGCAAACTTAGAAGAATTAACCAACTTACACCGCAACGTAACAAAAAGCGGCGTAAATCACCGCCTACGAGCCTTAATTAAATTAGGCGGCGAACATAACGACAATACGTAACACTACTTACATCACTACAATAAAGGAATTATAATGCAACCACAACAACATAACCACTATACAAAATCTTTGTTGGGCAAACGAATAATGATAATAGGCTGCGCAGGTAGCGGAAAAACAACTATGAGCGTAACATTATCAAAAATTGTTGGCATAAACGCCATACACTTAGATAAATATTATTGGAAACCCGACTGGCAAGAATCGGACAAATCTGATTGGGAATCGTTTATTGCCTCCGCCGCCGCAAAAGATGAATGGATTATAGACGGCAATTATAGAAATACAATGGAATTACGTCTGCAACGAGCAGATAGCGTTATTTTTTTAGACTTGCCTCGCTCTACTTGCCTTATCAGCGTGCTTAAACGAGTATTTAAATATAAAGGCAAACAACGCTTTGATATGGGCAACGGCTGTCTTGAACGATTCGACTTTAGCTTTATAAAATGGGTCTATAACTTCAAAAAAGATTCCAAACCAAAAATTTTAAAATTACTTGACAAACACCCCGATATAATTCAAATTACCCTCCACTCTCGTAAAGAAATTCAATCGTTTTTATTAGAAATTGACAAATAATACCTATGTATAAATATACATAGGTATTTATATTTATTCATATAGTTGTGTATAAGTGGATAACATTTGTGGATAAGTCGGGAAATATTGGGGATAAACAGTGGATAAGGTGTGGATATACCTCATAAATACGCCTAATAGAGGCTTTGCATATTTATCAATGAATAATTATAGATAAAATAAGAGAACTATTAATAGGTCGAATTCATTGATGTAAATAAGCGGTATAAAAAGCTTAAATTTTGACACATTGCTCAATTGTTAAATGTATATTAATTTAAATGTGTATAAAATGAAATAATTTGTTATTTTACGCCTATGATTTTATTGACATTTTTTTATAATCACTTCAATATTTCATCGATATTTCTTTATTATTACTTCGATATTTCTTTATTATTACTTCAATTTTTATAGAATTTATTTATTATTACTTCAATATTTTATCGTAAGGAAATTGAATTTAAATTTTTTGCCATAATTCAAATAGAGTATTATATTCTAATTAAATATTGCTTTAGAGTAATCATAATAGTATTTAAAATTAATATAACAGTATTTGAAATAACTATAATAGCACTTAAAATTAATATAGCAATCTTTAAAACAACTATAATGTGTTTAAAATCAATATAACAATCTTTAATATTGATATATAAAGCTTTTTGCAATATATTTACATTACAATAACAATTTTAAATCTGACAAGTAAAACAATATTTTTTATGTTAAATTCATTAAACATTGAAGAAATTTCCGCTTTTCGCAACATTATTCCGAATTTCACAAATAGATTAAGCTTATTATGCAAAAATTGCTTTACATTGAATAAAAATTATGATAAAATAATATTGCATTAATAGTTGTGGTTTATATACGTTTAAATGTCACGCAGCCTAAGAAAATTATGACTTTTTTATTGTTTAAAACTTTGCAATTAGTTTGTTTTGGAATTTTATGATTTATCAAATACATATGACAAGATTAGATAAAAATATTATTGCTCACCAAGCTCAGACATTGACAAGTTTTCATTCAAATAAATACTACTCCACACTATTTCGACTTAAAAAAAACGGAGGAATTAAGGAATGAAAAATAAAAAAGGATTTACGCTCGTTGAGTTAATGGTAGTTATCGTAATTATTGGAATACTTGCTGCCGTTATTATTCCAAGCGTAACAGGAAGTATTGAAAAAGCTAATGCTAAGGCAGCTATATCTGATGCTAAAAACAATTACTCATCATTATTGGACAAATTAAACCTTGAGGGCAATGATGTCGCTCCAAAATATTTTATATTTCAAAGTGAAGAATATACAGTCCTTTTAATAAATGGTAGCGCTGATGAAAAAAATATCCAAAAAGGT
>JAVVUQ010000020.1:16997-22336 GCA_036653075.1 Clostridia bacterium | reverse complement strand
GTTATAATTGTTGTAATTTTTTCAGCTGTTGTTATTGTAGTTGTTAAAATATTATAATTTGTATCATCTGAAGATGCTGTAGTTGTACCAGCAGCTGCACTTGTTTCATTATTTACACTTGTTGTAGTTGTAGTTGCTGTTAATTCAGCGTCGATATCGTTCCAATGTTTTGCATTTGAAATTAAATAAGGATCTGCGTTTGTTCCTGTTCCGCCTGCAAATTTTGTAGCGGTAGCTGAAACAACTTCATAATCAAATACAGCGCTCACACCTTGATAGGTAATGATTGCTTTAAATGCGCCAATGTTTACTGTAGAAAAACCCTTGATTTCAAATAAACCTGGAGCATAGTTGAATGTTTGCAGTGTAGTATTTCCATTTAATTTTACTGTAATTGTAAATTGAGTTAAATCAATTGTTTCTTTTTGTACATATGTTGTTTTAGGAGCGTTTGAGATTTGAATGTATTCAACTGTCGACAAATCAAGAGCGCATCCAGCGGTAAACACTAAGCAAACCAATAAAAGTATGCTTATAAGTATTATACTATTTTTTTTCATAATTTTCTCCTTCATAATTTTATATTTATAATATACAATAAATTATATATTATATTTACAGTGAAAAATTGTTTTGTTCATTCATTTAATTAAATTATTTATACATTTTCAATTTTTGTATGCGATTTTATTAAATTAATTTATTTTTTGTACATTTATTAGTTTTTCATTCATTTTTTTAATTTTATTTGTTTTTTGTACTTATTTTTGTTTTTATTCATTTTCTTATTCATTTAATTAAATTATTTATACATTTATTAGTTTTTTATTAGTTTTCTTATTCATTTAATTAAATTATTCATACATTTATTAGTTTTTTATTAGTTTTTTCATTCATTTAATTAAATTATTCATACATTTATTAGTTTTTTATTCATTTTTCTCATTCATTTAATTAAATTATTTATTCATTTTTTAATTGTTTTATTCATTTTTAATTTTGGTTTTTGTTATTTAAATGCGTAAATAATCATTTTATTTTTAGTTTTTAAGTTCCTGATTTCAAAGTAATTACTTTTTCAAATAATTTAATGTCATCAGTTAAAACATTAGTCGTTTCATCTTTAGCTAACACCGTATAATAAATAGAAACATTGACTTTACTGCATGCTGTAAGACCCGTTATTTTAACTATTCCATCGTTTCCAACAGTGACTGTTAATCCAGTAATTGCTGTTCCATTGTTAGTACAAGTAACATAAATCTTTGAAAAAGGTGTTTCTCCAGCCACAATTAAATTTGCCAATTTAGGTAATGTAAAATTTATTTCTGTTGTTGTTACTGTTTCATAAATATCTCTAATGCAGCCGATGTTGTCGATATATTTAATTACATTGCCTCTTTTGTCATATGCCATAAGCGAATATTCTAATGTGGAATATTTGCCCGTAGTGCGAATGATTCGTGAACTGTCAATCATGATATCATTTAAATTTCCAAATTCATTTAATTTAAGCACTTGTGGCGAAAATATTAAATACCCTATTGTAGCGTTTTTATCAAGTGTCCATTTATTCAGATCGATACCTGTATTTGTCGATGTAATAGATAACTTACCATTAGTCATTATCCATTGTTCTAATTGAGTGTAACCAGAATCAGGATTATATTTTAACTCTGGAATTGCGCCTTTGTCAATGACAGATTCACTTTTGATATGTTTTTCCATATAAGCTGACATACTGCCATTATCAAAAAGAATTCGTTTTGAAATTACGTTAAGTCCAACGCCTGTTCCTTCCGTAGTTGAAATAAACTTATTAAAAGCGCCTGTTGCAACATAGCGTACTGTACCAGGTAAATTTATATCCTTAGGAGATTTATCTGCTTTAATCAATTTTATATCGTTAGAATTTCCGTCTTTAGAGTAAGGAGATTGTGGAATTTTTTTAATACCTAATGCAAACACTATATTATAGTTTGTATCATTTGTTACACGCATCTCGATATTTGAAACATAAATTGTGGTTGATGGATTAAAATTGTCATTAATGATTGCTTTTACTTTAGCATCTTCTTTATCAAGTAAAGTCAAAAATTCATTAAAATTTTTGCCTGTGCCTGCGTGGTTGCGTATACCATTGATTGCGTTGGATAGATTTGAATCATCTTGGTCGATATAGATTAAATTCGTATCGTGTGCAATTTTGCCAACTTCATCTCTTAGGTCTGTTTCTGCTGCTGCGTAGGTATTATTTAATTTGCCACTATTTTTAATACTTTTAGTTATTACGTCTTTCGTGTTATAATACTCTATTTTTTGTGTATTTTCGTTGAACCAATAGCTTGAATCTTTTGCCGTAGATTTTAAGTCGTACTGTTTATCGCCTACTAAAGCGCTGTACGCCACGTGAATATCTACTGCGGAAAGATTTTCTTCAATTTTATACTGTTCAATGATCATATTCATATTATGTAAATCAGATTTATCAGCCGCTATTTTTGCTTTTTCTATTGCGTTAGTTACTGTTGGAATAATGACAGCGGCAAGTATTCCAATAATTACAATGACGATCATTAATTCTACTAACGTAAAACCCTTCTTTTTAAATTTCATTTTATCCTCCAATGCATTTGTTTTTAAGCCATAAGCATTCGTTTGTATACCCCAATTCTTTTTTTTTCTTTCATTTCAAACTTTTTATCACTTTTCAAATTTTTCGACTTGTTTGTATATTTTGCATTGCAAATTCGTTGAGTGATGCTATTTGAATGTCTTGAAAATTTTATTTTTCATAATCATTTTATTTATAGAATTTTTTGTTGTTTTAAGCTTGTACTTATAAATACTTTATAAATACTTTTATCTTTTTGAATTGGAAAATTTTTTCTACTTGATATTATGTTGTCATATATTAATGGCTTGCGGTCACCCAATGCGCAATTTCACTCGTTGCTCAAATAGCAGCCTCTCTATTTAATCAATGTGAATTTTAATACCTTTTTTGCCTATTGTTAACCTTAATCGTAAAAATAATATGTATATCCTATAATACTATAACTATTTTCATTTTTATTTTTTGCGTATAACAAAATAGATGTATATTTTAATATATCTTAATTATTTTATTAATTAATAAAATTAAATAATTACACCAAATTTTGCCTTATACGTATTTACTATGTATAGCAAAATCACGATATGACAAATTTACTTTTTGCAACTGTAATATTAAGTAAGAATTTTACGCTACAATAATATATTTTTTTAGCGTAACTGTAAAAAACTGCATTCGCACGATTAATAAACTTAAACAATAACTCCTCTTTGATTCGTCAAACAATCATAAATTAATATCATTTTGTCTTGATTTAACAAATATAATTCTAAATCATTGTTTTATAACTAAATATTACACTTTAGTTAATTCATTTAATCGATAGACCCTATTCGTATAAAAACTTAATTGATTACCTATTCGCATTGCAACCTTGTCGCTTATGTCATAGTAACTAAATCAGTAAACAAATGATTACAACATTCGCTTATTTTATAAGTTCTTAATACTTCAATATGCGATTTATAATATAATAATATACCCTTTGCATGCCCTCCTATGTAATATGGTATCATAATACCTTTGACACACTTTTACCCCTATGTTGCCTAATAGTAAATTGATACTTCTATATTAATATTACCAATAATATCAAGATTTGTCAACTAATTTTAATAAATATATTATAATTATTTCATAATAAACAATAAGATAACATTATACGAAAATTATTTTTGCCAAACGACAAAATTAATTAAATAATATTTGTTTTTTTATATTATTTGTTCGTTTTTTATAATATTCTTTATTTCGCTTTTATTTCGCTTTTTATTCGATTTTATTCGATTTATTTCGATTTTATTCGATTTTATTCGATTTATTTCTATTTTATTCGCTTTTTATTTATTTTTATTTCGATTTATTTCGATTTTTATATATTTTTATTTATTTATTTTTTAGTTTCTTACTCTATCTTTTATGTTTTGCTACTGCCAATAAAAAAGGCGAACGTATTTGTCCGCCTTTTTATTGTACATTATATTAAATTACTATAAACATCGTTTAAATTTTGATTTATGATTTATTACACGCTTTGCAATTTGTATTATCTGCTTTGCAATTTATGTTATCTGCTTTGCAATTTGTATTATCTGCTTTGCAATTTGTAATTGTTATGTGTTTTTAATCGTTTGTTAAATATGCTATTATTAGCGCCATTGTGTTTTTCAGTCCGTCTAAGTGCGTGCGTTCCATTCCGTGCGACGCTTGTACGCCTGTGCCGATTAGCGCGCCTTTTATGTCGTATCCCGCCTCTCTCGCTGCCCCTATATCTGATCCATAGTGTGGATATATATCTGCTGCGTATGATATCCCATTTTCTTTAGCTAAATGTATTAATTTGTTCGTCAATGCGTAATCGTATGGCCCTGTACTATCTTTTACGCATATTGATACATTTTGTTCCGTGCATAATAAATCTAAACCTACGCAACCCATATCAACCGCTACCATTTCAGATATGCCCTCTGGCAACCAACTTGCTCCGTGTCCTACTTCTTCGTACACTGTAAATATTATCTTGGTATCGTATTTTGGCTTTAAATCATTATCTTTTAGGTATTTTAAAACTGTTAAAATAGCCGCTACGCTCGCTTTATCATCTAAAAATCTTGATTTTACGTGTCCGCTTTCTGTAAATTGTGTTTTTGTGTCTATGCATATATAATTACCGTTTTCTACGCCCAACTCTCGTAGTTCTTCAGCTGTTTTTGCAATTGTATCTAATCGTACGTACATATCAGTTTCGTTGTGCGTTCGAGTTGCGCTATCATCGTACACGTGCACAGATGGACTCTTTGACAGAAATGTCCCTGTGATTTCCTTTTCTTCACGTGTAATTAATGTGCAGTATTCTCCATCTAAAGTGGATAACAACGGCCCTCCTACCTTCGTAAACGCTATTTCTCCACCATCGCTTATACTACGCACCATTGCGCCTAATGTGTCGCAATGCGCTGATAATGCAACTACTTTTGCTGAATCTTCTCCTTTTACACTCAACACTGCGCATCCTTTATTTGTTAAATAAAAACCTGCGCCCAATTCGTTTGCATACTCCTTTATTAGAGGCATAACCCTTGTATAATATCCCGTTGGACTATGCTTGCTTAGTACTGCCGCTAAAGCGCTTTTTAAATAATCGGTATAACTATCTAAATTTATCATATTATTCTCCTTTATTGTATATTATGTGCGATAATCGCACTTTTTTATGTTTTAA